>CAYOZV010000269.1:0-5133 GCA_964408465.1 uncultured Pirellulaceae bacterium
GACCACCGCTGGGTGATCGCGACGGCCGAACGTTTTGACCAACCGCGGACGACGGTCCTTTATCCAACCGATCAATCAGACGAACAATTGGCCGGCGGCGTCAGCCTGGTTCCCCAGCCTACGTTGTCCGCCGCGGCCAACAACGAACTGGTCGAGTTCCTGGCCGATGACGGTCAGACTAGGATCTACGCAACGCTGCAAAAGCCGTCGGACTTCGATGCCAGCAAAAAGTATCCGCTGTTAATCGACGTTTACGGGGGGCCGTTGACGACGGGAATCTCAAACAAGTTCAGCTCGACCAACCCAATTTGCGAACTTGGTTTTCTGGTGGCCAAGATCGGTAATCGAGGGACAATCGGACGCGGCAAAGCGTTCGAATCGGCGGTTTACAAAAACCTTGGCGGGGTCGACTTGGCCGATCAAGTCGCCGGCGTCAAACATCTGGGCAAGCGCCCTTACGTGGACGATAAGCGGGTCGGAATCTACGGGCATTCTTACGGCGGTTATTTAACAGCGTTGGCGTTGCTGAAGCATCCCGACGTTTTCCGTGCTGGTGTGTCGGGGTCGCCGGTAACCGACTGGCGAAACTACGATACGATTTACACCGAACGATACATGCAAACACCCGCCGAAAATCCGGCGGGCTACGAAGCGGCGTCTTGTTTGACTTATGCCAAGCAACTGGACCGCAACCTGCTGCTGGTTCATGGTTTGGTCGATGACAACGTGCATCCGGCCAACACTTGGCAGTTGATCGAAGCGCTGCAGCGCAACGATCAACGTTTCGATCTAATGATCTATCCCAAGTACGCTCACGGAATCGACAGTACCTATCCGGAGTTGCGGTTGGAGTATTTTTTCAAGCACTTGATCATGGGCCGCTAAATACAGAACTACAGATTCTCATAGGCGGCCACTGAGAAATTTGGACGTTAGCCCGAGAACCCCAATACTCTATTGCCAACCACGGAAAACACAGAAAACACGGGAAGAATGCTGGATAATTCTTCAGTTCCGTGTGCTCCGTTTCTTCAGTGGTTTATGACACCATGGAAAAATTTCGCTTTCCAGATGTTGCCAAGAGAAGGCTTCTTATTCCACGATGACGACTTTTTCGATTTTATCGCCGCCTTCGATGGTGTCGATGACATCTTCGCCCTCGGTGACTTTACCGAAGCACGTGTGAACACCGTCCAAGTGTGCCGTGTTGGTGCGGCTGTGGCAGATGAAGAACTGTGATCCACCGGTATTGGGTCCGGCGTGAGCCATCGACAGCACGCCGCGCTCGTGGTGCTGCTTTTCGGCCGAAGTTTCGCAATCAATGTTGTAGCCCGGGCCGCCAGTGCCTGTTCCGTTCGGGCAACCACCCTGAATCATGAAATCGGGAATCACGCGATGGAAAGTCAGCCCGTCGTAAAAACCCTTTTTGGCCAAATCGGTGAAGTTCTTGACGGTGTCAGGAGTCTCAGCATCGTAGAAATCAATGTGCATGACGCCTTTGTTGGTGTGCATTTCTGCTTTCATCGCGGTCTTCTTCTCTTAAAAGGTTGGTTCGGAAAGCTCGCCAGTATCGCGAAAAATGACAACTTCGCAAGGCGCGACGTCCGTAGGGGCGGTGCTTCGCCAAACCACGCCGCGCTCGGGTGGGCTAAGAGCCCACCCAACGTTTGAGCCTAAAAATCGGCGTTGCCGGGTGTCCTTGGAAACGGGATCACGTCGCGAATGTTCGCCATGGAGGTTACGAACTGGACCGCCCGTTCCAATCCCAACCCAAACCCTGCGTGCGGAACGGATCCATATCGCCGCAAATCGGCGTACCACCAGTACTGGTCAATATCTAAATCCTGATCCTTCATCCGACTGGCCAACACGTCCAATCGGTGCTCGCGCTGCGATCCGCCGATGATCTCGCCAACGCCGGGAACCAGCACGTCCATCGCCCGGACCGTTTTGTCGTCGTCGTTGCAATACATGTAAAACGGCTTGATCGTCTTGGGATAGTCAAACAGGATCACCGGTTTCTTGAAGTGCTCCTCGGTTAAAAATCGCTCGTGCTCACTTTGTAAATCGATGCCCCATTCGACGGGAAAGTCAAACTTCTTCTTCGACTTGATCAGCACGTCGACCGCTTCGGTGTATGGCAGACGAACGAAATCTGTTTCGACGATGCCCTGTAACGTTTCGATCAGCGTATGTGATTCGTCGATTCGATCATTGAAGAACTGCATGTCTTCGCCACACTTGCTGAGTGCGTCGGAGAAGATACGTTTCAAAAAGGCCTCCGCCAGATCCATGTCGTCGGTCAACTCAAAGAACGCCATCTCTGGTTCGACCATCCAGAACTCGGCCAAGTGCCGAGACGTGTTGGAATTTTCGGCGCGAAAGGTTGGTCCGAAGGTGTAAACCTTGCCAAGTGCGCAAGCATACGTTTCGGCTTCCAGCTGGCCGCTGACCGTGAGATAGGAGGGTTTGTCAAAGAAATCGAAGCGGTAATTGAGATTCTCGATCTGCTGTTTGGCGATTTCTTCCAGCTTCATCGTGGTGACCTGAAACATTTCGCCGGCACCTTCGCAATCGCTGGCGGTGATGATGGGCGTGTTGATGTAGAGGAAAGCCTGCTCTTGAAAGAATTGGTGAATGGAGTTGCAGATACAGTTCCGCGTCCGCGCGACAGCGCCGAACGTGTTGGTCCGCGGACGCAGGTGAGCCCACTCGCGCAGTTTCTCCATCGAGTGCCGTTTCTTTTGCAGCGGGTACGTTTCTGGGTCTGCCCAACCGTGGACTTCGATCGAATCGGCCAACATCTCCGTCGTTTGGCCTCGCCCGCCGGATTCTTTGATCTGCCCCACGGCAGAAATACTGCAACCGGCGGTCAGACGTTTCACGTCGGATTCGTAATTGGCCAACTCGCCAGGCGCGACGATTTGAATGTTGCCTTGGCTGGACCCATCGTTGAGTTCGATGAAGCTGAATCCGGCTTTGGAATCTCGGCGCGTCCGCACCCAACCCTGGAGCTTGGCCGCAGCACCGATGGCCGATTCTTTTCGCGCTTCGTTGACCGATAGTTTCTTCATCTTTCCATCCCTGTGGTATTAAAAAACTCTTCCTAGCGTGGCTCCCAGCCAGCGAATACTTCCGCCCAAGTGGCCCCAAACGGCCGCTACGGAATGTGCAACGGACTTGCTAAGTATTGACGCGTGTTTGCTTCGCCGAAAATCCAATCAGCATCAGCAGTCCAAACGTCAGCACGCCGCCCAGCACCATTTGCCCGGTGCCAGGATCAGCGAGCTTTTTAATCAGCGAGGTATAGGCGAAGAACGAAACGATTCCCAACGACAACACCATCAGCACATTCCAGATCGTCATTCGAAACCCAACGGGTTTTTCGTCGCCCAACAAATCCCGATTGTTCATCATCAGCAGAAATGCAAAATAGGCGATGGGCAGCAGCAGAATCCCAAAGGTGCTCGCAACGATCGCCAAATAGGTTTTCGAAGCCCCGCCCCATAGAAAGACCCAGCAAAATCCGACACCGCCGGCCAACGCCGCGCCGACGAAACGCCAAAAGGGGCTGTTGTAGTCATTGAGAATTTCCCCCAACGCAAAACCATTGATCAACATCAGGATGATAATCGTCGAAAACGCCATCCCCAATGTTCCAATGCCAAACACCAAATTGGCGCGTTCGGCACCCAATAGTGGCTCGAGTGATTTCGCCAATTGGCCTCCGGTTGGTTTCGCCAACGCCAAAGCAATCTTCCGTTCGTCGGCAGGCATTTCGGCGATCAGCCCCGAAATGTAAACCTTTTTCGCTGCCGCGGCATCTGCGATCTTTGCATCCAGCGTTTCCTGTTCGGCCTGAGACCGTTGGGCTTGGGGATCGAAGTCAACTTGAAATTGGTTCAGGCTTTCCGCCTGTCCGTCTTGTGTCAGTCGTTTTTCGACGTAACCCGCAACCGTGCCATAAAAACCGCTTTGTGCAATCTCCGCCGGATCGGCGCTGAGCATCTGCGAGTCGGCCTTGCCGTGAAAACCGTATGCCGTCGTGATCACGATACAAGAAGTCACGATGACAAAAGGAATCGCCATCCCTGTAATCAAATCCCAACGCGCCAGGCCACGGAACGTTTTATCCCAACCGCGCGAAAGCATCGAATAGGGCAGCAAGAAGGTCATGTTAATCCCGACCGCAGTCGCCAGGCTGGCGATCATCTTCTCTTGTTTGAAGCCAACGATCTGAGACTCCCAGAACGATCGCGACGCTCCTGAAACCTCTTCGGAGACCATCAGTTCAGCAATGGTCGGTGATGGTTTACCCCAGTTGGCTAGGTCCGGAATGAAGCCATTGAAGACGTCCCAAGAGATTTTGTTCTGCAAAAACAGCTGCACCACGGCGGCAACAAAACAAATAACGACGCAAGCAATAATTAACTTCAGCAGTGCGTCGAACAGTTTTGACATCCAACCGGGCTTCAAACTCAGCAGCACGACTCCCAGCGCTAAAGCCAACATCACACCCGATACCATCAATTGTGAATTTCTTGACCCATCCACCACGCCAGGAAGCAGGTTCGTTTCTAACGCATCGTAGGCCAGCGAAAACTGAGGCAGAATCCAAATCATATTCGCCAAAATCGTGGCCGTGACCCATGCCGTGCCCAGCACCGGATTAATGTACTCGTTCATCGCCGCATAAGGACGCTTGCCGGTGGACAGCGTGACGTAGCTGATCGCCGAAAGCATCACGACACCACAGATGATCGCGACCAGTTGCACCCAGAGGAGGCTGTAGCCGCCGGCCATACCCAAATATAAAGCGCCCGCAAGGGAACCACCCCCCAGCGTCACCGCCGATTGCAACCATCCAGGACCTGAAAGACGCAGGTAAGCCCCCAGCGTGGCGAATGCGCCTTTGGATTGTGCGTTGGCCAAAATCTCACGGTCGCGAAAAACGTTGCTCATTAAAAACTCGGTTAATCTTAAGGTAGTGGAGGTTGTTAAACCTCCCTGATTGAAGTTCGCAAAATATCACCACCGTAAAGGATCCTAATCAAGATCCATTACGCTACTCATTACGTTACTCATTACGTTACTCGATGCCTTCATCAGCCAAGTAACGTTCGACATCCAGCG
>CAYOZV010000270.1:0-5107 GCA_964408465.1 uncultured Pirellulaceae bacterium
GTGTAGTGCGTTACGAGGCGGAGCCTCGTAACGAGCGTTGAGCGTCGAGCGTGGGGAGGAGGGACTGGCGGACCGATGGGGCCGGCCGGGCTAAAGAGCCACTTGATGGTTTCCGCGGTACAGATAGTTCATCGTGTGGACGGTGACCATGATCAGCGTATCCTGCTGCAATTGTTCGTCATCAAGGTTCACTCGCAGGTTCATCATGCGGCAGCGATCGATCATCTCCCTTAGCACCTGATTAATATTGTATCGGTACTCGCCGGTCCAGTTTGAAATCGTATCGCAAATTTCATTGCGGTGCTTCTGCAAATAGGTGTGGGCTTTCCGCGTCGCACCGGAATCGGGTGCCAAAAACAAACGGGCAAGATCGTCATCGAAGGACGTGGTGTAGTTAATGTTGTATCGCTGGTGCCGTTGGAAATAGTGCTCACGCAGCGTCTTTTTCATGCGTCCGACGGGATCAACCTTCCGCCGCGATTTAATTTTGGGGGCCGCTCCGGCGATTTCCGCCATCACGTCGTCGATGAATTCGAGCTTCTTCATTGCTTTCCAACCGGCGTAATCGGTCCGCCAGCGTTGGCCCGGCGTCAGCCAAACGGCAAACGTCTCCGCGAAATCTTCGGCGGGATGGCTTTGGGCGTACCAAGGTTCGAGGTGCTGCACGAAGTTCTTGCTGCGCGGCTTGGGGCGGTAAAATTCCGGATACGGATCAGCGTATCGTCCAAACACCTCGCGATAGCGTTTGCGTCGATGGAAACCGAACGCCGTGTCCATCGTGTGGCCTGCTTCGTGGCGTAAGATCTTCATGCACCAAGCTTTGGTTCCGCCTTCGACGTCCAGCATCTGATGCCGCTCAAGCCGTATTAGTCGCGGATTGGCCAAGTAAAATGGAATCGCGATCCCAGGAATTCCATCGGGGGAGAACCATTCATCGCTGAGCCAGCAATGCGGTTTGAGGCGGATGTTGTGCGCACCAATTTCACGATGCAATTGCTGAATCATGCCTTCCAAGGGCGTTGATTCAATGGTCAAACCTAAGTCGCACATCCGGACGTCCAACAGTTTTTCGTCGGAGAGTTTCGTCCAGTTCTTCGCAGGTGCTGCGGGGGCGGATTTGGATTTAGGGGATGCTGGGGACTTTTTCTTCTTCAACACGCTGTAGGTGTTGGGAGTTTCAACGTTGAGGGCAGATTCGTTGTTGGCAGCATCAATAGATTCGACATGCAACGTCGGAGTTAAGAGCTGTTCGAGCTTCCGCTTTGCCTTTTTGGTCTTCGGCCTCGTCGTGTTCTTTGTCGAGGCGGCGCGTTTTTTGTGCCCTTTGCTCATGTTTTGGCGTCAAATCCTTCTTCAAACCGAAATGATGTCTCTTTGTTATCGGCAGCCAAAGCCCTGTTGATTTAGCTTATGTCGAATGTAGCGGTGCTGCAAATTGAAGCGCTGACATCATGCAGGATAACCTGCAGTCTGCCGGTCGATGGTTGTACCACAAGCCAGTCCGAGTTTGCCCAAAAAAATTGTTCGGCGTGTCTAACGCTGTTGCCAGTTTTGAATCGCGCGGCTGTCTTGTGAAGCAGCGTTAATTTGGTTTCGCCAGCAGGCGGTGGCGAGCGCCGCAACGCTGACCAAAATGCTGACTAAAAATGTAGACAGTTGGTGGCCAATCAGTAGACGTCATCGGACAGGCGTTCAAAACTCAAGTAAGAGATTGCTATTGTTGGGTGGAGAGGACTTCAGTAGTGTTGCTGGCAGTGTAAAAATCCGTTTGATCCTGTAAAACGCGTCCACCCTTCTGCCCGTTCGCCAGTGTAGCGTAATCCGGTCGCGGCCAAAATTCATTCGCTGATCACAAACGTCGAACCGTTATGCAATTTACCAGCCTGACTTTCATTCTGTTTTTGACCATCGTGTTTGGCCTTTACTGGAGCACGCGGGCCGCACGGATTCAAAATGCCATCATCGTTTTGGCCAGCTATACGTTTTACGGTTGGTGGGACTACCGTTTTTGCGCGCTGATCCTCATTTCCAGCTTGATTGACTTCTGTATCGCGCGGAAGATTCACACCGCTCAAAACAGCGTTTCGCCGGTCAGGTTGTCCCCCAAAATCCTGCTGGGAATCAGTCTGTTTTGCAACCTCGGCTTACTGGGGCTGTTTAAGTACTACGGATTCTTCGCCGACAATTTTCTGGCTCTGGCATCCACCTTTGGTTGGACGCCCAATCAGCTCACGGTGAATTTGATCTTACCCGTCGGGATCAGTTTCTACACGTTTCAGACGCTAAGTTACACGATCGACGTCTTCCGCAAGCGTTTGCAGCCCGCCGCAAACGTGATTGATTACTTGGCGTTCGTCTCGTTCTTTCCGCAGCTTGTGGCCGGGCCTATCGAACGGGGGACAAATTTACTTCCGCAGTTCGAAAAGAATCGCGCTTTCAATTTGGAAGATGCCAGTTCCGGTTGCCGTTTAATCCTGTGGGGATTCTTCAAAAAACTGGCCGTCGCGGATGTGGTGGCTGTTTCTGTCGATTCCATCTACGGCGGTTGGGAAGCTGCCTCGGGCGCAGAGCTCGCGCTGGCGACGGTCTTGTTTGCATTTCAGATCTATTGTGACTTCTCGGGATATTCGGATATCGCGATCGGAACGGCGCGGTTGTTCTCGATCAAGTTAATGAGAAACTTTGCCTACCCGTACTTCTCCCAAAGCCTGACCGAGTTTTGGAGCCGATGGCATATCTCGCTTTCGACTTGGTTCCGAGACTACGTCTACATTCCGCTGGGTGGAAATCGCGGATCATCGGCCAGCCAACATCGAAACATTTTCCTGACGTTCTTGTTAAGCGGGTTCTGGCACGGTGCGGCGTGGACGTTTGTCACCTGGGGCGCCCTGCACGGTGGTGTCCTGTCCTTTGAGAAGTGGTTTGGTAAACGGTTTACTAAACCTAATGCCATCAAAACGCAGCTCAATTTTGAGCACGCTCCCTCGTTTTTTGTCTCCCCGGTTGTCACGTTTCGAATGTTGCTGACGTTTTCGTTGGTCTGTTTGGGATGGGTGTTCTTTCGCGCTCAAACGATTGGTTCCGCTTTTGAAATTATTGAAAAAATCTATTCCTGCGTTTGGATGCCCGAACAGTTCGCGCTACTTGCCGATCGCATCAAGGACGAAAAGATTTTGAAGGTTTCATTGATTGTTGTGGCGCTGCTGGTAAGCATCGAGTGGATTCAACGGAAACACGAATGCCCGTTGTACGCGTTGCCCTACCAAAGTGGTTGGGCCAGACCGCTGCGCTGGTTGGCGTACACGTCGTTGATATTGCTGACTCTTGATTTTATGGCGCGTGGCGCTCCACGAACGTTTGTCTACTTCGCATTTTAAATTGATACTATGAATACCTTTCTAATCAAATTAGCTTGCTTCCTTGCGGTTCAGATGGCCATTCTGACTCCGTTGGCTTACGTCGGTGATCATTACAGAACCAGCCGGCACTACCTTTGTTCCATCCAAGACAAATTGGAACTGCTGAAATCGGCGGCCAGCCCTCGTATCATTTTTATCGGCGGATCCAATCTTGCTTTTGGGCTCAACTCGCAATTGATCGCCGAGCAAACGGGATACCATCCGGTCAATATGGGGGTTCACGCTGAGTTCGGGATCAATCCATTGATGCGCATGGCCGAAGCACACGCTAAACCTGGTGATCTCATCGTTTTGGCGCCCGAGTACGGGGTGTTTCGAAAAGATGGGCTGAAATGTTCCCAGGAGTTTGCCGTTAAGCTCTACGACCTGTGGCCCGGCTGCCGCGAGTACTTTCAACCCGACGTTGAAGCCCCTTTGCCCAAACTGGCCAAACCTCCGCTGTTCCTGTTGGCGGATCGAGTCGTTAACGCGCGGCGATATCTTTTTGATTCGCAAGATCAGCGTGTCCCGGGAATCTACGAACGAGGCAGCTTTAACGAATTTGGTGACCACGTTAAACATTACGGCGTTGATCGAAATTCGGTCCACCACGAGATGGGCGCGGTTCGGTTGGACCTGGACAAGTCTCACATTATTGAAAACATCGAAACGATTAATCAGTTCTGTGAACGCTGCCAACAGCGCGGAGCCAGCGTCGTCTTCACACACGCCCCGTTGTCGGCCACCAACGGTGCGGCTCAGCCGGAGACCAAGCAAAGGTTCGAAGCGACGTTAGTGTCGGGTCTGACGTGCCCTATTATTACTTCGGTGGATCAATTGACTTTTGAAGACGACCTGTTTTTTGACACCGAATACCATCTTACCGAAGCCGGCGCGACCAAACGCACGGCCGTCCTCTGCCGGCAAATCCTGCGATACCAAGATCGGCTGAGTGAAGTCAAATCCCAGAACAAAAACTTCCGATTGCTGAGGTAGGTTGGCAGTAGGTTGGGCTCTCAGCCCGACCAAGATTCCAAAATGATTGGGCTGAGAGCCCAACCTACCGAGCGCTTGCCCGATACAACCGAATCAATAGCGCAAAAAAAAGCTCGGCCAGCAAAATAGCCAACCGAGCTTCGTCAAACGATCGCAGTAGAGGGTTGTTCTCTGGGTTTAGATGGCGGGGTCTTTCCAGGTCGGTTCGACGCCGTCTAAAAAGCTAGAGAGGCCTTGGTTTCGGTAAGGTTGTTGCAGTTTGCGAACGGCTTTGGATTCGATCTGGCGAACACGCTCACGCGTGACCGAAAAGATCTTTCCAACTTCTTCCAGCGTGTAGGAATATCCGTCGGCCAGGCCGTATCGCAGTCGCAGGATTTCGCGTTCGCGGTAATTCAGATGCTCCATGACTTCTTCGATGCGAGACTTCAAGGCGGCCTGGTGTGTTTCGTACAATGGATCGTCGTCGCGATAATCCTCAAGGAATTCGCCGAAGAAACTGTCTTCGCTGTCGCCAACGGGTTGGTCCAACGAAAGCGGCGTGCGCGACATCTTCATGATCACACGTGTGTCATCCAACGACAGGTTGGCTCGTTCGGCCGTTTCTTCGGGGGACGGTTCGCGGCCAAGCTCTTGCACGAGGTCTCGCATCACGTTGCGAACTTTGCTCATCGTGTCGATCATGTGAACAGGCACACGAATCGTACGACTTT
>CAYOZV010000271.1:0-5063 GCA_964408465.1 uncultured Pirellulaceae bacterium
GGTCGCCTGCCGGCTTGTCGTTTAACGAAAATGGCCTTCATTGAACGGTATTGCGAATAGCCGGCAGGCGTCGGCGTTATCCGGGCTGATTCGCCCGAGGGCTTTTCTTTCAACCGTCTTAAGAGATAGCACCTTGGCCGTGGCACCCGACGAAGTTTGCGAGTCCTGTCGCCAACGTGTCAAATAAAAGAAACATCTCTGTCGCCAGGCCGTCAGAGAACGGTGGCAGCCCTGTTTTTGTTGACAATGCTGGTCATATTGTCCCACGCGGTTGTCAACAGGATGTCACCTCCTGTAAAAATATAGATCAAAACGAACGATCATTAACCCACGCAGCGCACGCAATGAATTCGAAAACATCTTCTCAATCCACGTCACAAACCTTTAACGTCGTCACCAAAACTCCTTTGCTCAACGACACCGACGTTGAAACCAAACGTGCAGAGATTCTGGAATACTTCCACGATTCATTTTCACTGTACGAAAGTTTGTTTGAATGTTTGGCTTCAGATGAGGCCTACTACCGGCGAGCCAACAACCTTCGGCAGCCGTTGATCTTCTACTACGGTCACACCTCCGTATTTTTTATTAATAAGCTCAACGTCGCGAACCTGATTGATCAGCGCGTCCATCCTCAAATGGAATCGTTGCTAGCGATCGGCGTCGATGAAATGTCTTGGGACGATCTGAATGACAATAACTACGACTGGCCGTCGCCTGAGAAGGTGAAGTGGCATCGCGATCAGACTCGCGCGATCGTGGACAAATTCATCCGCGAGTGCGACTTTTCGATGCCGATCGACTGGAACAGTCCGATGTGGATTGTTCTGATGGGCATCGAACACGAGCGGATCCATTTGGAAACGTCTTCGATATTGATGCGTGAGTTACCGATAGACATGGTGAAAGACCATCCGCTGTGGGGGAACATTTGCCGCGTAGATTCAAATCCACCACGGAATGAACTAATCAAAATTGAAGGTGGGAAGGTCGAACTGGGTAAGTCAAAGACGAATCCAATTTACGGCTGGGACAACGAGTACGGCTACGCATCGGAAGAGGTGGGATCGTTTAAGGCATCCAAGTATTTAGTTTCCAATCAAGAGTTTCTGGAATTCGTCGAGGACGGCGGCTATCAGAATAAGGACCTTTGGTCGGATGAAGGGTGGGGCTGGATTGAATTCAGCAAGGCTGAATGTCCGGTCTATTGGCTTAAGGAAGGCGATGATTATAAATTGAGGACGATGTTGGAAATGATCGACATGCCGTGGTCGTGGCCGGCAGAGATTAATTGCTTGGAAGCGAAAGCATTTTGCAACTGGAAATCCGCCAAGACCGGCAGTCATTTCCGCATGCCCACTGAAGCCGAATGGCATCAGCTGCGCAACGCCATCGACACCGATCAGCCTTATTGGAAGACGGCCCCGGGGAACCTCAACCTGGAACATGGCATGTCGCCCTGCCCTGTCGATCAACACGAATTTGAAAATGGATTTTTCGACGTGGTGGGCAACGTTTGGCAGTGGACCGAAACGCCAATTGACGGGTTTGGCGGCTTCGAGGTCCATCCTACCTACGATGATTTCTCCACGCCGACGTTTGATGGAAAGCACAACCTTTTCAAGGGCGGATGCTGGATTTCGACAGGAAACTACGCCATCAAGGATGCACGCTATGCGTTCCGTCGACACTTTTTTCAGTACTCCGGCCTGAGATACGTTGAAGCGGCACCGATTGCCGAAGTCGAACCCAACGTTTACGAGACTGACCAGATGGTTTCGCGCTACATTGAGTTCCACTACGGGCCATCGCAGTTGGACGCCCCCAATTTCCCGGTGGCTTGCATCGAAGAAGTCGCTCGGTTGCTCGAAGGGCGCAAGACAGAGAAGGCCTTAGACATCGGTTGTGCGACGGCCCGTTCGGCGTTCGAGCTGGCCAAGCACTTTGATCACGTCGATGCGGTGGACCTGTCGGTGCGATTGATCGAAGCGCCCGCCAATCTGCAAAAGAACGGCCGACAACGTTACGTGATCACTCAGCAAGGCGAGATAAACGCATTTAAAGAGGTGAACCTCAGCGACTTCGATGGCTACGATGCCGTGAAAGATAAAGTCGCTTTCCTGCAGGGAGATGCCTGTAATTTGGTGGCCAAGTACAAAGGTTACGATTTGGTTTTCGCTGGGAACTTGATTGACCGTTTGTACGACCCGGCGAAGTTTTTAAATCTGATCAAAGATCGCATCGTCGCGGGCGGTTTGCTGGTTTTGGTTTCGCCGTATAACTGGGACGAAGAACATACGCCGCGCGAGAAATGGTTGGGCGGTTTCAAAGACAACACGGGCGAAAACTTCACAACGTTGGAAGGACTGCAGAAGACGTTGGCTCCCGAGTTTACAATGCTTGGTGAAGCGGTTAACTTACCTTTTGCCATACGCGAAACAGAACGGACCTGGCAATTTGGCCAATCTGAACTGACGGTGTGGGAAAAGAAATGATTGCCGGTGTATGAGCAAAATTGAACGTGTCGCTCCCAGTTGCCTCCTGTCTGAACTTTACGCCCAAGATTGTCCTGACGCGGTCCTGTTGACGGAATATCCTTCTTCCAACAGCGACGCGACGCGGTTTCAAAATCGGTCGAAGTACATCATTCACGATCCATCGCCTCCGCCGCCGCGGGAGTTGTTGAAGGTGCTCGGTCCTCATCACCTGATGTGGGCGTGGGGCAAAGATATTCCGGTATGTTCGGAGGTGGCTCCACCGGCAGCGCTGCTGGAACATTGGCGACGTGTGCTTGGTGACCAAGCCGTTCCGCACTGGCGTTGTCCCGAAGACGATGCAAACTTCATCACGTTGTTTCCCCATCAATCATTGCCCGACGATTCGCAAGTCATTTCTCCGAAAACCTATTACCCGCTGCACTCCAAAGAAGTCATCGAAAAGATCGACTGCCCGCAGGCCGCGGTGTTGAGTGAGATTTCCGCTCCTTGCATTGTGAAGTTGACGCACGGTTATGCGGGGCTGAGCAATTTTTTCGTGCGCGAGGACCGTGATGCGGACTTGGTGTTGGCTGAAATCCAAAAGAAATGGAACAACGCATCCTACGTGATCAATTCCATCATCGAGGATATTCGATCTGACTTTGGCGTGCAGTTCTATTTAAGGAAAAACGGCGCGGCAGTGTGGTTGGGATTCACCCAACAGCGTTTTGATGAATCTGGAAAGTGGAGCGGCGGATGCTTTTCAGCGGAGCAGCAAGAGCGCTGTTTCGACGAACTGGCGACGATGGTTTTGCCTGCGGCAGCGCATTTGCATGCCCAAGGCTATTTTGGCGTTGTAGGGATTGATGTGGTGACCAATGGCGATGGGCAGCAATTTTTGGTCGACGTGAATCCACGTTTGACGGGCATCACTCCTTTTTTGATGGCTTCACGAATGTTTGCTGACCAAGGTTTGGGCGAAGGCATCTATTTTGCCAGTTTCAAATTTGGCGGTTCGTTGGCTCAGCTGATCGAGCGGTCAGAATCCTTTCATGAGAAAGAACCTTTGGCGCGCGTCGTCGTGTTGAGCGCTTGGGAGGATCCGTCTGGCCAATTCACAACGTGCCATCTATCTATCACGTCACATTCGCAGTCGCAGAACCAAGCGGTGCTGAACCAGATAGCCGCCTCTTGAGTGCGCGTAGCGGGGGCTTTGAGCAACCGTATTTCATCCGCGGCTTTTCATCTTTGCTAAACAAACCTTTCGAAAATTCTCTTGAACCATCCATCGCTGACAACTGGCTCGATAACCGCACACGTTCGAAGGCTTGCCGTCCCGGCCAGTATTGGTTTATTCTTCATGACGATGTACAACGTCGTCGATTCGTTTTACGCCGGACAGATTTCGACTACGGCGCTGGCGGCGTTGGGGCTGAGCTTCCCTGTGTACCTGCTGATCATTGCCTCCAGCAGCGGCACGTCGCGCGGAACGTCCGCATTGATCGCCAACGCGCTTGGCCGTGATGACGCGGAGGCACAGCGCATGCTGATATCGCAAAGCCTGTCACTTGGGATTCTGGTTTCGATCGCGTTGACAATAATCGGGCTGACGATGGCTGGCCCGCTATTTCAACTCATGGGTGCCGATGGCGAATATTTATCCACGTCGTTGAGCTATATTCGGCCAATTTTCATGGGCGCAACGTTCCAAGTCATGAGCAGTTTGTGCAACGGAATTCTGGTGGCGCACGGCGACAGTAAAACCTTCAGCCGCGTCTTGATCGTAGGTTTCTTTTTGAATCTGGCGCTTGACCCCTGGTTTGTTTACGGCGGTGCGGGGTTGCCGGCGATGGGAGTCACCGGCATCGCTTTGGCGACGGTATTGATTCAAATGTGTGGTTTCATCTACATGGCCAGTGCGTTGATCAGGCGGGGGTTAGTGGAATTCTCAGACCTGAAAAAGTTTTTACCCAATCTGCGTGTTTATGCCGAGATCGCGCAGCAAGCGTTACCCGCCAGTTTCAACACGATGTCGGTGGCGCTGGGATTCTTTGTGACGACCTACTTTTTAAAGACATTCGGCGAATCGACCGTCGCCGCCTATGCGGTGACGACGCGCATTGAACAAATTGTATTGCTGCCATCGTTTGGATTGTACGCCGCGATCATGGCGCTGGTGGGACAGAACAACGGTGCGAAACAGTTCGATCGAATCGACCAAACCATGCGC
The DNA here is from genome assembly GCA_964408465.1 of uncultured Pirellulaceae bacterium. Classification (GTDB taxonomy): domain Bacteria; phylum Planctomycetota; class Planctomycetia; order Pirellulales; family Pirellulaceae; genus Mariniblastus. The sequence goes on from CAYOZV010000271.1 coordinate 4,708, forward strand.
GTTTGTAACCGTATCGGATTGTTCATGACGATCACCAGTTCGGTGGTGATGTTTTTGTTGGCCGATCCGCTGATGAGAATTTTCTCCGACGATCCGGAAGTAATCGAAATCGGCGTCACCTGCTTGCGGATCTTCGCGTTTGTGCAGTGGGCCTATGTCATGACGTCGACACATATTGCGATGTTGCAAGCAATCAAACGGCCCATGTATGGATTTTTTGAATCAGTGACGCGAAAGCTTATCTTGCCGGTGCCACTGCTATGGCTGTTTATTGCTCAATGGGATAAGGGCCTGCTGTGGATCTGGTACACATCGGCAACGACGACGGTGTTGATGACGTTGGTGACGGTCGCGTA
>CAYOZV010000272.1:0-5042 GCA_964408465.1 uncultured Pirellulaceae bacterium
CGTTTCATGTCGGTGTTGTAAAGGTTCATGTAACCTTCGCGACCGCCCCAGAAAACGTAATTTTCACCACCCAACCGGAGAGTAACCTCCATTGCTTTTTTTACTTGAGCCGCCGCGAAAGCGAAGACGTCCGCGTTACAACTGGTTGCCGCTCCGTGCATAAAACGCGGGTTGGAGAACATGTTGGCGGTGCCCCACAACAACTTGATGCCGGTGCGTTTTTGTTCTTCTTCCAATACGTCGGCAATTTTGTCCAAGTTGTCGTGTGACTCGGCAAGCGACTGGCCCTCTGGCGCGATATCACGATCATGGAATGCGTAAAACGGTGCTTGTAGTTTTTCCATGAACTCGAAAGCCACGCGCACGCGATTCTGAGCATTTTCAACCGACTCTGTGCCGTCATCCCAAGGTCGTTTGAGCGTTGGTGCACCAAACGGATCGCTTCCATTTGCCCGGAACGTATGCCAATAGACGACGCTGAACCGCAAATGGTCCTTCATCGATTTGCCTTCGATCATTTCGTCGGGGTTGTAGTATTGAAATGCGAGAGGGTTGTCCGATTCGGGGCCTTCGAATTTGATTTTGGGAATATCCGGAAAAGCTGCCATTTGTTTTACACCTTGAGTTTATCCATCGCGTTACTTCAATATTGAGCCAATCGCGACAGTGCTGTTAATTTTGTTTTAAGGGAAGAACTGACCGAAATTCCAGCAAGTCCGCCGCGCGAAACTGAAACCCGTCTCAGAAAGACGCATTTTCGCATTTGACGTCATCTGAAGCAACCACCAATCTAACTTTTGGCGGCAATATAAAAGATCAGCTCAAATCCCGTTTTCTGAGTGCGCACTGGCGATAAAATTATTCAGCGCGAACTGCTGACCCGCATTCGATCGAACTGAAACAATCGACGCGGATCCAATTTGTAAGCTCAGATCAGTTTTTACTACTGGAGAATTTCTTAAGCAGATAATCCCCCAGCCGAGGCGACAGCTGAGCCAGCGCGAATGCAATCCGAGCCTTGCCGGGAAGCACGAGATCGTCTTTGCGACTCTCACAGGCCGCCCGAATGCGTTGCGCAATCTCCTCCGGTGGAATCCCCTTGAGCTTAACACCGGCGCCCGGTTTTGAAGCCTCTTCAGATAACATCGAAGCTTGATCGGCGTATCGGCTGCCGGCATCACTCCGGCGAATGGGCCCCGGGCAGACTAACAAGTAGTGAATCGATCTCGGCCCCTCCAAACGAAGTTGATGATGATAGGCGGCCAAGGCGTGTTTCGAAGCCGAATAAGGCGCGACCAAAGGCCATCCCGTTTTCGACGCCAACGATCCGATGTTCACCAAATGGCCGCTGGTCCGATCCAACTCCGGCAACGCTGCCAAACAGCAGCGCACGACCGAAAGAAAATTGATTTCCATCAGTTCTTGGAAATCTTCTACCTGAGCATCCGTTAAACCGATCCTCAGAGACCGCCCCACGTTGTTGATCCACACATCAATTTGACCATGCTGATTCTTAATCTCAGCGACCGCCGCAGCCACGCTTTGGTCGTCGGTAACATCGGCCACCACGCCACTGACCTGCGCCCCTGTTTGGCTCAATTGGTTAGCCGCTTGCACTAGTTTTTGTTCATCGCGGGCCAAGCAAACGACGCGCGCTCCGGCGTCGGCAAATTCAGCCGCGATCGCACGCCCGAGGCCGCTGGAGCCACCGGTCACCACTACAACTTTGTCAGTCCAATTGGCCATGATTGATTTCTAATTTTGTTCTGCTTGGGCCGAGCCTGATTGGCGCATACGTTTTCGGGTGATCGCCTGATGTAAGCCTCGTCAGTTTAACGACAAGCCGGCAGGCGACCGCGTTTGGCCCCGCCTAAACACCGACGCCTAAACGGCGGTTAAACGAGTTAGCAAAACGCCTTGGTGCTATTGATTGATGCACGAGTCGGTTGCATTGCCATCCAGCAGCACGCCGGCGCCCTTGTCGCGCCAGTACCCTAACAAGATGTTCACACCTTTGAAAACCCGGTTGGTAAACTTTTACAATTAGGCAATATTTTCTGATTATGACTAAGCTCGCCACCGCTGTTTGGTCGAAGAATACGATTGAAAGAGGGGGTTTCCAGAAAAATCAATCGGTGTCAATCAGATGCAATCCAATCTCAACCGTGCTTTGCCAGCCCAACGAATTCCAATCGCGTTGTCGTTTTTCTGCATCGCAGCCACCGTGATACTGTCCGCCGGCTGCTCCGCACTGCCCATGGTGTCCTCGGCCGGCTCAATCGCTGATGAGGCGGCCGCCAGTGCCGGGCAATACCAAGTCAGAATGGAAACGTTTGGCGGTGCCAAAACCTATCAAGGCACCATCGACGGCCCGATTACCATCCAGACGGCACTGGAGCGTTCGGGCGCGATCAAGAAATACCGTAACATGAACGTCGAACTGTTTCGAAAGGTCGAAGGCGCTTACCAGCCACTGAAAATGCCGGCCATCTACGATGCCGGAAACAAAATGGTCCGGCCCGAAACGGATTATGGCCTGCTGGCCGGAGACAGTATTTTGGTAACCACCCAGTCAAAAAACCCGCTGGGCAAGCTGATGGGAACGCTGGGGCAGTGATCGCGCGGTTGAAAAACGTGTTCTCACATCACGCGGTAAAAACGAGTGCGATCCATTGCGGCGCATGGTAGGATAGTGGCTTCATTTTGGAGCCCATTGTCGCTAACAAAGATCTGCCGTGAAAAAACCCACTGACATGAAACAGTACTGGCGATCCAACCTTCGGATCGTGGCGGTGCTGATGGCCATCTGGTTTGTTGTTGCGTTCTGCATCAGCATCTTCTTTATCCAGCCCCTCAACTCCTTTTCCATTGGCAAACTTGGTTTAGGTTTCTGGTTCGCCCAACAGGGTTCGATTTTCGTCTTTGTCGTATTGGTGCTGGCCTACGCACTGTTAATGGATCGACTTGACCGCAAATACGACGTGAACGAGTAACCATGCAATACCTTGATCTCTCAATGTTGGCGGCCGCAGATCCCGCGCGTCCATGGACGTGGTCCTTTGTAGCCTTAACCTTCGCCGTCTACCTGTACATCGGTTGGCGCAGCCGCGTGAAGGACTCCAAAGGTTTTTACGTGGCAGGGCAGGGTGTGCCTGCGATCGCCAACGGTGCCGCCACCGCAGCGGATTGGATGAGCGCCGCTTCGTTTATCGGAATGGCGGGGTTGATCAGCTTCACCGGCAGCGACGGCGCGGTTTATTTGATGGGATGGACCGGCGGGTACGTGTTGTTGGCGCTGCTGCTGGCTCCGTACCTCCGCAAATTCGGTCATTACACCGTCCCAGATTTTATCGCCGCAAGATACTACAGCGAAACGGCGCGTGTGGTTGCTGCGATCTGCGCGATTTTCGTTTCGATCACTTACGTCGCCGGACAAATGAAAGGCGTCGGCATCGTTTTTAGCCGGTTTTTAGAAGTGCCTCTGGAGATCGGCGTCGTCATCGGCATGCTGATCGTCGGTTTCTTCGCGGTGTTGGGAGGCATGAAGGGAATCACGTGGACGCAAGTCGTACAGTACTTCATCTTGATCCTGGCATTTATGATTCCCAGCGTGGCCATCTCAGGCATGTTGACCGACAGTTCCATTCCGCAGGTTGGTTTTGCGTCCAGCGACATTTCGGAAAAACTGAACACCGTTTTGTTGGAGTTGGGCGAAAAAGAATACACTCAGCCCTTCAACAGCTTCACGCAACTGAATGTTTTTTGTATCACAGCGGCCCTCATGTTTGGCACCGCCGGTCTTCCGCACGTGATTGTCCGTTTCTACACCGTCAAAGACGTACGCGCGGCGCGATACTCTGCGGTATGGGCGATCATATTCATCGCAATTCTCTACACCACAGCACCGGCGCTGGGGATGTTCGCTCGGTACAACTTGATCCAAAGCATGCACAACGCGCGGATCGAAAACATCACGATTCAAACCGGCGATCAGACTCAGGTCTTTGGTAGCGCCGCAGCAGCCCAGCAATTCAGCCAATCGCAATCCGATTCCGGCATCACCGCCCCGCCCATTTACAACCTCGTTTCCACCGCAGGCAAGTCGCTTGACTGGGCCACCCAATGGCAACTGACGGGCCTGTTAAAATTCGATGACTTCAATGGAGACGGTTCGATCAGCCTGCGGATGACCGAAGCCACCGACGCCGACGGAAAGGTCGTGAACAAGTCGGAACTCGCCAAGATCGACAAAGATATTATCGTCCTCTCCACGCCCGAAGTGGCGGGACTGCCGCCGTGGGTGATCGCCTTGGTCGCGGCAGGCGGACTGGCGGCGGCGCTTTCAACGGCGGCGGGATTGCTGTTGGTGATCAGCAGTTCGTTGGCTCATGATTTGTTCGTGCGTTTCGTGACGCCTAATGCAACCGAGCCACAAAAATTGCTGATTGGCCGGATCGCGATCATTTTCGGCATCTTAGTCGCGGGATATTTTGGAATCAATCCGCCAGGGTTTGTTGGCGAGGTGGTTGCGTTTGCCTTTGGGCTGGCGGCGGCCAGTTTTTTCCCAGCGATCTTTTTAGGCATCTTTTATAAACGTGCCAACCGTGCCGGCGCGGTCACCGGCATGATTGTGGGGCTGGCGTTTACGCTGGCGTACATCGTGATGGCGACCAGCCACAAAGTGCTGCCGATGTTTTTCGAGGTACCGCTGATGGGGCCCGAGAATTACCTCTTAGCCGGTTGGTTCGGCATGGAGCAGGGGATTTCGCCGCAAGGGATCGGAACCGTGGGGATGCTGCTGAACTTCGTGGTTACGATCACCATTTCGTTGATGACGCCTCCGCCACCGCAAGAGGTACTGGATTTAGTGGAGAACGTTAGAGTTCCCAAAGGCAGTGGCGAAGCCGTATCGCATTAGCCCGTTTTACATTAGACCGTTTTGCATTAGACCGTTTTGAAACAAGAATTTCTGATTTCTGATTGGAGATTGGAGATTTTCAATTTCGAAATTCTAAATATGAAATTCTAAATCACCATTGTTC
>CAYOZV010000273.1:0-750 GCA_964408465.1 uncultured Pirellulaceae bacterium
CGGCTTTAATTTTCCGAAACGATCGGTAAATTTGTTGCTTCTTCTTCATCAGGTGTTTCGGCGGTTTGCATGAAGGAGAGGATTTCTAGTGCTGTTGATTGTTGAGGGGATTCATGAAAAGGGTTAAGCCCGAAGCGATCTGAGACATCACCAATGCCCCATTGCCAGATCGTTATCTCTGGAATTTCAAAGCCCAATTGGTCGACGCTGTGGATCAAACCCATGATGACCGCCTCTTGCTCTTCGGCGTCAACTTCGTCGCTCGGTTGAAATGACGCCGGAGATACGGCACAGCGATTGAACGCGACCGCTCCGAACTCTCCGATCGAAAGTGGCATACCCTGCCCGTCTTTGAGTGAGGCGGCGTAAGGAAGTAGATCTTCGGTGACGATCGCACTCCAACGATTCTTTACAAGTTCGGCAAACGCTTCGGGGTCCAGCTCTGACTGATCTGCTTCTTCGAACGTCGCCAAACGCTTGTAAGGGTACATGCTCACCGATATTGAATCAATTCGCGGATGGTCCCAGAAAATTTCTTTTACACTGGAGTTTTGAAAATTATCCCAATTCGCGTTATAGCCCAACTCGCCGTCAAACAACCTGCCGCAGAGAGCCAACATCACGTTCAGATAAAGGCGGTTGCGTGGATCATTCGCGAATGCGACCAACTCAGAACCCAAGTTTAATTTGTCGGCGTTGGTTCGGGCGGCGACGTTGGCCAGCTGCCGAAGCAAGGCCGTGTAGTGCCTT
>CAYOZV010000273.1:760-5005 GCA_964408465.1 uncultured Pirellulaceae bacterium
GCCTTACAAAGTTTCGGCGTGTCGTTCCGTAAGGATTCCAATCGCCCCGCCAAGCCGATTCAGTCTCAGTTTCGAAGATCGGCGTGAGCGTCACTTTCAGGTTATTGGACTTCGCATATCGCGATGCAAAGATAATCGTCCGAAGCTTGGGGCCACTGTTAAAATCAATCCTTCCATCGCTGCCCACTCGGCGAAAAACCACAAGATTGACATGGTCAGCATTGACTTCGACCAGTTCGTCGATCGCCGTGAAATACTCCGCCAGCTCATCTGGGTTATCGGTCTGGTAACTGATCAAGTTGTAGCCGATCACAGGGTCGGCCGGATCGTAAACTCGTTCGGTCTCTTGTGATAAGACAGGTGTGGCCAAAAGTAGTGTTACCAACCAAAAAAGCACAGACAGGCGGGTGGCAAAGGCAGGAAGGAGATTCATATTCTTTATTTCGGACAAGATGAAAAGCAGGTTGCGAAGGCTGGTCATGCTAATTCGCGTCCGCAATGATTCGATCGAAAAATTCGGACTCCACCACGAAAGAAACAATTTCTAAACTATGAAACGGCCATTAACGGTTTTAACCTTTATCACCAATTTTCATGTCGGAGCTTAATCGGTGCGTTTCGCTTCGCCTTTTGCGATTGCCTTTTGAGCCTGTTCTTTTTGCCCTTTGGATAGCTTTGTTTCCAGCAACTCCAAAGCCTCCTGAGCCATCGGTAGTGACTTGGCACTGTCGTGCAACAGCACATATGCTCGTGGTAAATCTTGCTCCGTACCTTTGCCGTTGGCGTACAGCAACGCAAGGTAATACTTTCCTGTGGATTCCCCACGTTGGGCAGCATTGCTATACCACTGCCGAGCAAGATTGAGATTCGGCGTAATAAAGTCGCTGAAACTGAGCTTCCAAATCCGTGCCGCTGCTCAACACCAGCGATTTTGGATGCGTCGACAAACTTGTTGCCCGTGTTCGGCAACAGAACGTCTCGCCGCACAACTTCGCCAAAGACCGGCTGGCCGTTTTCGAGCCCATCGTTTGAAGTAACGAGCGTCATCGCCAAGGACAACCTCGGTCCCTCTTTCAGCTGAAACTCGCATCTTGACCTCTTTAGGTCTTCCTCCCTCGCGATAGAGCCGATGGATCAGCAGATAAACATCCAGTAATCCGTCTCGGTCATAGTCAGCAAAGGCTGGCATTACGCAACCATCAACAATGTCTCGGCCCCACTGAGCCGCTTTTTCTTGGAACGTTGGGTGCGGACTAACGGGTTTGCTTACGTTTATCCAAAGTTCATTGGGGCGTCGTAATTGCACACAATAATTTAGACGAACTACACCGACTTCAAAATCGAAAAATCCCTAAAAATATGAGGTCGTCGCGAATCTCAAAACAACGTCCGCACCAAAACGATAGCAAACGCTAACGATTCGGTGCGGATTTTTTTTGGAGCTGAGTTTTCGGAGGAAGGTTTCCTCAAGCGCGAGCAAGCTTGAGCCGTTTGAATTCTCTGAACATACACTCTCAGAGACACTGCACCGTTGCCATGGTTAGACTCACCAGAAATCAGATACGCTGGCATTGGCGGGCCTGTCCTGCACACTTCCCGTTTTCGAACTGGACACTTCTTCCAAAACCAAGATTGTTGATTGCTAAAACTTAAATATTGGTCGATTGTGAGGACATTCTCGAGGGGGCGGTTGGTGTTTCGATACCTTCTGGGCAGACCGACAGTGGCCCAAAGCCCCTTCCTTGTCTACAATGTGGGAAGCTTTATTAGACCTAAGCACACACACAAAGTAGATCATATGAGATTCCCCAGCCCCATCCGTGATGGCCTTAACTTGCAATCGCAAACCATCGCATTCCTTTCCTTCTTCGTCGTCCTGACCCTCGGCATTATCGAGGCACGCGCTCAAATAGCTGAAGCGCCGCCGAGCCATGACGTTAATGTTCACGTGGACTCCGGTTTTTGTGACAACACTGGTGAGCAATGCGTGGTGTGGAGCAAGACGCTGACCGTGAAGGATGCCAAGTGGCTTCAGTTGCAACTTGGCGAAGTCGTCTTAACCGACGGGAAACTTCAATCTTCGAAGTTGAAGATCACGTCTTTAAAAGATGGAGCCGTTCAGCTTCTTGATTCCAAAAGCTGCGCTCAGTGGCAGGACAAATCTGCCTTCTTTAACGGTGACTCGGTCAAGATTGAATTGATGGCGCATGCGGGGGCCAAACAGAATCGTGTCGTGGTCGATGGCATTACCGCCGGCGAAAGTCCGGGGCGCCCCCAGCAGACCATCTGTGGCTCGGTGGATAATCGCCAGCTGTCGGGTGATGTAAGAGTTGGGCGAACCAACAACGGCTGTACCGCTTGGCTGTTCGACGATCGCAGCAACTGCATGATTACGGCCGGGCACTGCGCACCGGGGATGGATACTGTGTTCTTCAATGTTCCAATTTCCAACGCGAACGGAACGCTGAACTTTCCACCGCCCGAAGACCAGTACGCGGTAGACCCTGATTCAATCCAGTTCAGCAACAGCGGCATCGGAAATGACTGGTGCTATTTCGGATGCTTCAATAATTCAACGACAGGGCTGTCACCTTTTGAGGCACAGGGAGATTCGTTTGAATTGGCCGTGCCCACTGCAAACACTTTCGACGCCAGTGACTTCATTCGGATCACAGGCTTTGGCGTGACGTCGGCACCGGTCAGCCCCACTTTTAATCAGGCTCAGAAAACTCATGCCGGCCCTTTTGTGAATTTCTCGGGAACGATATTGGACTACCAAGCCGACACCACCGGCGGCAACTCGGGATCGCCAGTGGTTAAGGCTTCCTCCGGCATTGCGTACGGCGTTCACACTCACGGAGGTTGTAATTCTTTCGGTAGCAACGCTGGAACGGGTTACAACAATTCAAGTTTCCGTGCCGCCATCGCAGCCCCGCAAGGAATCTGTGCAGGCATTCCTGCTCCTTTGAACGACCAATGCGAAAACGCCACTAAAATCCGCGGCGGAACATTTGATTTCGACACGACCGGAGCCACCACCGATGGTCCTGCACTTCCGGCGGACTGCGATGAAGGAACCGGGTTGTCCTTTGTCAACGACATCTGGTATCGACACCGCGCGACTTGTACAGGCACGGCCACATTCGATTTCTGCTCAAGCCAATACGATACTCGGGTCGCGGCGTACGTCGACGATGGCAATTGCACCGGCAGTCTGCTGGCCTGCAATGATGATTCATGTGGGGTTCGATCTAAGATGACGCTGGAAGTCGTCAAAGGCGCCGATTACCTGATCCGTGTCGGTGGATTCAGCGGCGGCGGAGAAGGAACGATGGTGATAACATGTCAGGATTCGAATTGTCCGGTCAACTTTATCGTTTTAAACAACGAATTAAACATCGACGCGACCCAAGGCCCCGATGATATTTTGGTCGCTGAGAGCGACGGAACTTTAATCATCCGCGTAAATAACGATGACTGTATCGTGATGCTGCCCGTGGGTAAGATCACCCGCGTGAACATCAATGGATATGGCGGCGCCGACACGATTCGCGTCATCGCCCCTTTGCCGACCACCATCAGCGGTGGCACTGGCGCGGACGAAATCTTCGGCGGCCCTTTAGAGAACGATATTCTTGGCGGCCCCGGTCCGGACAGGATATTCGGCGGCGCCCAAAACGACATGATCTTGGCCGGCCAAGGCCAGGATTCGGTGTCTGCCTTTGCCGGCGACGATATTGTGTTCGGGGGGGATGCCAACGACATTTTGCGAGGTGGGCTCGGTGCCGACGAGTTACTTGGCGGACTGGGCAGTGATTGGGTTTACGGCGAGGGCGGGAATGATACGCTGACCGGAAATGCTGGGGCTGACCTTCTCAACGGCGGACCGGGAAATGATCAGTTAGAAGGGCAGGGCGGTTCGGATAGGATGTTTGGCGGCGGTGGCAACGACACGTTCCTTGGCGGCGAAGGCATTGATACGTTCAGTGGCGGTAGCGGAATTGATACGGGACTGGACGAGGGCGAAACAGAGATCAGTATTGAAAACTAATGGCGTTGTTTGTTTTCGATGTTTGAATTGCGAGTGTGACGCGTTCACAGTCCGTGGAACTAGTTTTTGGGAAATGACACAAACCTAAGTTGGCTGACCCATCTTCAAAACCAAGCCAAGCGTCGTTTACAAACCCGAGCGTTGAGTTCAACCTTTTGGTTTAGTTGCAACCTGTTAGCGTAGTGGGGGTTTTT
>CAYOZV010000274.1:0-4987 GCA_964408465.1 uncultured Pirellulaceae bacterium
CGTCGTTAGCTTGGGCGGCGGATTGCGTCACCGACCATTCACCGAATTCATTATCGATGATGGTGTGAATCGTACCAGGATTAACGATGCCATCGCCATCCGCATCTTTTGCTTGGCCCCCGAGAGCCACAGGAATCGATGTGAATTCAACAATTTCGAAGTCTTCAGGGCCTTCGATCAGCCCATCATCAACAATTTCAATGTTGCCCAGCTCGATTAGATTAAACAATCCCGGAGTCACGCTGTAATCAGCTGCCGGAATTACAAAGGCAACCTGAACAACGGGAGATACATCAACGCCTGCGACTGCGGCGGCATCTGAGATGCTTGATACAACCACGCCAGAGGGTACGGAGAATTCAACAGTACGATCTGCTTCGCTGAAACCGAGAAGGTTACCGCTAACCACGATAGTTGGTCCTTGCACCGAAGAAGCAGGAACCGCAGAAACGTCTTCAGCCTCTTGAGAGTCAGCCGTTCCTGTACCAAGGATTACGTCATCAAATTCAACTCGGCCAGCATCACGTGCGATCAGAGTCACGTCATTGCCGTCTCCACCGGTGAGTGACAGTTCAAATAACTGCCCGCCAAGAAGAATTACATCACCAGCGGCTACGTTGCCAAACGTACCCATGACAGGATCACCTGAGTCATTATCGATAATGACCAACTCCGTTCCTGCCGCGAAGGAAAGAGACCCTGCCGTCGTTTGCAGGTCGAGAGTCGCGCCGCCCAGATCAACTTCACCGTTGCCGCTATTTGCGACGCCATCCACAACGATTTGATCGTGCGCCGAAGGTTCAATCTCAACGATAAATGTGAATGCCGAATTAAAAGTGACTTGGCCAGCTTGTGTAGTGCCTGGGCCGTCACCGGGAGTCAATGTTCCCGCACCGCTGGCTCCATTGAGGTGGCCTTGAATTGTCAAATTACCAGAAACAGTTCCTGAATTCACATTGACGGCACCGACAACCGTGCCGTCGCCAGTCAGTAGTTCATTGGAGCTTAAGCTTGCCGTGCCTGGAGCGACGACAGCGTTGATAGAAAGCTGTCCCGCTCCTTCAACGGTTGTTGAACTTCCCAGAATAGCCTCATTAGCGTCATTAAGTTGGAGGCCCGATTCTTCTCCAACCACGATGGTGCCAAGAGTGTTGAATCCATTGTTTGTCAACGCGGTTCCTAATTCCGATCCGAACCGGTCAACCACGTTGATGACAGAGCTGGCATTGCCATCGAACTCCCCAGTAACTGTAGAACCGTTGAGCGTTAGAGTTTCGCCGTTAAGGTTGGCCGCTTCTCCAGCCGATTCAGGATTTAGGCCCGCCAGAGTAGACAAGAACAAGCTGTAGCTGTCTGTGCCAGCACCACCAACAAAGGTCAAATCGTAAGTCGTGCCAGTGCTGTCTGCGTTCAACATGTCAACTCCATCTCCGCCATCAATGAAGACTGTCGTAACTTCACTAAGCGGGATTGTAAGCGTGTCCATCGTTGCGCTAAACGAACCCGTCCCAGGTGCTGGTCCAGAAAAAACGTCACCGCCCGACGCTGTCACCGTCAAATCCATACCGTCGTCTGACACGTCAATATTATTTGCGAAAGCGGCAGTATCCGCGACCGTGAGTTCTGTGCCTACCAACGTAGCTGAAAGCGCCAGCATCTTGCGATCTTCGAGGCTTTCGTAGGTTTTTCCCGTGTCGACGCTTTTGAGACTACGCGAATTTGTTTTTCCACGGCGACGCTTGCGTTGCTTGGGGCCTCGGCCCAGCACACCGGCTCGGTTCAGGTGGGTGCGTTGTGTGGGCAGTAGATCTGCGATTGTGTCGGCCATGGCGGACATCAATGCGGCGAAGTATGCGGCAAAACGCGAGAGATTCAATGGAATGAAAGTGAACGCCTTATTCCAGCGAGCGACGCGGTCCTGGCGTTGTTGGTACAACTTCATCCAACGGGCATCCGAACGGTTGGCTCGGAGGATCGCCTGGTGGGCGCGGCGAGCGTTGCGAGAATTTGATGTAAGGAATGCTGGGCGTGGGCGTCGAAACATAGTTCACTCCGGGGGAATTAAATCTTCTATAGGCAGTGCTTCATGCACCATCTCCCCACCCAAGGTTTGTGCTTGGCGGTTGGCCGCAGCGGGCGCGGGGGATGATAAAAAAGAAGCCGTCTCAAAGGTCTTCGCGGCGATTCTAAGTACCCAAAATTCAGTTGCAACCAACTTCAACAATCAAACTTTGAAGATGTCTAAAATTAGGTAGGTGTGCATGTTACGCATTCAGGCAGTTCCGTGCGGGGTGCGTGCAGGCTGCAGACGACAGTGTGAATTGGCGAGGTCGAGTACTCGATCGTCGGAGGTGGCAAGCATTTTTGGTTGCGCGGTTATGTCATGTCGCTCGGTTTTTAAAGCAGCAAAAGAGAGCTGGAGCATTTTCAATTTGAGCAGTTAAAACAATTGTTTATGTCGCACGGAGCCAGAACGTTGTTGTAGAAAAGCAAAAATTTTTGGCGTAAAAATTTGACTAATCTCAAGTTGGTTTTTGGCAGAAAATCGCAACCTGAACGAGAGCTGCACGCAGCCCGAACGTTCCTATCACGTGCCGAAGATTCGGCGGATGCTAGGTATAAGCGGGCCTGTTCTTGGGATGATTTACAAGTCGATGCGCAATGAATGTTGTGTCGGTTTGGAGGTTTTTTTGCTTGACGATTCAACGGTCGGTGTTAGCGCTGGAGCCGCATGGTCGCCTGCCGGCTAATCGTTAAACGAGGGTGTAGAGCATTGAGGCGGCTGGGGCAAAGGGTAGGTGCGGGCTCGGGCGATCAAGATTTTCTCAACGGTGGACGGGGGAGCGCACTTTTGAGTTCTAAGCCGGGGGTTTTTCGTGGCTCAGAAAGAAGTTACCGCTAATGGACGCTAATAGACGCGAATGACATGACCGTTCTTCATTCGCGGTTTTAATAGCGTTCAAGTGCGGTTTAAGCCTTGCTGGTCCGTGGCTGGACTGTTCCCAGCAACTCTTTTTGAGTGCGAATTTTCGGGTATTTACTTCTATAAAGCCGCCCGCGGCAGGCTTCGGTGACTTTAGCAGTGGTATTGGTGCAGATTGCTGCCGATTTTGTTATAGTTCCGGCAAATTCGAACCCCGCCTCTGTTCGTCAGTAGCGTTATACCGCCAATGGTTCGTCTGATGCCCGTTTTGGGGCTCCAAACTACCCTCGCGTCCGACGAAAATGGGAATCGAGGATGGGTTGGCTGCCCGGGGACAGCCTTCACTAATTAATTTACTGTCATGATAGCCCACCATATTGCTATGACGCGTCAACCGAAGATCTTCAGTGGCCGAGCCAATCCTGAGCTCACGTCGAAAATCTGTGCCTCGTTAAATTTACCCGTGGGAGGCGTCCGTTTTGCGACGTTCCCCGACGGCGAATTTCACTGCAAGATCGACGATGTGCGGGGACGGGATGTTTTCTTGGTCCAACCGACTTGTCCGCCGGTCAATGATAATTTGATGGAACTGCTGATCATGATCGACGCTTGCCTCCGTGCCAGCGCCGATCGCATCACGGCCGTCGTGCCCTACTACGGATACGCGCGGCAGGATCGTAAGGATGAAGGGCGCGTTCCGATTACCGCGAAACTGGTGGCCAACATGATCGTGCGGGCGGGCGCCGATCGCGTGTTGGCGATGGATCTGCATGCGGCTCAGATTCAAGGGTTCTTCGACGTGCCGGTGGATCACTTGTACGCCGGCAGCGTTTTGAATAAGCACTTCATTGACTTGAACATCCCGACCGATGAATTGGTCATCGTCAGCCCAGACGAAGGCAGCATCAAACGGGCTGTCGGTCATGCCAAACGTATCGGCGGCGATTTGGCGATCATTGACAAACGGCGTTTGACAGCGGACAAGGTTGTCCAGGAGAACATCATCGGCGGCGATTTGGATGGCAAGGTCGCGATCATGTTCGATGACATGATCAGCACTGCCGGTTCGATCTGTGGTGCTGCGGAATTGGTGAAGAAGAAGGGGGCACGTGAGATTCACGTGGCCGCGACGCATGGCGTGTTTGCCGGCCCTGCGATTGAACGGATGCAGGCGGCTCCGATTGATAGTATCGTGATCACCGACACGGTGCCGCTGCCGCCGGGCAAGCGCTGCGACAAGATCAAAGTACTGTCGGTTGCCGGCATGTTGGGTGAATCGATAAAACGAATCCATCAGCACGAATCGATCAGCGAGATCTTTTCTGAGGATTAGAGAACGCCGGACGCACCAACCGACGTAGGCCGTACCAAGCCCCCGAGGGCGCAGTTACGGCAGCCCTTGGTTAAGATCGTTCAATCTGAGCGCAACGTTTTAATGCCCCGCTGCCGGAACAGCGCCGACCTGTTGTTCGGCGCTGGCAGAGTTTTTTTCCAATTTGGCTTGCGGAGTCTTGTTCGCTCTCTTTTTTTGAGTCCGGTCGGCTCGGTCCGGCCTACGTTCTGTTCAGCCAACGTTGGTTATATTTCGTCCAGCGCTTCTTTGATGGCCGCGACCTTTGCGGTGCGGCTGATGATGTGGTTGGTCTCGCGCTGCCAATCGATACCGATGTAGTCCGCCAATTTATACGCCAGCAGCAGATCCGAGACGCCTTGGAACTGATTCAGCAGTTGGCCGTCTTTGTAGATCGTGTTTTGATCGGTGTCGAAACCCGATTCGTATTGCTCGATCAATTCGTCGATCCACTGCTGGGGGATGCCGGCGGCTAGACAAACGTCTTCGGGCCAGATTTCGTCGCCGACGCATTTTAGGAGAAGCATTTGGGCTGAGATGGGGTTCATATTTTAAATGCGGAGGTTTTTAATGCGGAATGTGGAGCGCGTAATTAATTTTGAATTTTGAATTTTGAATTTTGAATTTTGAATTTTGAATTTATAATTTCGAAATCAGTAATCAGTAATCAGTAATCAGTAATCAGTAATCAGTAATCAGTAATCAGTAATCAG
>CAYOZV010000275.1:0-4974 GCA_964408465.1 uncultured Pirellulaceae bacterium
AACGCGAATGAAGTGACGGCGAAAGTCCGTTTCGAAAATTTCATTCGCGTCTATTGGCGTTCATTCGCGGTTCTCTTTTACTTTCGAAAACGTCAATATCTCGATCGTTTTTCTGCATCAGAAACTTGAGTCGCGCTAACCCATTAGCTGCCGAGCCCGATTGGCTTCTTTCATCACGCCGCGGATTAGCAGAACCCCGACGACGAAGGGGATGCCGCTGATGATTGCCGACATAATCCATGAGTAATTCCAACCGGTTCTCAGCGCGGCGTCGAAATCGCCGGCATCCAGTTTGGGCGCCGCCATGTGAGTCTTCAATTGTAGCGAGAAATTGATCACGCCCCACATCATAAGTACGCACCCCGATAAAGCGGTGCTGATGTATCGCACGATTAAATTTAAGGGGACGGCCA
Organism: uncultured Pirellulaceae bacterium; assembly: GCA_964408465.1. Classification (GTDB taxonomy): domain Bacteria; phylum Planctomycetota; class Planctomycetia; order Pirellulales; family Pirellulaceae; genus Mariniblastus. The sequence goes on from CAYOZV010000275.1 coordinate 414, forward strand.
TAAAACGGTGGGGGGAAAATAGAATTTGCGTCGGCAGATCCGGCAGCCGAAGGCTCCCGTTACCAATGACTAACTTAATTCCTCGACCACTTTTCCGCTATGCCACCCAGCGACCGCAGCGTAGCCCAGCGTCGCAAACGACAGAACCACGGCACCCATCAACGATGTGAGGATGTTTAAATACGGGACCGGGATCGCCATCATCAAACCAGACGCAAATGCGATACTGGCCAAGGCCAACACGACCAACCAAACGGATTTCCACTGCCGACGCTGTTTGCGGTATCCGCTGAACGCGTCAACGGAGATGATCTTAAATGGCGATTGCGTGAACCACACCGACACCAACATCGGCAACGCGCCAAACAAACGCAACGGGGCCGTTAACCACGTCGCCCCAAACATCATCAGCGGTGATCCAGCCACGGCAAAACTAAACGCGATCAGCAGAAAAGTGCTGGTCCATTCGATGGACGGCCCGATCCGCCAGCTGTCGATGTGGCGTTGACCGACGGCCGTTTTTCGAAAGATAACGCCGGCGGTGTACCACAGAAAAATAGTTCCCAGCCCAAACAACGTCCACCCGACACCGGCGCGCCAAAACCACATCAATGCCGTATCGCCCATCGTGGGGTCTCGGATCTCAGCAAAGTTCCCAGCGGCAAAGTGGCTCACCACGTTTCCTGCCCCCAGCAGCAGCCCTGCAAAAATGCTGCGGACCGCGACGGTGCGTGCCGTGACTAAATCGACCATCGCGCTGAAAAGTTGATCGAATTCGAACTTAGGGAAGTCGAGCCCGGCAGGCGATTCAGGTTTTGAAGTTTTCTTTTTTCGCCGTTTTTTTTGCTTCGCAATTTGTGACGATCGCGAACGGTAGGGGTCGATCTTATCCTCGCCGGTGTCTTTGAAATTTGATTTGGGTTTTGATTTTAAGTTAGATTTGCCTTCATTGGACGGCAGGCCCGAAGATGCTGCCGCTGCAGCGGGAAACTCATCCAGATTCCCCAAAAGTTCCGTTGGTGCTTCCAGCGTTAATTCGTCATTAGATGAACCGCCGCCGTCCGCTTCATCGTCGGCGCGTTGCAGGGGAGCCAGCAAATCCTGACCGACCGGTGCTAAGCCAAAGGAGGGGTCGACGTCCACGACCGGTGGGGCGTCTTTTGATTTGAGCTCCTGAACATCGGCCGGTTTTCTTTTCGAATTTGCCGCGGCATCCAGTTGCTTCTGAGTTGGCTGGGGGACGGTGATCGCCGAAAAACAATCCGTACATTTGACTTCCGTGCCAACCACGTGAGTCGTCACAAACAGATGCGAATCGCAGACCGGACATTTCAACGAGAACGCCTCAGGAGAAGCCGTTAAATCCGTGATGCCATCGACCTCCAATCGCTTGTCAGGATCGACGGCGAAAGGATCTTCGTGGGGGGATTCACTCGCACCGTCCACCGCTGCCGGGTGGGATTGTTCAATTTTTTCGGGAAACTGCAGGTCTTCAAATACGTCCGATGGCTCGTTGACAGGTGTTGGTTTTGGCACTGGCTTGGGTGCCGGTACAGGTTGGGGCCGGCCGGCCGAGCGGGTTGTTTTTTGCTTGATTGGAGAAGGCTGAACTTTGTTGGTCGGTGCGCGGTCTATACTTTCATCAGGCTCTGGAGCAGAAATCGTCGAGACATCCCCCTGGGCCGGAACATCGTCGAGAACTTGTTCATCACTGTCGAACAGATCGTCGAAACTCCCCACCGACGGGGCTGGTACCATCAGCGACGTTGCGCAACTGGGGCAATCGATGCGTTGACCGGCTTGCTGATCGTGGGCTTTGATCTGCTGCAAACATTTGGGACAATCAAATTGAATCATACAAGCCGTTATCAACGAAACAGACGAGCCGGTTTTCAGACAGTCGCATTCCGGTGAAAATCATTCCTAAAAAATTAGCGACCCGGTTATTTTAGCCGGTTGAACATTGCAATGAAAGATTCAGGTTGTCGATGAAATTAGTAAAAGTGGCCGCCGGTGTGCTCAATCAAACGCCGATCGATTGGACCGGCAATTTACAAACGATCCGTGACGCGATTGAACAAGCGCGCGACGCGGAATGCACGCTGTTGTGTTTGCCCGAACTTTGCATCACCGGTTACGGCTGTGAAGACGCATTTCATTCGGCCGGCATCCGCGCGGCGTCGATCGAAATGCTGATGGAGATCCTGCCGATGACCACCGGCATGGTCGTTTCGGTGGGACTGCCGCTGATGTATGCCGGCGGGATCTTTAATACAGCGGCGCTGATTGTGGACGGTGCTTTGATCGGCTTTGTGGCAAAACAACACTTGGCCGGCGACGGGATTCATTACGAACCTCGCTGGTTCAAGGCCTGGCCCTCCGGCGTGCAAGGGGCGATCGACATCCATGGTGTCGAGTATCCCATCGGTGATATCATTTTCGACGTCGGGGGCATTCGCATCGGATTTGAAATTTGCGAGGACGCTTGGGTGGGAACTCGGCCCGGGGGAAGCCTTGCGGCGCGTGGCACGGACATCATTCTCAACCCCAGCGCCAGCCATTTTGCGTTTGGCAAGCATGAAGTCCGCAAGCGGTTTGTGCTCGAGGGCAGCCGCGCGTTCAACGTGACTTATGTTTATGCCAATTTGGTTGGCAACGAATCGGGCCGAGCGATCTTTGATGGGGACGCGATGATTGCGTCCGGTGGACAATTGCTGGCCACCGGCAACCGATTGTTCTTCGCCACGCATCGGCTGACAACGGCGACGGTGAATGTTGAAGCCACACGCATGGCACGGGCGCGTACCGGTAGTTTCGAACCTTCGGTCGATGGCGACGAAACGGACGTCATCGACGTTAAGTTTCAATGGCCCGATTGCACGCTGGTTCGCAGTGAAGCCATCGATGAGGACTGGGAGATTGACACCGATCTCAAGGCTGAAGAGTTCTGCCGCGCCGTCGCGTTGGGTCTGTTCGACTACATGCGCAAAAGTTACTCGCGCGGGTTTGTGGTTTCGCTGAGCGGCGGTTGCGATTCGGCCAGTGTCGTGGCGTTGGTGTACGCGCTGTTTCGCTTGGCTGAAACGGAATTGGGATTCGAAGCGATGCTCGGGAGGATCGGGCATTGCCTGCCCAAAGGAAGCCGCCCCGCCAATTCGGCTGCGCTGACGAAGTTGCTGCTGACGACTGTTTATCAGGCCACCAGCAACAGCGGCGACGTTACCAAAAATGCCGCCCAGGCCGTGGCGGCAGAGATTGGCGCGACGCATTATGTTTTCGATGTGCAGCCGATGGTCGATAACTACCGCGCTGTAGTTTCTGACGCGATTGGCAAAAAATTGAACTGGGATGACCATGACATCACGCTGCAGAACATCCAAGCGCGGGTGCGATCGCCTAGCGTTTGGATGCTGGCCAATCTGAATAGTGCATTGCTGCTGTCGACCAGCAATCGCAGCGAGGCGGCCGTGGGTTACGCGACGATGGACGGCGATACTTCTGGCGGCGTCAGTCCGATCGCTGGCATCGACAAAGCGTATTTGCGGCAGTGGTTGATTTGGATGGAGCAAACGGGGCCCCTGCACATTGGTCCATTGCCGTCACTAAAAACGGTCAACGACCAACAGCCGACCGCCGAACTGCGTCCGCCCAGCGCCAGTCAAACGGATGAAACAGATCTGATGCCGTACGATGTCTTGGACGCCATCGAGGGATTTGCCATCGGTGATAAGTTAGTGCCAATGGAAGTGCTGGAGCACATGCGGGTCGAATTCCCCGAGGTCTCGGTGCAACAAATGGGGGCTTGGACGATTCGATTTTTCCGACTGTGGTGCCGTAATCAGTGGAAGCGTGAGCGGTACGCGCCTTCTTTTCATCTGGACGATAAAAATCTTGACCCGAAAACGTGGTGCCGGTTCCCGATCTTGTCCGGTGGTTTTCAGAAAGAGCTCATGGCGCTTGAAGCGTACTTGAAGACTCAGCCTTCGCCCAAATCATAGCGGTACGGCGCAAGCCGTCCGGTTTCAACGACACCGCCCAAACCATCCGGTTGAAAAACACCCAAGTCCAACCATTGATAAAACAACCGGCTCGCAACGCGAACCAACGATCCCCGTCGCGTGACCGATTCGTAGATACTAGGGTGGACTACCGTGCCCAAAGGATGTTGCCGCGCGGCCGTGGGGCCACGCCAGTCCTTTGAGTACGAAGCTGTTCTTGGCGAATGACAAAATTGCGATGTAGGGTCGACCCCTAGCCTGGCACCGGCCGCGCCGGCGCCGGGCGACTGACCGACGGGGCATAAGTCACCGAGGGCAAATGGGTGCTTTGTCCGGCAACGCTGGAGGAGAATAAACCGCGACCTCGGAATAGTTGAGCATCGGCCGATTGGCTGCTGAGGACCAGCATGACGGCGGCAGAAAAAGCGATCGTTAGAAACTTGAACATAGCGAATAGCCTTTCGGTTGAACTGGAAAAAGATGAGGAGATTAATTAGCCAGTTGACGGCTGAGCATCCTCCGTTTTGGGCCGCGCGGTCCAGCCACCTGCTTTAAGACGCGGC
>CAYOZV010000276.1:0-4850 GCA_964408465.1 uncultured Pirellulaceae bacterium
CGCGATGCTGGTCATTTCGCTGCTGGAGAGCACCTTTGTGTTGCCGGCTCACTTGGCTCATGATGACAATCTGTTCACCAAGACGCTCGGATTGATCTTTTACATCTTCAAACCACTGATTTTTGTGTTGGAGATTCTCAATCGGTACGCGACCGCGGGTTTAACATTTGTGATTAATCGTTTCTACGATCCTTTATTGGCGTTCAGTCTGAACTTCAAACCGATCGTCTACGGCGGAATTATTTTGGGTTTTGCGACGGTGATGGGGTTGATGGCGGCGGGCTTCATTGAGACCGGCGCCTTCCCTAAGCTTGACGGACGCGAGATCAATGCCGTAATCGCTTTTCCAAATGGCACCGCAGGGAAGTTTGCGACCGAGGGGGCGGCGGAATTGCGGGCGGCGTTTTTGAAAATCGACGAAGAGATTAAAGGCACCGCGACGGCAAATTTCCCAGACGGTCACCCCAGCATCATTCACAACCTCTATGAAAAAATTGGCGAAGCGGGCGACGAGATGCGGGGGCCAACGGGTATTACGCGCGGCAGTCACGTCGCGACGGTTTCGGTGTTGTTGACCTCGCCGGGACAACGCGATTTTTCGACGCGCGAACTTATTAGGAGATGGCGTGAAGCCGTTCCGAAAGTTTCCGGCACCGAAGCGCTCAAGTTTGACGCACAATCAATGGGCCCCGGTGGCGCCGCGGTTGAATTCAAAGTGCTCGGTGATGAACGCAGCGTGCAGTATCTCGATCAAGCCGTCGAAGAGTGCAAGGAATTTCTGGCTCAACGCGTCGGCGTTTTCGACATCGAAGACGATTCTCGGTTGGGAAAATGGGAGGTCAGCATCCGGTTGACCGAAGAAGGACAGTCCTCGGGCCTTGATGAGGCGGATGTTGCTGAGACGATTCGGGGAGCCTATTTTGGCGATGAAGTGATGCGGCTTCAGCGTGGTCGGCATGAGGTCAAATTGATGGTGCGGTACCCGCGCGATTCGCGGATCTCGATGGAGGGTTTGAATAACTTGCGGGTTCGTGACGCTCAGGGGGTCGAACGTCCTTTGACCGAAGTGGCGGAGCTGAAATACAAACGCAAGGTAGCTGAAATCAACCGCTTGAACCAATTGCGGAGCATCACCGTGACCGCTGATGTGGATAAAACGAAAGCCAACGCCAACAAAATCATTGAAGAACTGCAGAGCGATTTCGCGCCGGCGTTGATCAAACGGTATCAGGACAAGTACGGCGCGAATCTAAGTTTTAACTGGGAAGGGCAGGCCGCTGAAACAGCGGAGAGCATGTCCAGCATGATGTCGGGTTTTGGCGTGGCGCTGTTGTGCATGTATGTGCTGTTGACGCTGGAGTTTCGGTCTTATGTGCAACCGCTGATTATCATGGCGATCATCCCCATCGCGTGGTGCGGAGCGATCGTGGGGCACGGTATTTTGCAGATCGAAATGACGCTGTTTAGTTACTTCGGACTGATTGCGTTGACCGGCGTGGTAGTGAATGATTCGATTGTCTTGGTCGATTTCATCAACGCGCGAATTCGCGAAGGCATCCCGACCTTTGATGCGATCATGAGCGCCGGTCGCCGTAGATTCCGTCCGATTTTGCTAACGTCGATGACAACCATCGCAGGCCTGTTTCCGATGCTGCTGGAACGATCGCTGCAGGCTCAGGTGTTGATCCCGATGGCGGTCAGTTTGATCTTCGGATTGCTGTTCGGAACGCTGTTGATTCTGGTTTTGGTTCCCGTTTTCTACGACACGTACGCGCGAGTGTTGAAGGTGTGTGGCATGTCGGTCTACCAAGAAGACGAATTCGCCGAAGAACCGGTAGCGGTCAAAGAAGAAGGCGTACTGGTCTAAACAGTATTGCGGTACCGAATATCAGGAATTGTCTGCCTGACGTCCCTTTGAGCGGCAACTTGGTCACGCGTTGGCGAATTGAAAACATTCTCAATTCTCATGCGGTGCAGGTGCGCCGCACTCTAAATCTCAACCCATTGTTTTACCGTTGGGGGCTGCCGTAAAGCTTTGGAGTGTTCTTTATTGCGTCGGGTTCTGTTGGTTGACTAACCGCACGAGCCAGCTGCTTGAATCGAATCGTTGGACCTCTTTTGGGGGCGATGCTTGCCCGCTGCCTTTGCGTGCATGACTCATGCGTGTGCACTTCACTGGTTCCGCACCGTTTATTTTTATTGTTTACAAAACTTTTGGATTTGTTGTCGTGTTATTGTCGAAAAAATCGTCTTTAACGATAAGGACAATTTTATTCAGTGCTTTAAACGGGAAGTAATACAGTGAATCGACCGAAACAATTTTCCAACACTCGGTGGAAGCGTATCTCATTGACACTCGTGCTGGTCGTGGCGCTCAGTCTGGCGTTGGGATTGAACCAATCCAAAACTGCGAACGGTCAAATTCTGAAACAACTTGGTTTGAGGTCGGGTGAATTGATCACCGTCGACCAGCCCAGCAAATCTGAGTTGGAAATCACCATGAACGGCAAAGACTACACAGTGGACTTTGACTATTTTTCCAACCGCTCGAAAAACTTCAGGCTGATGGTGCCATCGGAAACGGGAGAATTACTGGAAGTAGAAGCGCCGCCGGTGAGCACAATTCGCGGAACCTTACGAGATATGGACGGCAGCAGTGTCGTTGGTTGTGTTTCCGAGGATGGGTGTTGCGCGAAAATTGAACTCCCCTCGGGCGAGGAATGCTTCATCGAACCGGTCAGTAGCACACTGGAGAATCCTGCATTCGAGGGAATGCATGTTGTCTATACCAGCCGCGACGTGATCGAATCGGGTAAAAAATGTGGCATCTTAGCTGGGGCAATTGAAGCTGCGGAGGACGCTGTTGCCCAAAACGGCACCGAAGCGACGGTCGGACCTTTGAAGGTCGCCGAAATTGCCGTGGAAGCTGATTACGAGTTCTATTTGGACTACGGTTCTTCTACGACCGCCACGCTGGCTCAAATGGAACTGGCGATCAATATCGTGAACGAGCAGTATGAAGGCCAAGTTGGAATTCGACACCTAGTCACTGACACCATCGTCAGGACAACGCGCAGCAGCAACCCTTGGACAACCTCAAACGCAGAGGGCTTGTTGAATCAGCTGCGTAACTTCTACACAACCGGTTCAGGTGCCGGAACCATTTCTGGAGACCTGTGCCATCTCTTTACCGGACGCGATCTTAATTCAGGCGCGACCGCGGGCATTGCCTACATAGAGGTGGTCTGTAATCCCGCATTTGCATTCGGGATTTCTACCAATGATAGCCGACTGAGTTTCTTAACCAGCGTGTTCGCCCACGAACTTGGGCACAACTGGAGCCTCAATCATTGCAACTGTACATCCAACACAATGAATCCGTTTAACAATGGTGCGACAAGGTTCACCTCGGCAAATGTTTCATCGTTGATTGCTTATCGTGATACTCGAACTTGCCTGGATACCATTGGTGAAGGATTTTGCATAAATGGTTGCGTTATTTCCGTCAACGATGAGTTGGCCGACCGCGTTCGTATAACGGATTTGGATTTTTCATCGGTAACCGGTTCCAATGTTAACGCGACCACGCAGCGTGACGAACAGGATCTGTCCAACACCGGGTCTACGACTTGGTGGTTTGTGGAAGCTGACTCCAGTGGCTCGCTTACGGTTGATACTTTTGGCAGTGATTTTGACACGCAGCTCCATGTTTACAGAATTGGGTCCGGCGGGAGTATCGACAGCCTCGTTTATATCGATGACAACGACGACGCCAATTCTACTTTACAGAGCGAAGTGACTTTTGATGTCACAGCGGGAACCTCTTATGCGATCCGCGTCGGCGGGTTTCGCAGCGCCAGTTCGATCAGTTCCGGAAGGGAGGGGAGCATTGTCCTCAATGGTGAATTCACCGAAATGATTCTTACCGATCCGAATTGTCCCGTGAGAGTGGAGTTAGACGAACGTAATTTGATAATAAGTGGCACCCAGGGCCCAGACACAATCTTTGTCACACAAGACCAAGGCACGTTGATTGTGGTGATCAACAATGGTCAATGCGCGGCGATGCTTCCGATCTCATCAGTCGATGCCGTGGGCATTCAAACGTTTGGAGGCGCAGACGTAATTCGTGTCAACGCGTCGTTAGTCGCAGTGATCAGTGGCGGATTTGGACCTGATAGAATTACGGGGGGACCATTGGAGAATCTCATTCTCGGCGGTCCAGGTGCCGACCAAATTCTTGGCGGCCCCAAAGATGATCTGATAAATGCGGGCCGCGGTAACGATAGTGTTATCGCCTATGCCGGTGATGATTTCATCGATGGAGGCGACGCTAATGATGTTTTGAGAGGAGGTTCTGGGGCGGACGAACTGGTGGGAGGTCTTGGTGCCGATTCACTGTTTGGCGAAGGTGGAAACGACACGCTTACCGGCAACACCGGATCAGATAGACTCGACGGCGGTGCAGGAAACGACTCGTTGTCTGGGTTGGGTGGCCCCGATATGTTGTTTGGTGGGCCTGGCAATGATGAACTAAGGGGTGGTGCCGGGTTCGATACTCTCAATGGGAGCAGTGGAACGGACACGGCGGTGGATAACGGCGAGGTTGAAATCAGTATCGAGAATACGTAAGCCGTATTTCGCGAGCCGTTACTTGCTCACTTTGTTTAATCTGAAGTCTCAAGTTCTTCCTGAAGCGGCGCGAATTGAACTCACGATCTAGTTTGATTCGTTGCCGGCGACGGTTCGAGCATTAGATTTGCCTCGGTCTTATGCCCGAGACTGCAATCGGTCTCGGCTTTAATTTTCCGAAACGATCGGTAAATTTGTTGCTTCTTCTTCATCAGGTG
>CAYOZV010000277.1:0-4828 GCA_964408465.1 uncultured Pirellulaceae bacterium
CGTCAATTTGATTTGAAAATCAGAAATCAGAAATCAGAAATTTTGAATTTTGAATTTTGGAAATTGAATTTTTGAAATTGGAATTTTGAAATTGGAAATTGGAAATCTCGGGCCGGCCGGTGGGAACCGGCCCTACTTTAGATTTTCAACGATGATTTCAACATTGGAACGAAATGCCCCCAGGAAAGTGTCTTGCGGCGTTTTCTCTCCAAGGTCGTCGGAGTAAAGTTGCTGCTGAACAATTTCAACGTTCCAGTCGTTCGCTTGGCAGGCTTCCTTCAATGCCACGCTGATTTTCGGGTTGGTGATAGCCTCTAAAAAAATGACAGGAATCTTTTTCTCCACGATCATGTCGGCCACTTTTTGCATCGTTTGAATATCAGCTTCGGCTTCGTTGCCAATTCCCAGCACGGCCATCGTTTGCATGTTATAAACCTTTGCAAAGTAATTAAACGCGTCGTGAGCACTGACGATGAAACGGCGATCAGTAGGGATGGATTCCAATTGCCCTTGAGCCCATTGGTGGGTCTCTTGGATGGACTGAATGTATTTTTCTCCGTTGGTCCGAAACGTTTCAGCGTTCTTAGGCTGCAGCTGGATCAATTGCTCGGTCAGTCCTCGCACACAGGATTCCCAACCGGGGAGATGATTCCAGATGTGGGGGTCGTATGGCGCGTCTGCGTCCTGTTGGCCGTCCTCGGTCCAATCCAGCCGCGCGTCTTCGGGAAACGAGGAAGACATGGCCCAAGCCTTATCCGAGAACAGCTCGTGTAGGTGCTCGTGCAGCCGAGCCTCCAAGTGGAAGCCGTTATAAATTATCGCATCGGCATCCTTCATCGCTTGAATGTCGTTGGTGCTGGCCGAAAACGAGTGCGGGTCGACGCCGGGACCACAGAACAGTTTGATCTGGGCATCTGTTCCGGCGGTGATCGCGACCAGCGCTGAATTGACTTGGCCGGTCGTCGCGATCAAATTCAGCGGGCCGACTTTACCGCCCCGGGCGCGTTTGGATTTTCCACAACCGGTCGTTGTGGATAGCGCTGCCAACGTGAGGACTACCAATAAACAGGACAGGTACCGCATGATAATTTCCAGATCAGAACTTCAGAACGTGTGGGCAACCCCGTCACACCGCGCGGCGTGCAGAGGGCGAACGAGTCTGGCTGGCAGTAAACATACGCGATTGCCAATCGCGGGTTTACAGGTGGCTGGCTATATCTCGGTTTGCGTCTTAAATTACATTCAAAATGTGCATTTAAAATGTTAGTCGTTATGGGCTGAAAAACAAGCAACCAAGTGCTGCGGTGGCCACTAAATTGTGTCTGCGGGAGGTTCAGAGTAAGCTCTTGAGGGATGTTATTCTCGTATCGAATATTCTGTGGCAGAATGATCTGTTGAATTCTCTGCTGTTTGCCCCAAGTCGATGAAAGCCTGCGTTATGAAAGCTCGCGTTATGAAAGCCCGCGTTATGAAACTATTTATTTGGTCCGTTGCTTTAGCCAGTGTTTTGGTCACATTTGAAATGGTGATGGTACCAGCGATTGCTGTCGATGTTTACTTCGGCACCACCGGCAACAACGCGGGCCAATCCGAGGGTATATACGTCTCAGAATTCGATGAGGCAGATGGCCAGCTAAAACCGGCCGAACTCGCCGTCGAACTCAACGGTGCGGGCTGGGTGATTAAGCATCCCAAGCTGAACGTTCTCTATTCGACCTCCAAAAACAATGGGCAACCGTCGGTTACTGCGATCCGTTTGGCGGCGCCCGAATCCAAAGCCATCAACAGCGTGGCCACTGGCGGCGGAGGTTCCTGTCACATCACGACTGATCAAACCGGGAGAGTCTTAATCAGCACTCAGTATGGTGGCAGCGCTGTTTCTGTGTTTCCAATTGCTGAAGACGGTTCCTTACAACCGCGCAGCCAATTGATAAAGCACGGGCCACCCTCCAAGGTTCACCCGCACCAAAAGGCTGCCCACCCCCATTACTGCGGCATCAGTCCAGACAATCAGTTCGCATTTGTTTGCGATTTAGGCATGGACAAAATCGTGGTCTACAAGATCGACCACGATGCCGCGCAGTTAAAAGAAGTTGCGCGGGCCTCAGCGGTTCCCGGCGGCGGGCCTCGTCACATGAAATTTCACCCCAGCGGGCAGTTTGCGTTGGTGCTCAACGAACTGACGTTATCGGTCTCCGTGTTCCGCTACGACGCCGATTCTGGAGCGCTGACGATGGTCGGCACCACGGAGGCACTGACCGAACAAGAGAAGGCGCGCAATTCATTCAACAGTGCGTCTGAAATACGAATTCATCCCAGCGGCAAGTTCGTTTATACGGCAAACCGAGGGCATGATTCCATTTCAGTTTTCCAATTCGATGGGGCATCTGGGCAATTGCAACGCAAAGGATTGATGCACACGCGCGGCGCTTGGCCACGGAATTTCAACCTCAGCCCCAGTGGTGAGTATTTACTGGTCGCAGGCAAAGACACAAACAGCGTTTCGGTCTTCAGCGTCGATCAGCAAACGGGCGCGCTACAATACAAACAGCACGGCAGCGTCTTCGTACCGGGGCCAATTTGCGTAATGTTCGATAAAGAAAAGTAGTTTCGGTCGTTCGGCCGCAACGTCAGACATTCTTAGGAGAAACCATGAGACTTTGTTTCGCGCTTACCTACATTTTCCTTTCGACACTGATCGCCTCGGTCTCCGCGACCCAAGCCGCCGATCGGCCTAACATTCTATGGATCACCAGCGAGGATAACGGTGTTTCCTGGGTCGGCTGCTACGGCGGCACCAACTGCAAGACGCCGGCGATTGATCAGTTAGCAGAGGAAGGCTTTCGCTATAAGCACTGCTTCGACAACGCGGCCGTTTGTGCACCGACGCGGTCTACTTGGATCACGGGCATGTATGCGATCTCGATGGGCACCCAACCCATGCGCAGCCGCAACGCCATTCCGCACGACATTATCAAATATTACCCCGACCTTTTGAGAGAGGCTGGCTACTACGCGACTAACGGTGGAAAGACCGACTTCAACATCGGTGGTCGCGATGACAATGAATGTTGGGACGCCGGCGTTGGATCACGTGCGTGGCAGAATCGCAAACCGGGCCAACCGTTCTTCAGCATCGTCAATATTAAAGACAGTCACGAAAGTCGCGCTCACGGCAATAATGATGACACAAAGAACGATCCCGCCCAGATGAAGCTTCATTCTTATCACCCCGACCTGCCCGCGATTCGCAGGACCTATGCAAAATACGCCGACGCGGTAGAACGCATGGATGGTGTCGTCGGCAAAACAATTGAGCAGCTCAAAAACGACGGGTTATATGAGGATACGATTATTGTTTACTGCTCCGATCATGGCGGCGTGTTGCCGCGTAGCAAACGGTTTCTTTACTCCAGCGGCATCCACTGCCCGATGGTGGTACGCATTCCAGAGAAGTGGAAACATTGGTGGCCGGCCGAGCAGCCGGGGATGACGGTCGACCGGATTGTCAGCTTTGTTGACATGCCTAAAACGTGGCTGAGTTTGGCTGGTGCAGAGATTCCTGAAACATTTCAAGGAACGGTTTTCTTGGGCGATGGCATCCAACCGGAACCCGCGCACCACTTCAGTTTTCGCGAACGCGCCGACCAGCGGCTGGATCATGTGCGCATGATTCGTGATAAACAGTTCGCCTATTATAAGAATTACTACCCATTCGCCCCGGCGGGGCAACACCTGGCTTTTATTTGGAAAGCTCAGGCCGCACCGGCTTGGGAGCAGCATCACCGAGAAGGGAAAACGGACGAGATCACCGGCCGTTTCTTTCGTCCGCGCGTCTCCGAAGAGTTCTACGATACGATCGACGACTTTGATAACGTGAAAAATTTAATCGACGACCCCGCCCACAAGGAGAAGGTCGCGCAACTGCGGTCGGCGATGCGACAAAAACAATTGGAGCTGTTTGATTCGGGGCTGCTGCCGGAACAGATGCGAATGCGTCGCGCGAAAGAAAATGGGATGACGATCTACGAAATGGTGCGCGATCCGAAGCTCTATCCGCTGGAGAAATACCTCGACGCGGCGGACATGGCATTGCTTCGTGATGCTGCCAATCTTGAGACCCTTATTAATCAAATGTCCGACCGCGATGAGGGAATGCGTTGGTGGGCCAGCGTCGGTTTGCAGTTGCTGGGCGAAAGCGGGGCACCCTCGATCGACGTTTTGAAAAGGGCACTCGGCGACGATTCCCATGAAGTCCGAATGATGTCGGCGTGGGCCTTGATCAATCTTGGTCAAGAGAAAGAGGCGCTGGCAAGTCTCGAAACGCTTCTGTTCGACGGGACGAACAATCAGATCATGCTCGAAAACGTGCTCGATTGGATGGGTGCACCCGCGTTGCCGTTGGTGAAAGCCTACGTGGATGCCGGATTAGCAAAAAAAGGTAAATACGGGATTGGTATTTTCCAGCGGATCGCCGAAGTGGAAGCTTGGTAATGGAGCTCGCAAGAAACACCCCTGCAACTGCGGCGGAGCGGCGGTGGTGACGTGGATCAATAAAAGGTTCTGATTTTCCACTTTTCGGGAGTAAAACTAGGGGTATGGCTCTTTCACGTCAGTGGCTAATTTGCTACGCTTCCCCCCACAACGTTGCACAGCATCGGTGGCGTACTTTTGAGTAGCATCATCGATTTTTGTGTGACATGACTTGCTTCATTTCGCGAATGATATCAAAATGGTGTCTGATTCGAGGAAACGAGTCGAAAACACGGGACAGATGGCTGAGTCTGGTCGAAGGCACCGGTTTTGAAAACCGACGTACGTTAACGCG
>CAYOZV010000278.1:0-4740 GCA_964408465.1 uncultured Pirellulaceae bacterium
ACGTAATTGAGAATGAGGAGCTTCGGATTTTTACTCTCAAACTATCGGAGCTGAGCGCTGCCGCGGACGGACTTGATACAAGAGAAAACATCGCTTTAGACAAGGCATATAATATGTGGAGGATTCAACGAAATGCCTAGAATTCTGGATCAGGCGCCTAATCCAAAATCACACATCAAGACACTGATGCGCATTGGATATACGCTGAACTCTGCAGTAGCCGACGTTATTGACAACTCGATTACGGCGGGCGCCGAAAACATCGAGGTATTCGCTCCGCCTGGCCTACCCGCCCCGATCATCAGCATTTTGGATGATGGTTTGTGGGATGGACATGGAAGAGCTTATCCAGAACATGCGTATTGGTTGCAAAGATCCTGGGGCAGACCGCGAAAAGGGTGACCTTGGTCGGTTTGGTTCGGGCATGAAGACTGCGAGCTTTTCCCAAGCGCGACAGCTAACCGTTGTTACTCGTAAAAAAGGCCAGCCACTCATAGCGGCGCGGTGGGACAGGGCGATTCTTGATCGCTTTTGGGCCGAGTAAACCGAGTTTGGTTTGGGGTGAGTTTGAAGCGAGCTTGAGCTTGAGCTTGAGCTTAAGCTTGGCTAGACGCACTTTTGCTGCGGTGAAAAGCGAAGAGCGCAGTGGAGTTCGCGGCGGCAGAAAAATGTGCACACCTAGGGTCCAAATGGGGCTAAATCGGTCCACTTTGGATCACATCTGGAGATTTGCACCGCGCAAAAGAAAAGCCCTTTGAGGCGGTAAATACCGTATTCAAAGGGCTTTTTTGAGGTAGCGGTGGAGGGATTCGAACCCCCGACACGTGGATTATGATTCCACTGCTCTAACCAACTGAGCTACACCGCCTCGATTTATTTCGCCGCAGCCTGTGTTTTGCGGCTTTCTCCGTTTTGTATCGTCAGACTGAACACCTCACTTGAGTGGCTTAGGCTGAGAATTTCAAAAGGCGGATTCTAAACAAAAATACATACGTAGACTACCGAGATGATCATAATTTCGCCGCTTTTTTGCACACCTAAAATCAGGCAAAAATAGGTTCCCGACCGCCTAATTGCCCAAACATTCGCCAATCGGCTCGATCCGACCGGAACGCTGTTTCCCTGGCAGGACTCGCCCCCCGGTCCATCACCCGATGATTCAGCTACAAGAGGGGCTTCAGACCGCTCCAATTCCAACTCCAAGGCCTGCTCTGAAGACAATTCAAATCATGAAACGTTCGTCGATCGGGATGAAGTGATCGGACGCTTGGATCAGTGATGCCGCGGTCAACATTTGGACGCCGAACACCTCCGTGTTCACATGGTGGCGCTTGCGGACGCGGTCGATCGCCATATCAAAATCGCCGTCGCCCGAGGCCAATACGATCGTGTCACATGCTGCGCCGAGGTCCATCATGTCCAACGCGATTCCTACGTCCCAGTCCGCCTTCGCGCTGCCGTCGCGGCGCGTGATGTAGGGCTTCAATTTCACCTCGAACCCTATCTCCCGTAGGATCTGCTGGAACGAGGCCTGCTTGCCGCTGCTGGGTTGGATCGCGTAGGCGGTTGCTGAGACTACGGCTCGATTGGCGGTCGCCACCCCCCAAAACGCTCGGTAGTCGAACTGCCGATCGAAGGCTTGGCGAGTCGTATAGTAGACGTTCTGCACGTCGACAAGGATCGAAACTTTCTCCATCGTGAGGCTCGGCTGCGGTCAGGTGAAGGGCGTGGTTGGTTTGCGTTCAATCAGATTGATTGCAATCAGATTGGTAGCGATGGACGGAACGAGGAGCCCGGGATGACCAGAGGGAATCCAAGCCTACAAAATTTTATACTGGACATGATCGTTGCTCCTCAATGGGTTAACTACTGGATTTCAACCCAATGTAAGCAACGATCTCTTCTCATGCCTACCCGTCAACCGAAGATGCTCTTGTGCACCATAAAATGAACGCCTCCGGCTGCTGGTTAAACGCAATACCGTTCAATGAAGGCCATTTTCGTTAAACGACAAGCCGGCAGGCGACCGCGTTTGGCACCGACTAAACGCCGACGCCTGCCGGCTAATCGTTAAACTGACTTCATCGCTTTGAGCCAAGCAAATCAGTCCATCGAACGGTATTGTGGTTAATCGATAACGGAACCCTTTTGTCATCCCCGGCAACGAGTCCTGCAGCGGAATTAAACTGGGCAACGGGTCTTGCAGCATCTACGTTTTCTCGCAGAATCGAAGTGGAACAAAGCACCGGTCGACCCATAATGCTCCGCAGCGGATCGAACCCAAACTCTGATCGGCAATTGCGACGGAACTCCCCGCCAACCCTATGCTGGCTTTCTCCAATCCCCCGTTAAGTATTCTTTCTTACGTTGGTTGAGGGAATTCGGGCGGGACATATTGTGCAGTGATGCAAAAGTGTGATCAATGCCGCATTTATGATACACTTTTTATATTGATAAATTCAATTCCTAAGGGGCCATAATGAGGTTGGAGCCTAACAAACGCCACGGGCGCGGATTTACACTGGTGGAACTGCTGGTGGTCATTGCGATCATCGGGATCCTGATCGGCATGCTGCTACCGGCAGTGCAGCAGGTGCGCGAGGCTGCCAGACGGATTGACTGTGGCAATCACCTGCGTCAGATATCGCTGGCTCTGCTGAGTTACGAAAGTGGCAATCAAACGCTTCCTCCGGGCCATCTTATCAACCCCCAGTGGCCTAGAGTGCGTTTCGACGTCGATCCTCCTCCGGGCGGTCTAGATTTCTCTGGCATTCCGCGCCCCCAACCGGAAGAGGCCAATCCCAAACGCGGCCCGTTCTGGAGCTGGATGATGCGGGTCGCACCCTTCATGGAAATGGACAACATCTACAACTCGGTTGAAATCAACCGTTGGCCATGGTGGCAAACTCAAGAGGACGGAACCACTATTAACGGAATCAGTGTGCCGGGTTACGTTTGCCCTTCGGAGACGCGCGGGCTGGCGGTCTGGACCGATGCACAGGGGCGTGAGGCTGCGATAACGTCCTATCTGGGGGTCAGCGGTCGCGACAGCTATCAAGAAACGGGTGGTCAAGACGGAATTATTTACTGTAATTCCAGCACCACAATCAGCGACATCCGAGACGGTACTTCCAACACGCTGATGGTCGGAGAACGCACCCCATCGGCGAACCTGTTGTACGGTTGGCAGTGGGCCGGTGCGGGCGCGAACTTACTTGGTGAAACCGATGTGGTCTTGGGAGTCCACGAGCGCATCGCCGTTGCACCAAACGCCGATCCGAACAATTCGGAAACAGATTTCTTTCGTCCGGGTGTCAGCGATGATCCACTGAACCTACACCGGTTTCACTACTGGAGCTTCCATCCCGGCGGCGGCATGTGGGCACGCGCTGATGGCAGCGTGCACTTCCATTCGTACGCCGTTGATCGTGGCAATAATGGCAGCAACGGATTCGAACCGACGGTGCTAGAGCAGTTGGCGACACGAAACGGTGGGGAGGTTGTTGGGCGAGCTGATTTTTAGTGCTCGGTGAAGGAACCTGCGCGGGAATGTTCTTCAGAAAGTCCAAATGAACGAAATGATAAAACACCTGACAGATCAATCTTCCCTGCTGAGTAAGTCAGCAGCGGCGGTGGTGATTTTGACATCACTGGTTTCTTTGGCTGCGGCGACAGGGTGTGGCGCGGGATCCAGCGATGCAGAACTCGATCGCATTCCCAACGTTCCGCCGTCGACGCGTGGAGCCGAAGGCGCGGCGGTCGCCGATCCGACGGCGCGTTAGTGGGCCCGTTGGTGGTTTGGGTTGTTTTTGAAATCGGCGTCTGAGCTAACAACGTTCAACCATCCGTAACCTGTGCCAACGTAAAATATGAAATGGTTTCGTGAATCCTTCCGACGCACTTATCCAAAGCCTGTTGGTCAGCCCCCTTTTGGTGGGAGAATTGCCCGACGCCGAACGCTTCGATCGGCAAAGTCTGGTTGCTCCGGCTCAGGGGGACGCACTGAATTTCAATCAGAAGCTTGGCCATCTTTACGAAGATGCGCTTGCGTCGGTATTGGATTCATCACCGGATTTTGAACTGTTGGAGCGGAATCTACAGATCCAGCAGGATGCTCATTCGACGCTGGGGGAGCTGGATTTTTTGATTCGCGGATCCGATGGCCAGCTCACGCACCTTGAATTGGCGACGAAGTTTTATCTGGCCGTGAAAGATAATAACGGGGTCCGTTTTCCTGGGCCCGATTCACGCGACAACTACGATCGGAAGATCCGCCGTTTACTATCGCACCAGTTGTCTTTAACGAAGCGGCACAAAAGCGTTTTGCCGCCGGCCTACCGAGAGGCACACATTGCGGTGAAGCATTTGATCTATGGTTGTCTGTTCGATCACATCAGCGACCGGCAAATGAATTCTCCGGCGTATATCAATCCAGAGTGCCGGCGAGGTAAATGGCTGCGTAATAAAGAAGTGGCCGGCCATTTTTCTGATGAGACTGAGTTTTACCACATCCCCAAACACCTTTGGCCTGTGCCCATTACGTTACTGGAGGACATTCCTCTGAAGAAGTGGCGGCCTGACACGCCCGTTGATCGTTGTCAAATGCTCCGCATCGCCGGGGCCGACTGCCCCTACTTTATTGCTCCGGATGAGTATCCCCAAATGGACGCCGCGCGTTAGCCCAATGGCACTCACTTTAGATGGGTGACGCGTCGAACACGAGCCGTAGATTTGGCTCTT
>CAYOZV010000279.1:0-4727 GCA_964408465.1 uncultured Pirellulaceae bacterium
TCGGGGGTTCGAGCCCCTCATCGCCCACTTAAAAGACTCCGAAGAACTACGGTTTGCTGGAGTCTTTTTTTGTGTCTGTAGCTTCACCGTTGGAAACTCCGTAGAACAGCATGTGCTGCCAAGGAAGTTTGTCGAATGATCTTACCAGCGTGAATCCGTTGGCCGTTAGTTCCTTGTCCACCTGACCCTTGCTCATTTTGTGCAAAGGCTTGATCGGGACATCGGGATCTTCTTCACGATACTCGACCAACACGATCACGCCACCGGGCTTTAGGCTCTCGCGCATCGCCTTCAACATCTGCTGCGGATGAGAGAACTCGTGATAGACATCGACCAATAGAATCAAATCCAGCGAAGCACGCGGCAAACGAGGACTGTGATAAGAGCCAAGGATGGGAACAACGTTTTCGATGCCGCTCTCTTCCATCCGCTTCCGCAACAGCAGCAGCATCTGCGGCTGTACATCGACGCCCGCCACGTATCCCTTTGCCCCTGTCATCTCAGCCAACTTAAGCGTGTGGAATCCGTTGCCACATCCCATATCACAGATCGCCATTCCCGTTTTCACGCCCAAATTCGCCAGCATCAAACTGCAACGTTCCTCGCGCTCGCGACGATCTCGAATCAACCACTCCGCCCCTGTGTAGTGCATCGTCTGTGCGATCGACCGGCCCATGTACGTTTCCAAAGCCTCAGGTAATTGGGATCGGGGAGAATCCTGAACTTTACCCTCGCCGGTCTCCTGGGCGACAACAATGCTCGGCAGCAATGAAAAGACCATCCAAACAACCGCCAGCAACCAGCTCAAACGTTTCCACGACGTCAACTTCCCCGCATCCAAAATTAATAAACCCATCGTCGTTCCTTCTGAGGAAACTAACTGGTACTCGCCGCGGCATCGTCCGGATCCCGATCCGATCCACCACCCACCTTGGCAACGCGCCAACGTGAATTGAACATCCAAACCATCACGCCCAGTAGCACTCCATTGAGCAACAGCGTAAACAATACGTAAGCTCCAAAATGCCAATACTCGCCTAGGTCGATCTTCGAAAACTGCTCAGTGAATCCTGATGAGAGGCTTGTGAGGCTGTCGATCTCTAACGGAATTAATAGGTTCGCGGCAAACGGACTGGTGATCGTCATCGCTTGAGCCATCTCTGCGTCGACGCTGTCGGCATAATACTGGTTCGCAAACACGGCAACCGCCGGCGGCACCAAATACAGCATCAGAATAATGGAATACGTCATGATCAAACTGGTGCTGGTCTTCTGGCACCGCGTTGAGCAAAACAGCGCGAGGTTGGCTGTCGTTAAACACGTCAGACAAAACACTAGAAAATAGCAAACCATTGGCAATAGATTTGCGCGAAATCCCGGCGACAAACAGACCGCCAAAAACACCGGCCACAGCAGAAACAACGTCAGCACGCTGGACACGCGCAAACCAGAAATCAATTTCCCCGACAGAATCTGCCAAGGCGTAATCAGTGTCGTCAGCAGCAGATCCAGCGTCTGGCGTTCGCGTTCGCTGGTCACGCTGCCGGCAGAGAAAACGGGCCCCACCAGCACATTGAACAACACGACAAAGCAAAAATACCAGGCCGCCAAGTGTTGCTGGATGAACAGCAACCAGCCCATCAAGAACATCGCCAGCAGCATGCTGATCTGAATCGCCAACCGCAGCATCAGCGTCCCTTGTCCAAAGATCTCACTGCGTAGCTCTTTGTCGTAAATTGGATTCACGCCGTCGGGCATCAATGTGTTTCGGATGGGCGGCGCGAACAGGCGATCGGGGAACTTATCGCGACTAAGCACCAATCCGACGGCGTTTTCGTTTTCGTTTTCCAAATCAACGACGTCCGTCCCATCACTGCCCATGTCTTTAGGATAGATCATCCGCGCGCTGATCATGTAAAACAACGCCGTCGATATTGCGATTGCGATCCCAGGCACCACGGTCATCGCCAGCTGAAAACGCGTTTCGCCGTCCTGCCGAAAACTGACCCAAAACAGCACGCCTAACATCGCCAGTGGCAGGATCGCCAGATAAGAGACCACCAGCGATGAACTGGTGCGCGGAAAGAAACTTCCGCAGGCCACGCTGATCATCCCAAAGGCCACGACGCTGGAAATCAGCATCACATAAGCGGCCAGCACCTCGTAGAATGAAACGCCCCCCAGCGGCAGGCACAACATCACGATCGGCAGCGAAGCCACAATCAGCATCGCCAAATGGGTTAACGCCGCGATCAACTTCCCAATCACGATCGACTCGGGGTTGATCGGACTGGCCAGTAACATCTCGTAGGTCTTCCGCTCCTTTTCGCCCGACACCGCCCCCGCAGCAAAACTGGGTGCCATCAACGAAGCCAACACATATTGGCCTAGGAAAACCAGATCCACCAATTGGCTGTTGTTGCCAGAATCGCCCGTTAGATCCAATCGTACCTGACGCGGCCATGCGAAGTAAACGATCACGCCGAGGATCACTTGATACAGCAACAACAGCCAAAACGAGCGCGGCATCCGCAAGTTCACCAACAGCTCGCGCTGAAGAACGGGATTTTCCAGAAATTTCATTCGGCGGCACTCACGCAAATTTCACGGGTTGCGGGATCAACACGGCTAATTCGAACGATGGTCAGGTAGTGGACCCTTGTTAAAGATCCCACGCATTGGTGAGATCTAACAAGCTTCCAACACGGATTTTTAACAAAATCCACTACGTCAGCAGGAAAGGATTTTTAACAAAACCCACTACTTCGGTACGAGGAAAAATGCCAAACGCCTTCTCCAACTCCTAATACTCTCGCGGCAGAATCCGCGCTTGAACTCGTCCTGGCAGGCCCTGAATCCGCAAGAACCCTTCGGCGTCGTCTTGGTTATACGAACCGCCGCCTTCCATCGAAGCGATCGCTTCGTCATACAAACTGTTAGGGCTGGAACGTTTGCAAACGGTGATGTTGCCCTTGTACAGTTCCAGTTCCACGCTGCCGGTGACGTTCTTCTGCGCTTCCTTATTAAAGGCCAGCAGCGCGTCGAATTTCGGGCAAAACCAGAAACCGTAGTAAACCATTTCAGCAACTTCCGGAGCCATCCGGTCACGCAAGTGCATCAGATCACGATCCATCGTCAACTGTTCGACGTAGCGATGTGCGTCATACAAAACCGTCATCCCTGGCGATTCGTAAACGCCTCGGCTCTTCATACCGACGAAACGATTTTCGACCATGTCGATCCGACCGACGCCGTTGCGGCCACCAATCTCGTTCAACTTTTCGACGATGCCCAACGCGGAGAGTTTCTCGCCGTTGACGGCAACCGGAACACCGGACTCAAAATCAACGGTGACGGTTTCGGATTTATCAGGAGCCTCCTGCGGCGACACGCCCATGCCGAAATCGACGATCGAAACGCCGTTCACATCCAACTCTTCCAGCTTCCCCGCTTCGTAACTAATGTGCAGACAGTTCTCATCGCTGGAGTACGGTTTGTCCTTCGATGCTTTGACCGGAATGTTTCGTGCTTCACAGTACTCGATTAATTCAGTACGGCCCGGGAACGCGTCGCGGAATTTCTTAATCCGCCACGGAGCGATCATTTCAACGTTGGCCTCTAACGCTTCGGCGGCCAGTTGGAAACGGCATTGATCGTTGCCTTTGCCCGTCGCACCATGAGCATAAGCCGTCGCGCCAACTTCCTTGGCAACCTGCAGCATGACCTTCGAGATCAGCGGCCGCGCGATCGAGGTTCCCAACAGATACGGCCCTTCGTATTTGGCCTGCCAAGCCAGAACAGGGAACGCGTAATCGCGGCACAGTTCTTCTTGAACGTCGACAATGCGGGCCGTTTTGGCGCCCGCGTTTTTGGCTTTGTCGAGCACTTCTTGGCGATCTTCGCCGGGTTGCCCGAGATCAACATAGACGGCATGGACTTCGTAGCCTTCGTCCATTAACCAACCTAAAATTACCGAAGTATCCAGTCCGCCCGAGTAGGCCAAAACACAACTTTTCATTATCACGTCCGTACGGTTTTCAATCGTCAAGGCAGTCGTCACAATGGACTGCCATAATTAATTCATAGCCAAAATTGTAGCTCAAATACATTCCTTATAAAATCGGCTAAATCACACATCCGTAATGATCAAAAAACACCAATTCCAGCAATCAGCCAAGCATTACCGCAGTGGCCGCATCAGCCTCAGCGAATTCCAATCCCGCGTCTTCGAGGGATTAGAGAAGAATCATCAGCAAATCCAGCAAGGCAATACGAACGAGATTTTGGCTGGCATCTTGGATCAATTGCAAGAGACCGGCCAACCCGCGGTGGTAACGGGCGTCTCCAGCGAATTGGGCCAACAGTTATCCCAACAAGTCGCAGGCGGTGTATTCGACTCTGAGGCCAAAACTTTTGCTTGCGACAACGGCAACGCACAGGACGCTCCCAACGACAATCTCGCGGTGCTCGTTGTCACGAACATCGACGCTAAGTTCACAACTGGATATGTGGCGGCAATTGTCAAAGAAGAGTGAATCCGCAATCGTTGGGCAATCGTTGGCGTAGTGGATTTTGTTAAAAATCCCGCGGGGAATTAGAACGCAACCCCATCGAGACGACCAGATTCAACGAGGAGCTTTAACAAGGCTCCACTACCGCCGCGCCCCACGACCTAAAGGTCTAAGCCCGTGACAGAGTGATCGCGGCTTCGATTTTTTCGGTGAAGC
>CAYOZV010000280.1:0-4713 GCA_964408465.1 uncultured Pirellulaceae bacterium
GACCGGCGGTCGAAGCGGGGGAGAGCCTTGGGTTTTTACCGGGTGATCTGCAGGCAAAAATCAATCCCTACCTCGTGCCGCTGCTGGACGCGATCAACGACATGATCGGTTATGAACAGGCGCGGCAATTGGTCGAACGTGACGTCATCGAAGTCTGCCCGCTGGCGTACATGCGCGGCCGGACGCTCAACGAATCCTTCATCATCCTTGACGAGGCTCAGAACACGACGGTGTCTCAGATGAAAATGTTCCTGACTCGGATGGGCCATGATTCCAAAATCGTAGTCTCCGGTGACGCAACGCAGGTCGATCTTCCTTACCGAACCCCCAGCGGACTGGTCGACGCGCTGGACCGTTTGACGGGCATCAAAGGAATTGCGTTGGCCAAACTGACGGCGGACGATATCGTGCGGCATCGCTTGGTGACCGATATTGTTAACGCATACGATGGAAATGGCGAAAACTCGGACAAAGATGGGGCAGGAGAAAAGGCAAATAAGCAGTAGAATGACGCGCGTCGCCGGTGGGGCTATGGTTTGGCCGGCGATGAATCCTTGACCGTTGATGGGTTTGACCGTTAATGGGTTTGGGCGATATCTGAAAACTTTTTAAGGAGTCGTTCACGCAGCTCCACCGCCGGTATTATTCATGTCCAATCCTTCCAAAAACACAAACCGCTGGTCGATGCCGGTCCGCCGAGCCCCGTTCGAAAAGGTGACCGATTTCTTATCGGATCCTAACGTCTGGAATAGGATCGGGTTGTGTGCTTTTGTCACCTGCATTCTCTGGGTGGTGATGTTTGGTTGGGCACCGCCGTTCTCCTTCCGTGTCCGCGAGGCGCCCGATCGTGATGTCTACGCACGCGTGCAGTTTGAGTACAACGATTACGAAACGACCGAAGCCAACGTGCGACGGGCTCGCGCCAACGCGCTGAATTTCTACGTCAATGATACCCAGCCGCTGGAACAATTGCGTTTGGCGTTGATCGACAGCGTCTTTGAGATTAAGCAGAAATCGTTCGAAGAAATTCAGGCGACAGGGGCTTGGAAAAAGTTTGACGATCCCGAATCAGCCAACGATGAATATGATGCTGCCGCGGCCAAGGAAGATTTTGAAAAATTTCGAACCGCGTTAGAAAAAGACGTAAAACTGGCAGCGCTGCAGCGCGCCTTAGCGGCGGCGTTTATCGAAGTCGACAAACACGGCCTGCTGGCGAACCTGACACACGAAATCGGCCAAGGCAGTATGACCGAAATTCAGGTGTACCCCAAAGGCGACCCCGCGGCAAAACGGCGAGCCTTAGTTTCTCAGGTGCGTATCGCGGAGGCCAGCGAAACGCTCCATAACCGGTTGATTGATGAAATCCTAAAAGAGGCCGCCGTTATCGACGACGGCAACATGGTGGCAGCCCATTTATATCATTGGATCAAGCCCAAGTTAATGGTGACGCTGGTGCGCGATGATGCGGCGTCCAAGAAGGAATCCAACCGAGTCGCCAAAGACGTCGAAATCGCCAAACGGGTTTACGAACCGGGCGATCTGATGGAACAGTTCAATGGACGTGAACTTGATCGCCAAGGAATTCTGGCCAACGTGCCGCTGACGTTGGAGGATGTCGATTTCCTGCGGGCCGAACACGAAGCATTGGTTAACAGCGGCAAGTGGTACGATCGCACGATTCGTTCGGTTTGCTTTTTTGGATTGTTCGCGGCCGTGTTTGCGATGCTGAGTCAGTACCTTTATTACCGTGACATCTATCTTTTGACAGACATTAGGCACTTTGCCCTGTTATTAGGTTTGATGTTGGTCACGCTGGTGACGGCTTGGGTTGTGTCGATGAAGGTCGAATGGCGGGCCGAAGTGGTGCCGATTGTGATTTTTGCGGTGACCATTGCGATTGCGTATCACATCGAATTGGCGATGTTGATCTCAACGTTGGTCGCCTTAGCCTTCACGGTGGCACATGGTTTTGGGTTAGGAGAATTTGTGATTCTCACGACCGCCGCGACGTCATCGGCGATCATGTGCCGACAGATTCGCAGCCGCACAAAGTTGGTGAACATCGGATTGATCTCCGCCGCTTTCGTTTTTCCGACCACGGTCGGTGTGCTGTATCTCTTGGGCCAGCCACTAGGGCTGCCGCTGCTGGTGGACGCGATTTGGTTTGCCGGCGGGACGTTTTTGGCGGGATTGCTGATTTCAGCGCTGCTGCCTTATCTGGAGCGATGGTTTGATATTCAAACGGACATCAGCCTGCTGGAGCTCAGCGACGCCAACCATCCGCTTTTGAAGGAACTGGTCCAACGCGCACCGGGCACCTACAACCACAGCATCAACGTGGCCTCGATCAGTGAAGCGGCCGCCGATTCGATCGGAGCCAACGGCCTGCTGTGTCGTGTCGGCGCTTATTTTCACGACGTTGGTAAACTGCGAAAGCCAGATTACTTCATCGAAAACCAGGCCGGCGGCACGAACAAGCACGATGATCTGGTGCCCACAATGAGCACATTGGTGATTATTGCCCACGTGAAAGACGGTGCGGAAATCGCCAGTAAGTACAACCTGCCCAAACGCATCATCGACCTCATTGAGCAACATCACGGGACGACGCTGGTGGAGTATTTCTACAAAAGGGCGACGCAAATCAGTGAAGAAGAAAACGATGGCACGCAGGTCGATCAAGCGGATTATCGCTACCCCGGCCCTAAACCGCAGACCGCCGAAGCCGCGGTGATGATGCTGGCCGACACGGTCGAAAGCGCCAGTCGAGCGTTGCGGGAACCGACGCCGGCACGACTGGAGAACTTAGTGACCGAGATCGCTCGGAAGAAGTTCGAAGACGGGCAGTTTGACGAATGTCCGATCACCGTGCAGCAGCTGCACACGATTCAGCTGAGCCTAGTGAAGTCGTTGAACGCGGTGTATCACGCGCGGGTAAAGTATCCCGAACAGAAGCCTACCAAGGTGAAGTCGTAGGTTGGCGGTCGGCCTGTTGGGACGGTGAATGCTACTCCGGTTTTGTGGGAACCAAACGATCCAACGCCGCCGCCATCGCCGCGCTGATTCGATAGTCGGCAGGGGTTTTACCGGACTTGTTTTTTACCGTCGGGTCAGCGCCGTTTGTCAGTAGCAACCGCGCGATAGCCACCGCAATGTCAGACTTGCCTGCGGTTGCCGGGGCACCGGAATGAGTCACCGCGCGATGAAGGGCCGTCGATTTGGACCTGCGGTCGATCGCATTGATGTCCGCACCGCCGGCCAGTAATACTTCGACCGCCTTCAGGCTGCGGAACCGTACCGCACGGTGTAGCGGCGTCACTCCATTTTTATCGGTTTCGTTTACCCCAACACCCGAATCCATTAGAAACTTGATGACCGCAGATTGCGTGCGCGGTTGAGCAGAATGAGCCGAACAGGCGGCCAGCAGGCATCCTGAAAGTTCTTGGCCCTGAGCGGCAAGTCGACGGAGCCGGTCCAAGTCTAATTCAAACGCGCTTTGTTGTGCTTGGTTCACTTTCGCCCCTCCTCCAAACCAATTTTGCCGCCACTGGGCCTACCGGTTGTTCCATTTATTGTTAGCCGCAGGGCGCAAGCCCTCGGGTTTCGCCACGTCACCGAACGGCCTCGCACCGCTCGGCTACCCATCGGGCGGCTTGTTTCGGGTAGGTTGGCGCTTAGCCCGACCGGAACTGAAGGGCGATTCGGCTAAGAGCCAAATCTACGGTTCGTGTTCTACGGTTCGTGTGCGACGGGTCACCCATCTAAAGTGAATGGCCATTGGGCATTGGCCTTGCACCGCTCCGCTACCGTGAAACTTCCGCCGGCCTTCGGTCGGTGTTCTGGCCGGTTACCAATAGCGCTCAAGCACGATTTGGCCGGGGGATTTGCTGCGGTGTTTGACCATGTCGCGGCTGTTGAGCAACTCTTCCATCGAATCGAGCATCGCGGGGTTTCCGCATAACATCACCGTCGATGAATCTTTAGAAAGTGTGCAGTCGGCGGTCTTCTCCAACTGACCGCTGGCCAGCAGCGCGGGGATTCGACCACGCATCGCGACCTCGGACTGCTCGCGCGTGAGGCTTTGGATCAGTTCAAACCGACCGGGGTAGGTGGTGCGGTACTCCGACAGTTCCTCGGTGTAGGCCAGATCCGATTCGTGTCGCACGCCATGAACCACGACGATCTTTTTAAATCGTTGCCACGGTTCCTCTGTACGCAGCATCGCAATGTAAGGTGCCAAACCGGTGCCCGTTGCCAGCAACCAAAGATGATCCGCCTCGGGCGCGTGACCCAAAGAAAATCGACCGGCCCCGCGATCGTTGACCAACAGCGGATCTCCAACCTCTAACTCCCACAGCTTCGGCGTTAATTCGCCCTCGGGAACCACGACGATAAAAAATTCGAGTTCGTCGCCGTGCGGTGACGCGACGGAATAGGGGCGGTTGATGATCGCATCTTCGACACCCGATTGTCCCTCGGGGTAGACCCCCAATTGCAAAAATTGTCCAGGCTCAAAGTGCTTCACGCCATCGGCTTTGATGGTGATCGTGAACAAACCGTCGGTCCAAATTTTCTTCTTCGTAATGGTCGCGTCACACCAGGTAGGCATTGTTCAGCTTTTAAAAGGAGGATGGGGCAAGGTGACGACATGCAACTGTCGGGCTCTATAATGGACGATACTGCGCACGAAAGCAAGTCGTCGGGCCATTGGAC
>CAYOZV010000281.1:0-4636 GCA_964408465.1 uncultured Pirellulaceae bacterium
TTCGTGTTCGACGCGTCATCCATCTAAAGTGTGTGCCATTGGGCTTCCCCCTCATTTAACCGTGCTTTTACCGACTAAATTGGCCTGCTGGAATTCAGATGCTTTTGCTAATCTTCGCAAAGACACGAAGCATTGATGGAGCTTGTGGACTTGTGGGCAAAAAAAATCTGAAACAGAGTTTTCTGGCAACCGCGCTCGCGTTGTGCTGCGCTCTCACATCGGGTTGTCAATCCATGAATGCGTCCCGAAGTTTAATGCCGACGCCGATTGGCATTGTGGCAGGATTGCCATTTCCAGGCGGCGAGTACGCTGAGGCCTGTGATTGCACCGAACGCGAGACTCCTATCTTTATCGTGTCGGGGAGGAACACAAAACCAAAAAGTAATTCCTTGAACCCTTTTGGTAACGAACGATCCCAGAAACCAGCGCTCGGCACCGCCTATGTCACGGTCGGCAAAGGACTTTCGCCTGAAGAACTTTTGGCGCAAACGGTGACCGACAAACAGCGGAAAACGGCCAAGGTCGCGTTCTCGAGAATCGAACTTGCAGGCGATAGCGATAGCCAAGAATTATTCCGCGAGTACCAGTCGCCTGTGATCCAAGGCGAAAACCAATGGCTCAACGCCGTTTCACAACAGCTCGACCGAGGCACGCATCGACCGCTGACGATTTTTGTTCACGGCTACAACACGGAGTTGATCGACAACACTTTGATCGCCGCAGAGATCTATCACTATCTTGGGCACAGGGGCGCGATCATTAGTTTTGAATGGCCTTCGGAATCAAAACTGTTGGGTTACATTCAAGATAAGGGCAACGCGCATTTCAGCACTCGCAATTTTCGTTCCATGCTGTTGAACCTCGCCCGGGAATGTTCGGCGGACTCCATCACGATCGTCGCTCACAGCGCCGGTTCGCCGATTGTGGTCAACGCCCTGCGTGAGATGCGTTTGTTGGATGACAAATTATCGCCGCAACAACTTCAAGAGAAATACAAAATTGATCGTGTCGTTTTGGCTGCGCCCGATATGGATTTAATGACTTTTATTAACGCGATCCGCGACGGGTTTCATGAAGTCGTCAATCGAGTCGCGGTTTACGCATCGCCAAAGGATCGAGCACTGGGGCTTTCAGAAAAAATCACCGGCAGCCAGCGACTGGGGCGCGCGGTCAACAATCTTGTGCCATGGGAAAAGGAAATTCTGATGCGTGCCCGCGGGTTGGAAATGATCGACGCGTCGGTTGCCGAAAAAACCTACCGAAGCTTTACGCGGCATAACTATTTCCATCGCGACCCATGGGTCAGTTCCGACATTGGTTCCTTTATTTTGAGAACGGATCCGGCCGTTCGGAATCTTGAAAAGCAACAGGATGAAGTGTTCTGGAAATTCCCCAAAGACTATCCGCAGCGCCTTCGACAGCGGGCTGGTCAATACAAATCGCCAATCGAAAATCAGCCCCCGAAAATAGGCTTGCCTAAACTGACGGAGGCTTGGAACTTCCGAGACTAGCTTCGCTGCAAGTTATTGTCGCGTGCTTGTTAAACGCCGCAAACCTCCGGGGATAAATTTCTTTCTCCGGTTCTGATTTCGCCGTCTACCCCAAGGCTGTGTTAAAACTGGCTATCAAACTGACTATACTTATTTCAGTGCCGCCATTGGAAAACAGGAATTCAACAGGTTTCCCAACTGTTCGTACTTCACCCATTGGACGTCCGGCGATGATCGTATTGCTTGGCCGATCGACGTCGATTCGGCCGGTCGTTACCGCGCCACAATTTATTACACTTGCAAACCCACGGGGGTCGGTTGCAAATTCAAATTATCTGATGGGCAGCACGACCTAGCATTCACGATCGTTGAAGCTCACGATCCGCCGCAACAGGGCGCACAACATGACCGAATCGTTCGACAGGAGTCTTACGTTAAAGATTTTAAAGCGCTCAATGTCGGGACGATGGAGCTGGGCGGTGGTGCCGCGGAACTGCGTTTAGAGGCGACTGCGATTACGGGAAGTTCCGCGATTGATTTTCGTTTGCTGACGTTGGAATTGCTGGATTAGATGTGGAGTTTGGCGATTCATGGTCGGGCGACGGTGTGTTTGTAGGGCCAAACGCGGTCGCCTGCGGGCTTGTCGTTAAACTGTCACTTTGCCGCAGCGCGCGAGGCCTGTTTTTTAAGCGAAACTGAGCTCCAACGCTGCAAAGGTTGACCAAAAAACAATGCTCGTGATACAATCCTCTCTGAAATCGCAGGGGTGTCCTCGTGGGACTGAGAATTCTGGCAGTGAACCAGAGTAACCCTTTGAACCTGATACGGATAATACCGGCGCAGGGAGCAAGAGGCCGGTGCTGTGAACGCTTTCAGCTTCCGTCAACGCCCCTCTTTCTTTGCGTCTGTTTTCCGGTTTTTTACGATCTGGGAAAATTATGAACGCACCCAAACGCCCATCCACTCCGTCCAATAATCCTGACGAAACCAGCAACGCTAAACAGCGCGGCGACTACACCGGCCAGTTCACCGAAGACGTGGATAATACGGAGGAAATTCGGGCCATCGAAAGTGATCCGACTTTGTTCCCTAATTCGACGCGTATCTACGTCGAGGGCACGATCCATCCGGACGTCAAAGTCCCGATGCGCGAGATCCGCGTTTCGGACACCGAACACGCCGATGGCACCATCGAAAAAAATGAACCGGTGCGCGTCTACGATTGCTCCGGACCGTGGGGCGATCCGGACTTCGACGGCGACGTGACCAAAGGGTTGCCGGCGCTCCGAGCCCAGTGGATTCAGGATCGTGGTGATATTGAGCAATACACCGGGCGCGATGTAAAACCAGAAGACAACGGCTACCTCTCGGAAGCTCATTCCGAAAAATACAATTCCTTGAAACGCAAACCGAATCGTTTGAAGGAATATCCGGGACTGAAACGGAAGCCGCTACGGGCCAAAGGCAGCGATCAGCAATCTGATCAAAAAACCGATTGGCACCCTGTCACTCAGAAATGGTACGCCGACCAAGGGATCATCACCGCCGAAATGGAGTACGTCGCGATTCGGGAAAATCTTGGACGCCAAGAAGAATACCAAACTATCGCCGACAAGTACCCCAAACTCGAAGACCTACCGCCCGAGGCGTCAGAGCGAATTCGCCAACTGTGCAGCACCCCTGACGGTTACGAGATGCCGCGGCCTTCGGAGATCAAACCTGACCAACAAGTGCCACGCAATCGATTGAATCATCAGCATCCCGGACAAACCTGGGGCGCGATGACGCCGGCGTTTATCACGCCTGAGTTTGTGCGTAGCGAAGTTGCCCGTGGCCGCGCGATTATCCCGATCAATGTGAACCACCCCGAGTGCGAACCGATGATCATCGGGCGTAACTTCCTGGTCAAAATCAACGCCAACATTGGTAACTCCGCGGTGACGTCGACCATCGACGAAGAAGTCGAAAAAATGCGGTGGGCCACGAAGTGGGGCGCCGACACGGTGATGGATCTTTCAACCGGTAAAAACATTCACGCGACCCGTGAATGGATCATCCGCAACAGCGCGGTTCCCATCGGCACGGTCCCGATTTACCAGGCGCTTGAGAAAACGGGAGGCAGGATTGAAGACCTGACTTGGGAACTGTTCCGCGATACGTTGATCGAACAGGCAGAGCAGGGTGTTGATTACTTCACGATCCACGCCGGCGTTTTAAAAGCCTTCGTCCCCCATACCGCTAAACGAATGACGGGCATCGTCTCACGAGGTGGTTCGATTTTGGCCAAGTGGTGCATTACCCACGAAAAAGAGAATTTCTTATACGAACATTGGGACGAGATTTGCGACATCTGTGCCGCGTACGATGTCAGTTTCTCCATCGGCGACGGTCTCCGGCCGGGTTCGATTGCCGATGCCAACGACTATCCGCAGCTGGCGGAATTGGAAGTTCAAGGAGAACTGACCAAACGGGCTTGGGCCAAGGGTTGTCAGGTCATGAACGAGGGGCCCGGCCATGTTCCCATGCACCTGATTCAAGAAAACATGCAGAAGCAGATCGAATGGTGTCACGAGGCACCGTTTTACACCCTGGGCCCGCTGACGACGGATATCGCGCCAGGTTACGATCATTTCACCTCTGGAATCGGTGCGGCTCAAATCGGCTGGTACGGATGTGCAATGCTTTGTTATGTAACGCCCAAAGAACATCTGGGCTTGCCCGATCGCGACGATGTGCGTGAAGGCGTGATCACCTATAAGATCGCAGCGCACGCGGCGGATCTTGCCAAAGGTCATCCGGCGGCGCAGATTCGGGATAACGCATTGTCAAAAGCTCGTTTTGAATTTCGTTGGCGAGACCAATTTGCGTTGGGGCTGGATCCTGCTCGGGCGATTGAGTATCACGATGAAACACTGCCCGCCGAAGGTGCCAAAACCGCACACTTTTGCAGTATGTGCGGACCGACGTTCTGTAGTATGAAGATTACCGAGGATGTTCGTCAATACGCAGCCAGCAAGCAGTTGGTGTCGCTGGATTCTGCTGAGGAGTCCAAGGAGCAGAAGACGGCGCCGTAGAAACGCATCTAGTTTACTCCTCGTTCCGAGGCTCCTGCCTCGGAACGCAATAAACGCGAACCGTAGATTTGG
>CAYOZV010000282.1:0-4609 GCA_964408465.1 uncultured Pirellulaceae bacterium
CAACCTCTACTGCCAATCCGGCGGCCACTCACAAACTGTACATCGAAACCGTTGGTTGCCAGATGAATATGCTGGACAGCGAAATGGTCGTCGCTGACCTCAGACGGCAGGGCTATGAGCTGGCCAACAGCGTCAGCGATGCCGACACGATCCTATTCAATACCTGTTCGGTGCGCGAGCAAGCCGAAAACAAGACCTACAGTGCCCTCGGACGACTTCGCCAAGCCAAAAAGGACAACCCCGAAAAAATCATCGGCGTGATGGGTTGCATGGCTCAGAAGGATCAAAAGTTGATCTTCAAACGCGCCCCGTACGTGGATCTCGTCGTCGGGCCGGGACAACTTCAACAGATTCCCGGTCTGATCGACAAGGTCCGCAGCAGCGGTGGTAAGCACACCGCCGTCAGCCTTGGCCGCACCGAGGGAAAACTGACCGACATCAAACGCAGCCACGAAACGTTCGACCCGCTGCGTGATCCGACGATGCGACCGACGCCGTTTCAAGCCTTTCTGCGAATCCAAATTGGATGCGATAAATTTTGCACGTACTGCATCGTGCCGATGACGCGCGGCCCTGAACAAGGCCGACACCCGCAACAGATCTACGATGAAGCGGTGATCTTGGCCGACCAAGGCGCGAAGGAAATCACGCTGCTGGGTCAGACGGTAAACAGTTACCGTCATATTGATGAAAACAAAAACGAGACGCGTTTGGCGGATCTGTTGCATAAGCTGCACGACATTAACGGGATCCAACGGCTTAAGTTCGTCACCAGTTACCCTAAGGATATGGGCTACGATCTGTTGACGACGATTCGGGATCTCGAAAAGTGTTCGCCCTATCTCCATGTGCCGCTGCAAAGTGGAAGTGACGCCGTGCTCAAACGAATGAAGCGCGGCTACACCGTTGGAGAGTATCGCGATATGATGGCGCGTATCAACGAAACGTTAGGTGATAAGGCCGCCGTTTCCAGCGACTTCATCGTCGGATTCTGCGGTGAAACGGATGCCGAATTCCAAGAGACCGTCGATCTGGTCGAAGAGTGCCGATTCAAGAACAGCTTCATCTTCAAATACAGCGAACGACCCGGGACCAAAGCACACAATCAGTTGGCCGACGATGTTCCCTTTGATGTCAAACGCCGCCGCAATAACGAATTGTTGCAGGTACAGAACCGAATCAGCGAAGAAGACAATCAAAAGTTCCTTGGCCGGACCGTCGACGTGTTGGTCGAAGGCCCCAGCAAACGACACGATGCCGCGGTCAATGAAATCAAAGAAGGCAAGGCCGAGGATCTCAACCGCGTGGTGGTGGGTGATCCGTCGGTAGCGGCCAAGAGTGATTTGGTGCAGTTGGACAGGCCCGATCAAAACGCGGCCCAGTCATCGCAACTAACAGAACAACAGTTCGCCGGCAAACCATTGCAATTGACCGGACGCACCCACTGTGACCGAATCGTCGTCTTCGATGGAAGTCCCCGTTTAATTGGCCAAACGTTGCCAATCGGAATTTACGAGGTGTCTGGACTGACATTGATGGGGACCGCAGTTTCCCAAGCCAAAGCCGATTTAATCAGCTTAGGTTAGTTTGTTTTCAAGGATAGAGAGGTCGGTTTTCGATGAACAGTGTGGCGAAACAATTTGGATTATTTGTGTTGGCGGTAAGTACGTTTTCACTAAACCTACTGTTGGATTCGGCCGTGCAGGCTCAAGACGCAACAGCGATCGTCGATATCAATTACGATGACAAACAGCCCAACTATGATTTCGGATTTCGCTTTGGTGGCTATAAAAAGAAGGGCCCTGCCGAACTGGTCGACATCTACGATCAACTGTCTAAAAGGTCCAGGAAGCTGACCACCGGTGGCAATGAAGGCGGGGCTTTTGAGGTATCTTTGGACAACAGCAAAACCAAAATTCCAGAGTTGAAGGATCTCGATTTTGCCTATCTCGGGTTGGGGTTGGGAATCAGCGGCAATGTCGTGGACTACGATTTTTCAAAATTTGAAGTGGCGAACTTCAAAGTCGTTTTCGATGCAAAAATCGAAAATGCAAAACTCTTGGAAAGGAGCCGTGTCGAATTGCAATTCATCACGTCCGACGGAAAAGGCCCCACACCAGACGCCGATACCGAAGATGATTTGCTGTGCAAAATGAAATACGGAGGCTCCAGTTCCGTTGATAAAATTGAATTGACCAACCAGTTTCAAACGTTCGAAATTGAACTGGCGGATATGGAAGTTCAAGTCGGTTCAATCGAGCAAGTCAAAAAATTTAATACGCGCGGTGTCACGCTGATCGTTGTCGCCGAAGAAGATCCTGACCATTTCGGTATCGGCGGCCAAACGAAATTGACTGTCGACAACTACCGGTTAATTCAAAAGTAAAAGCTCGTTGCCGTGATCGCGTCGCTGGTAGTTGGCGAAGTTTAAACAACCCGTATTCAACATTCCTTTTTTGTCGTCGTCCCCCAAAGTGATGCTTTGTTTGCCAAGTTGTGGAAACTGATTGTCGATACTTTGCGGACGTGGAACCGGTCAAACGCATCTCGCATGTCCGCGGCGATGACGTTCTATACGATCCTCTCACTGGCGCCGATGTTGATGATCGCCGTCGCGATTGCGGGATACTATTATGATGGACCGCAAGTTCAACAGGAAATCGTTCAGCAGGTTGAACAACTGACCGACCAGCGTACCGGAAAAGTCTTTGCCGGTCTGCTGAAAAACGCGACTCAGCCTTCCTCGGGACTGGTCGCCGGAACGGTCAGTTTGTTGATTAGTCTTTTGGGCGCCTCGGGCGTGTTCTCACAGTTGTACGACACCTTCAACGATATTTGGGATGTGCCCTCCGAAGAACGTTCGGGGTGGTGGTTCATGGTGCAGAAGCGGCTGATAGGAATCGGCGTGGTCGTGTTTGTCGGGGTGACGTTGTTGGGAACTTTGGCGCTCAGTTCGACGGTGGCCTATCTCGAAAGCGTCTGGTCAGCCGACTATCCAGGTTTGGTACAGTGGTTGAAACTGGCCGATAGCGGGCTGGTTTATTTATTGATGCCGGTGATTTTTTCGGTCATGTTCTGGTTCTTTCCGGCGGCTCCGGTGAAATGGCGAGACGTTTGGGTGGCCGGAGTTTTGACCGCGTTTATGGTAGCCGGCAGCCGATACTTGGTGGCAGCATATCTAAAATTTTCGTCTACCAGCGAAGTCTATGGCGCGGCCGGTTCGGTGGTGGTGTTGCTAATTTGGGTTTACATCATCGGGCTGTGTTTGTTTTTAGGCGCGTCATTCAGCCATGCTTACGCTACCAATCTAGGATCCAATTCAGAACCACCCCAAGCCCTCAATAACGAACCAAAGACGGTCAAACCAAAGACGGTCGAAGTCATTCGACGAACGCAATAAAGTGAACCAGTGCAGTAGGGACGGCGGTGTCGTGTTACGTGGCGGGGCCTTCCAGACGCAGCGTAAAAGGAATACGCTTCCAAAAAGCAATACGTTTGCAGTTTGCGTTAAACCTAAACGAAGAAACATTCAAAACGGTCGGTGAGAACCGGCCCCCCACGCTCAACGCCAATTCTAAAAGATAACTATGAACAACTCATCGACCAACACGCTTCCCATTCCTTCAGTCGGCCTTGGGACCTGGAAGATACCCCAAGACCAAACAGCAGACGTCGTTTATCAAGCGATTGAATCCGGGTATCGGCATTTGGATTGCGCCTGCGACTACGGCAATGAAGCTCAGGTTGGCCAAGGAATCGCGCGGGCGATAGCCGATGGAATTTGCAGCCGAAAAGATCTTTGGGTGACTTCGAAGTTGTGGAATACCTACCACGCGGCCGAACATGTTGGCCCCGCGTGTGACCGGTCGCTGAAAGATTTACAGCTGGATTATGTAGACCTGTATTTGATTCATTTCCCGATCGCGCTGGAGTATGTGCCGTTTGATCTGCGCTATCCGCCAGAGTGGTTCCACGATCCTGCGGACGCCGCACCAAAAATGAAGCTGACCAACGTGCCGATCCAACAAACGTGGGCCGCCATGGAAGCGCTGCACGACCAAAAGAAGGCCAACCATATCGGTGTTTGCAATTTTGGCACATCATTGCTGCGTGATCTGCTGTCTTACGCCCGCATCCGGCCAGCGCTGATGCAGGTGGAACTGCATCCGCTACTCACGCAGGAAAAATTGCTTCGGTTTTGTCAGCAGCAGTCGATCGCGGTCACCGCGTTTTCTCCCTTGGGTGCAGAATCATATTTTTCATTGGGGATGGCTCAGGAGGAAGAGTCTTTGCTAAAAGATGCGGTGGTTTGCAAAATCGCCGAAGACCACGGACGATCACCGGCACAGGTATTACTGCAGTGGGGCGTCCAGCGCGGCACTTCAGTTGTGGTCAAATCCGCGCAGCGGCAACGACTGGTAGAGAATTTGGCGGCGACGGATTTCGAACTGACCGAAGATCAAATGGCCGCAATCGCCGGCCTCGATCAGAATCGGCGCTTCAATGATCCTGGCGATTTCGCCGAGGCGGCCTTCAACACGTTTGTGCCAATCTACGAATAGAAGAGACTTCCTTGGGAAACCTCCCTCTCTCGTTCCGAGGCTCCCGC
>CAYOZV010000283.1:0-4591 GCA_964408465.1 uncultured Pirellulaceae bacterium
ACACGGAAATTTCACCGCCGTCCTTCTTCCGTCTATTCCGTTCCTTCAGTGGTTCTTAAAAACCCCCAACCCCACATTCTTCGACCAGCAAATTCAGTAAATAATTAACCACCGAAGAGACGGAACACACGAAAATCTCAACGCTGTTGCTTTGTGCGTTTCTTTTTTCGGTAGTCGACATCCGTTATAGGAGTGAACATGTCAAACTTGTTATTCGAGGACGAGACCTACAAAATTCGAGGCGCCTGCTTTGAAGTTTACAAGGAAAATGGTTCAGGGTTTTTGGAAGCGGTCTATCATGAATGTTTAGAAATTGAATTCACTCTGCAAGCGATTCAGTTTGCGTCGCAAACGCCTCTTTCGATGGCCTACAAAGGAAGGCAATTAAAATCAAAATACGTTCCCGATCTAATCTGTTACGACAAAATTGTCGTTGAGTTAAAAGCCGTGAAGAAAATCACCGATGAGCATCGTGCTCAGCTTCACAACTATCTAAAAATAACTAACATGCGACTCGGATTACTGGTCAACTTTGGGCACTCTCCAAAGATGGAGATTGAACGCATCATCTATTAACCTTCGACCAATAAATCATGAACCACCGAAGAGACGGAATACACGGAAATTTCAACGCTGTCATTTTCCGTCTATTCCGTTCCTTCAGTGGTTCTTAAAAACCCTTCACACCCGCTTCTTTTCAACCATGATTACCAGCAATTTCGAAGCCGTGATTTTTGATTGTGATGGCACGCTGGTCGACAGCGAACCGATCACCGTGGCCGTCCTCATCGACTACGTCAAAGAATTTGGTTTGGAGTTGGACTTCGACGAAGCGTCTAACTTGTTCGTCGGTCGTGACATGCAAACCGTCGCGCAGTGGCTGAACTCGAGAACCCAAAAACAGCTGCCCGACATTTTCGCCGAAGAGTTCAGACGACGACAAGCCATCCGGTTGAGAGAATCCGTGAAGCCAATTTCTGGTGCGGCGGAACTGTTGACTTCGATGGCTAAATTGACCAAGCCATTCTGTGTGGCCTCCAACGCGCCACGAGAGAAGATTGAAATCAACTTAACCGTGACCGAGTTGGATTCGTT
The DNA here is from genome assembly GCA_964408465.1 of uncultured Pirellulaceae bacterium. GTDB lineage: Bacteria > Planctomycetota > Planctomycetia > Pirellulales > Pirellulaceae > Mariniblastus. The sequence continues at coordinate 1,096 of CAYOZV010000283.1, forward strand.
CTTCACCGACGCACGCACCTTTAGCGCCTACGACATTAACGTCTGGAAACCGCGCCCCGACCTGTTCTTCCACGCGGCGAAACAAATGAACATCGCGCCGGCAGACTGCGTTGTCATCGAAGATAGCTTGGCCGGAATTGAGGCGGGGCTCGCTGCCGGCATGCAAGTCATCGGCTATTCAAAAGACGCGCAGTCAAAACCAACCGACGAAGTGCCCTTTGTCCACTGCTTGAGCGCGCTGGTCGAACACCTGGCCTAAACTTCGCCGGTTTCCCAATCAGCCGCAGGCGTACCCGCGGTCAACGTAACTGACGCGGCTATCGATTGTTTACTTCCACCATTGGGCGGTCGGTGAATGCGAAAAATTAAACGCGCTGTAAAACTCGCTGTACCAAGGTTCTCACATCCAATTAGGATCCAGATCAAGTCCTTCGACCAGACCAAAATCATCGTAGGTGCACCGTTGGCATCGGCAATCGAGGGCAGGTTCGGCGAGCACCGAATTGTGTGCGTCCCGATGCGAACAGGCTTCACGGGCGAAACGTTCTTCCAGTTTCAACAATTGCTGCTGAAGATCGGCAGCAAACGCTAAATCCTGCTTGAGATCAAACTCAAACGGCAGCGGGGGGTCTTCAGCACCGCGAAAAACACCGCGGTCGAAGGAGAAATTCTGACGGCCGAAAGAACGGTCAAAAAGGCGGTTGATCATAAGAGTCTCCGGTTAAGAATTGGAGACGATCCCTGTCAAAAAATCACGCAATCGTTGCATGACGAAACAACATCACTTCGGATGAGAAAAATCATCATTGCAGATATCGAAAAAAAAAGCATCGCCAATCTGGACAACCTTTTGTCGTCCGATAGCACTCTTTTAATCTCAGCTTTCTTTGGCTAACGCAGCGGTCGATCGCCGTTTTGATCGGCCACTTCGTAAACCCGCAGGTAACGGTAGTAGACCTCTAACGTCAGCGCCGCCATCGCCGTTGAATAGGCGCGGCCGCCATAGCCGGCCCACAGACCGTTGGGCTCCCAACTGCCCTCATTGCTGCCCTCGGTGACCTGACTCTCCAGCAGCGTGGCTTTCATTTGCTGGTTCCATTGGTCCCATTCTTTGCCACCGCTAAGATACATCGCCATGGTCCCGTAGTACCAATAGTACATGTTCACTCGGCGATCATTGGGAGGCTGGCTGAGTATTCGGTCGGTCGCCTCGCGCCGCAATTGTCCATCCACGGGCTGCTTCAAGAGATGTCGGCACACCAACGCTTCGGCGGTCATCGTCGTGTTGGGCCCCTGCCCCGGACGGTAGGCGGCGATGCCTTTTGCGGGGCTGATGCAGCAACGGTTGAGAAACTTTACCATCCGTCTGGACGTCGATTTGGGAATGTCAATTCCGGCCAACTCCGCGCTGTGCAACGCCAACACTTGCCAACCAAACTGGCTCATGTCACCCTCGTCGCCCGGCTGGTAACGCCAGCCACCGTCGCGCGTATCCTGAGCATCGACCGAGTAGTTTACGCCGCGCTGAACGGCGACCGCCAACCGCCGATCACCGGTCATCGCGTAAGCTTCGCTGATCGCCAGCAAAGACATGCTGTGACAGTACATCCGTGCAAACAGTTTGGCTCCCCCGGCAAGCTCCCCGTCACTGGCTTGATTGCTGACCAAATACTCTAAACCGTTTTTCACCACATCTTGGTAGGGCCCTTCGATGTGCGAGTAACCGTTGGCCAGAAACGCCAACACCGCCAACGACGTGATCCCCGTATCGGAATGGGTGCCGGCACCTTCGCGATCGTGCCCGTAAACTTTGTCCGCGCGACCGCCTTCCAACAGCCGCGGATTCCAGCGCCCGTCCTTGGATTGATTCTCCGCCAACCACGCCAACGCTAGTTCTACGGCTCTCTCCGTTTCGCGCGAACCGCCGCGCTGTTTGGCAATTTCGGCGCGGTTGGGTGCGTTGCGAAGGGCATAAATCTCAGGCAGCGGTTGCCCGTCAGACAATCGGCGCGGCGTCGAGTAGTCCGCGGACACGTTTCGCAGCGGCGACCGTTGCCGTTGGTTGGAATTCAGCGGGGCGGATCGGCCTTCGGTGGAAACCGATCGTTCAATTTCAATCGAATCAGGTATTGCCGCGGGGCTGAACGACTCAAAGTCAGGTTTCTCGAACCGCCCCTGCGATTTTGGCTGTAGTTGGAACTCGCCAGAATCAATCGCGACGATATCGGGGCGGTCGAGCGTATTTGCTTCGGCGGTGAACGGTTGAGGATTAGGTTGCGGCAAGGATGGCGGCGTAAAATTGCCACGCCGAGCGACCTCGATCGGTTCCGTTTTGATTTCGGGGACAGGCATCAACGACGAGGGTTTGAATTCCCCTTGGGTCGTCTTGGTCAGTTCCTCTACAAACGCATCGACGGACGCCGATTTTCCCGTCAGCACCGGAGCAACCATGGCGGGTTTCTCGACACGTTCTTGATTAGGTTCAAGTTTCAAGGGCTCCGCAACCGTGTCGGTTGGGATGATCGCCATCTCCGATTGAATCTCCTCGCGCGGCAGCGCAAGATCGTCCGAGGAGGGACTTTCGGCTGAGAATTGATCCCAATCCTCAACCGGATTCGTTTGATGTTCGGGCTGGACTTCGATCGCGTCGGCGCCCGTTTCTTCCTCGAAATTAATCCGCATCGGTTCCGATTGAACCGCGATTTCAACCGGTGCCGGGGCGATCAAATGGGTTCCCCAAGCGTAGGCGATCAGGAGAACGTGAGCGATGACCGAGAGGATCACACACTTATAAACTGGTTTTGAATGCCCCCACCGCGTCAGCGCCAACATCAGCAAACCCACCGCCAAAATCCCCGACCCGATCAACAACACAATCTGCAGATTGGTGCTGGTCAAGCAGGACTGAAGGTAGTCCAGTGCGGTTTGCGTTGTTTGCAAAAGTAACGGCATGAAAGGCCATGTTTGTAGTGGGGGCTTCTGGCCACCACGAGTCACGGTGGCTCAATGCCCCCGCTACGAAGTTCTTGTTTTGATTAACGATGAATGGATTCGCTGCTGACGGCGATGTTGAGGTCGCGGATTTTAACGCGCTCGCACGTCGCGATAACTTGAGCCACTTGATCGAATTGACTTTCACGGTCTCCACGAACCACCACGCCGATCTTTTGATACTGCTCCCGCGCCGTGGCCAGCTGATCCTCCAGTTCCGGCAGCGTGACGCGTTTCTGGTCAAGCGTAATGCGGCCATCGCTGTAAACGTTGATGACACGTTTGCTGGGCGTATGCGTCAGCGCCTGGGCCGATTGGACCTGGGGAACCCGCAAAGAGATATCGCGTTCGGTCTGGTTTATATCACTGAATCGCGACCCGACCATGAAAAAAATGATCAACAAAAACACGATATCAATCATCGGCGTTAGGTTGATCGTCGTTTCTTCATCGAGGTTAGTTTTGAGTGGCATTTTTGAAACTCTCTAGATTGATAACGATCGCT
>CAYOZV010000284.1:0-4589 GCA_964408465.1 uncultured Pirellulaceae bacterium
GTGGTAGGCAGGTTGAGCTTCGACGAGAAGCAACTTCAAGAGAACATCCAAACGTTTCTTGACTTTATCGATGGGCTAAAACCTAACGCTGTCAAGGGAACCTATATCAAAACGATTTCGGTTTCTGCGGCAATGAGCCCCGGTGTTCAGGTCGCTGCGTAGTTTTACATTCGTCGGCGACATCGAACTAAGTTATCGCGGTAATCCATAATCCAAGAAAATGAAACATGAGTAAGTACGTAAAAGAATTGCTGACCAACGATTTGGCTGGCCGTTTGGAAGGCGTGGAAGAATGCGTCGTTGCCAATGTGGTCGGCATGGACGCGAATTCAACAGCGGCACTTCGCAAGCGATTGCGTGAGAAAAACATCCGGATCATGGTTGTCAAAAACAGCCTTGCTCGCCGGGCGTTTGCGGGAAAACCTTTGGCTCCAGCTTTTGATGGTGTCGATGGTAACGCAGCGGTGATGTGGGGAGCCGAAGATTTTGTGTCGCTGGTTAAGGAAGCCACGTCGCTTGACAAGGACGATGAAAGCTTTGATAAGTTTTCGTCTATTGGTGGCGTCATGGACGGCGAAAAACTGGACGCCGCTGGTGTCGCGGCGGTCAGCAAATGGCCAAGCCGTGAAGAACAACTTAGTGCGTTGGTAGGCCAAATCATGGGCCCTGGCGCTCAGCTTGCAGCCCAATTGATTGGCCCTGGTGGTCAGTTGGCGGCTCAGGTGAAAACAGTAGCCGACAAAGAAGAATAATTCTTTCCAGGGCTTGCAGCCGATGGTCGCAAGTCCTCAGGGAAGTAGCTCATATCGAATGCCAAGCAGCGGATTTGGGTCGTTCGAACTTATTGTGTTTGTTGAATAAGAGTACTTAGTTAATTTTGACCTTCGGTTAGCTTCCGCGGCTTGGCTGGGTCAGATTTGAAAGGTTGATGAGATGTCAGAAGAAGCAGCAGTCATGGAATTTTCCGCCGCAACAAAAGAAATGGGCGACAAGATCGCCGGTTTGACCCTCAAGGAAGCTCGTGAATTGAGCGAGTACTTGAAGGAAGAGCACAAGATCGAAGCTGCCGCAGGCGGCGCGGTCATGATGGCCGGCGGTGGTGGCGGTGGTGGCGAAGAAGCAGCCGCAGCCCAAACAGAGTTCGACGTGATCCTGACCGGATTCGGCGACAAGAAACTGGACGTTGTGAAAGTCGTCAAGACAATCACCGGTGCTTCTTTGATGGAAGCCAAGAAAATGGTCGAAGGTTGCCCAGCAACGCTTAAAGAAGCCGCCTCTAAAGAAGAGTGCGACAAGATCAAAGCAGACGTTGAAGGTGCCGGCGGTAGCATCGAGCTTAAGTAAGCTTGGTTTACTGGTAGTCGTATTGCGGATTTTGATCGGTTTTACGACTGCAAGCCCCGACAACGTCAACAGACACATCCGTTTCGAGACTGGCCCAGTTCACCTGGTGCCAGTCTTGTTTCGCATAGTCTGGTTAGATTTTCACTTCCAGCAAGTGGCGTCTTTTGTTTCGCTGGAATCGGCTAATGGCCTTTGGGCCACCGTTGGCTCTGATTCCGACCTTTTGGCCGGAACCTATGAGCCGAGGTAGCTTGAATCGTAAGAAACCGGAGTGCTAGATCGACCGGACTAGGTGATGCAACTGCGGGCGTCCATCGTAGCAATTTTTGGGCCAAACATCCTTTGTTGCCAAAAACCGGTGTGGTAATTTGACATGGTCTTGGGTTATAACTACGGGTCAATCGGTAACCTAGGTATGAACGCGAGCTTTGCTTCGGCCGTTTCGAAGTTTTTGTGAGTGCCTGAAACGCCGACCTGTGCGATGTTTGATGAGGCTATCGCACTGTGGAAAGAGGAGAGAAGAGACGCGTTATTCGGCGGGTGCTGAGTGACGTTGATGATGCTATAGGCAAACGTCGTATCGGCGAAACGAGTTTCGTTGCAAACGATTGTTTAAGTCAAAACTGAAAGTGTTTGTCGGCACGTAACGTCTAAATACTTTTAGGCCAATCCACCCCTCGTGGCAACACGAGTTTCGTAGGTTGGGCCAAGCAAGAGATGATATTTTTTTGGAGCTGCATGCGTTTGTCCCGCACACTTTTTCGATTTCACCCTGCAAACAAGTGTGTTAGACGCGTTGCGCTGTTAGTTCAATTCTTACCAAACAGCGACCTGTCCAGTCGCCACGTTTTTGCCTAAATCTGATCCGGAGATTCTGCGCACATGGCATGCCCTGTAGAGAGAAGATTACAGCCTGAAGCTGTTCGAACATTTGGTAGTGGTCGTGATTATCACGTGCCACCAGATCTGACGAAGATCCAAACACACAGCTACCGCGCCTTCCTTCAAAATGAAGGCGATCCTGAAAAACGAAAACTGCACGGCATCGAAGGCGTCTTGCAGGAAATTTTTCCGATCGAAAGCTATGACAAGAAACTTGCGCTCAGCTACGTCCGTTACGAACTGGGTAAGCCTCGTTTTACCCCCGAAGAATGCCGCCAGTTGCGGATGACCTACGGGCAACCCTTCCGCGTCTGGCTGCGGCTTGAGAAAGAGCAACCGGTCGAAGAAGAAGTCTATCTCGGTGACATCCCGATCATGATGGGTGGCGGTGAGTTCATCATCAACGGTGCCGAACGTGTCGTCGTCAGCCAACTGCATCGCAGCCCTGGAATTGACTTCGTGTTGGAATCTGACACAACGACCAACCAGAAACTGCCTTCCTGCCGCGTCATTCCCGAACGCGGTAGTTGGATCGAAGTCAACGTCACCAAGAAGGACGCATTGACCGTTCGCATCGACCAGAGCGGTAAGTTCTCCGCGCTGACGCTGCTGCGTGCGATGGATCCAAAATTCAGCGAGGACGCTGACATTCTCCGTGCGTTCTACGAAACGATGAAGGTAAAGGTTCTTGACGGCCGCAGCGTTGCGAAGCTCGAGGGGAAGATTGCCGTCGATGATATTTGTTACCCTGGTACCAGCAAACGAGCCGGCGAAATCATCGTCGAAGCCGGCAAGAAAATCACCAAGGAAACTGCGGAGACGATCTGCTCTTCGGAATTGAAGGTGATCGAGATCATGCAGGCTCCCAAGTCTCCGCTGATCTTTAACTCGTTGTCTGAAGACAACACCTCCAGTCACGAAGAAGCCCTGCTGCGAATTTACCAGCGTCTGCGTCCGGGTAACCCGCCGGCGTTGGAGAAGGCTCGCACGCTGTTCCGCGAAAAGTTCTTCGACACCAACCGCTATCGCTTGGGTCGCGTTGGACGTTTCCGCATGAACCGAAAATTGGATCTCGGCGTCAGCGAAAAAGAGATGACGCTGCGGCCAGAGGATATCCTTGCTTCGATTCAATACATTTTGGATCTTTCGACGCCTGGCACCGATGCGTTCATCGACGACATTGACCACTTGGGCAATCGACGTCTGCGCACCATCGACGAATTGGCTTGCGATGAAATGCGAAAAGGTTTCTTGAAACTGCGCCGCACCGTCCAAGAGCGGATGAGCCTCAAAGAAGTCGACGACATGACGCCGCGTAGCTTGGTGAACCCCAAGAGCATCTCGGCCGCCATTGATTACTTCTTCGGTCGTGGCGAATTGTCTCAGGTGGTCGATCAGACCAACCCACTGTCTCAGTTGGCACACGAGCGTCGTCTTTCGGCGTTGGGCCCAGGTGGTTTGAATCGTAAGCGTGCTGGATTTGAGGTCCGCGACGTTCACATTTCTCACTACGGTCGTATCTGCCCGATTGAGACACCTGAAGGCACGAACATTGGTTTGATTTCTTCGATGGCGATTTACGCCAGCGTGGATGACTACGGATTCATTGTCACGCCTTACTCAGTTGTGAAAAAGGGTAAGGTAACCGACGAAGTGAGTTGGCTCCGCGCCGATGAAGAAACCGAAGTGTACGTATGTCCGGCGGATACGCCGGTCGACGCTTCGGGTAACATTATTCCCAACAAGCACTTGGCTGGAAACGTCATCGCGCGTTTCCGTGCTGACTTCGAATTGGCTGCCCCCGAAGAAGTGTCCTTCATGGACATCGCTCCCGCCCAGATGGTTGGCGTTTCTGCGGGCCTGATTCCTTTCTTGGAGCACGATGACGCTAACCGTGCGTTGATGGGCTCCAACATGCAGCGGCAAGCCGTTCCACTGTTGGTAGCTGAACCGCCAATCGTTGGAACAGGCATGGAACGCCGTGTCGCGGAAAACTCAAGCATGATCATCAAGGCCAAACGGGCCGGAAAAATCAGCTACGTTGATTCGACTCGCATCGAGATCGGCGGCGATGTTTACCCGCTGAAGAAATACGTCGGTCTCAACGAACGCACCTGCCAAAACCAAAAGCCTTTGGTCAAACCGGGTCAACGGGTCGAACGCGACGAGATCATCGCCGATGGTGCGGCAACCTATAAAGGCCAATTGGCACTGGGCCGCAATGTTCTGGTTGGTTTCATGTCGTTTGACGGCTGTAACTACGAAGATGCGATCATCATCAGCGAAGAATTGGTCAAGAACGACACCTACACGTCGATCCACATCGAAGAGTTCGAGTGCGTCGCTCGCGACACCAAGCTCGG
>CAYOZV010000285.1:0-4583 GCA_964408465.1 uncultured Pirellulaceae bacterium
CAGCTCTCCGAGCTGATAGCGCGCCGGGGAGTAAAACATCGACACTAATTCATAGCCCTCAAGGCACCAGCACAGTCGCAGCCTACGCACCTCGAGTCTTCCCTTGCAAGGCAAACCGAACGTTCAATAACTTTCTAAGTTCAACTTTCAACGAGCGCCACGCTTCCGATTCGGAGAATCGAGCGACAATGTCGCTCAGCTCTCCGAGCTGATAGCGCGCCGGGGAGTAAAACATCGACACTAATTCATAGGGCAAATAAAAGGGGTCAGCAAATAAAAGGGGGCAGGCTACATTAAAAATGTAGCCTGACCCCTTTTCGCCTTCGTTCAGATGATTTGCCTGCCATCATCAGATTATGCGACAATCAACCAGGCAGCGCAATGCTAGTTATTGCATTGAAATCACTTAAAATGAGAACGATCAGTTCACGGCAAAGCTCGTGCCGAACACTATTGGACCTGTCCCCTTTCCCCCCTGACCGTTTTGTTATTGACGCTATTTGAGACCGTCGCTGACACCTTTGTTTTATCCGGGGCGACCCACTGCGATGGCAAAAGAAAACATGCAACAGACCCCAATGCTGTGGGGGTCTCCGACTGTCAGCCCTAAAGAAAGCCGTATACCTAATGAAGACACAAGCTGTGCAAAGAAAAGCGACCGTCGCCTGCATTTGTGCCCTGGCACCGCTCTCCGTCGGCTGCTCCGTGTACGTTGCTTGGCGTCTGACCAATTGGCAATGGTTAGAAGTCGCTGGCTTGTTCACAATTCTGACTGGCCTGCTGCTTACTCTCGTGGGATTTGTCTTCTACCTTTCGGCTAGGTCAGATATTCGGAAGCTTGCCAAAGATCAACGACGCGAACCGTCAAGAAGATCCACGATCGGATTGCTATTGTTGTTGCTCAACTTTCCAGTCGCAGCCACTCTAGCTGGCCAGGTCATGAGCCAAGGCAGACCATCGGCAATCACCATCGAAAATAGAACAACAACTGAACTCACTGACGTTTCCTACTTCTGGGGCTCGAACACGTTGGCGGGCGAAATTGAACCGGTGGCTGCGGGCGCTACCGTCACAACAAAGTGCAGGGTGCCCTTGGTTCACTTTGGGCTTGTTAGAATTAACTACAGCATAGAAGGCTTCGACGTTGAAATCCGCGTGACAGAGCGAAAAGGCCCGCAACCTTGGTCACCAATCACGTTCACTGTCGAGGAAGACAACGCCGTTGTTGTGGCAGATGCCCGCTATGTCGAACACGTAGTGACCAAGCATCTAGGCGGCCCCGAAGCTCAGGACGACAAGTTGATTTACGATTTTGGGCATTGGACTTCCGGAAGTATTAGGCGGGTCACCGAAGGTATGCCAAGATGGTGGGAGCAAGTAGACGGGCTCGGCTATGAGGACGAAAATGTCATTCGCAAAGCGTCGATCGTCGTCGAAGGGAATGAAGTTCGGATCGATTGCAAAAGCCTGTCCGGTGGCTTTCTAGAGCGCCGAAGCTTTGAGACCGGCCAGCTAATCGACCGGTCGGTCAGCGAACCAGCCACCCCGGAAAACCGAGGCCAGCAACCAACGGTTCAGTAGCTCTTACAGAACGACGCCCGTATGTAGCGAAGGCTTCCCGCCACCGGACCGGCGGTGCCGGAAGCCCCAGCTACGACAATAATCCTACAGTCGGGCAGGAAATATCCTCTAGAACGGTACTTAACCCCTTTTTCGTCCAAAGGAAACCTCCCCTGACCCACCAAAATCAATCTAACGAAGTTGCCGCCGTTGTCCAGTTGTTGGGCAAGTGGTATCCGCTTTAGAACAACGGAACCGCAAGGCGCTAGCCGCGCGTGCCGTACGCAGGAAGAAAACATTGGGGAAAAGGTTAGGCGAACAAACCAGCGGCTAGCGCCCAGCCGCTCAGTCTGTGTAACTGAACGCACTTGAATAGACGGCATAGGGCATTGGGCCACGGTTTCAGTTTAGGGCGTTGCCAAAACGGTTTGTTCAGGGGCACCGCCTAGGATTCATCGTCAGATTTTAGCTTCGCAAGCACGCTTAAGTCCTCAAGCGTGCTGACGTCGCCCGCCGGTTAGCGTCCGGCGGGCATGTCGCGCAGAAGACGACGCATGATTTTTCCGCTGCGAGTTTTGGGAAGAGACTGGGTGAAGCGGATGTCGTCGGGGACCGCGAGGGCGCCGATTTCCTTGCGGACGTGAAGCTTCAGCTGCTTGCGCAGTTCTTCGTCGGGCTGGGCGTCCTTGATCGAGACGAACACGGCGATGGCTTGGCCTTTGATTTCATGCGGACGACCGACGGCCGCACATTCGGCAACGTTGGGGTGAGACACCAGCGCGCTTTCGACCTCGATCGTGCTCAGCCGGTGACCCGAGACGTTGATCACGTCGTCGATGCGGCCCATGATCCAGTAGTATCCGTCGTCGTCGATGCGAGCGTTGTCTCCGGTGAGATAGTTGCCGGGGAAGGTTGACCAGTATTGTTCTTCGAACCGTTTTTCGTCACCCCAGATACCACGCAGCATTCCCGGCCACGGTTTGGCGATGCAAAGCATGCCGCCTTGATTGGGGCCGACCTCAGTCAACGATTCATCGACGATCACTGGAACGATCCCAGGCAGCGGTTTGGTACAGCTGCCGGGTTTGGTTGCCGTCGCGCCCGGCAGGGGGCTCATCATGATGCCGCCGGTTTCTGTTTGCCACCAAGTATCTACGATCGGGCAATTGTTGTTGCCAATCATTTCGTGATACCAAACCCACGTGTCAGGATTGATCCCTTCGCCAACGGTACCCAGGAGCCGCAGCGAAGAAAGGTCGTGTTTTTTAACGTGCTGGTCGCCCCATTGAACGAAAGCGCGGATTGCGGTGGGGGCGGTGTACAGGATGGTAACTTTGTGACGTTCAACGATGTCCCAGAAACGATCGGGCGCAGGATGATTGGGAGCGCCTTCGTACATCAGACACGTCGCGCCGGCAGCCATCGGTCCGTACACGATGTAGCTATGTCCGGTGATCCAACCGCAGTCCGCGGTGCACCAGTAAACGTCGTCGACCTTCCAATCGAAAACCCACTCGAAGGTTTTCTGCGCCCAGATATTGTATCCGGCGGTCGTGTGGCGAATGCCCTTGGGTTTTCCCGTCGATCCGCTGGTGTAGAGGATGAAGGAGGTGGCTTCGCTGTCCAGCGGCGTTGCCGGGCAGTCCACTGAGGCGGCCGCCATTAAATCGTGCCACCACACATCGCGGCCCTGGGTCATGTTGCATTCGTTTTCGACTCGTTTGAGCACGATGCAGTGCTGGACCGTTGGCGATTTTTGAAGCGCGGCGTCGACCGTTTCTTTCAGAGGTAGTGTTTTGCCGCGGCGGAATAAACCATCGCTGGTGATTTGGATCTTCGCCGACGCATCGTTGTTGCGATCGGCGATGGCTTCGGCGGAAAATCCAGCGAAGATGACCGAGTGGATCGCTCCGATGCGTGTGCACGCCAGCATCGCGATCGCCAGTTCGGGGGTCATTGGCATGTAGATCGAAACGACATCGCCGACGCCCACGTTCAGCGATTTGAGCGCGTTGGAAAATTTGCAGACTTCGGCGTGCAGTTGTTTGTAGGTCAGCGTCCGTTGGTCGCCGGGTTCGCCTTCCCAGATGATCGCGGGGCGATCGCCGTTGCCGGCGTTGATGTGGGCGTCCAAACAGTTGTAGGAAATGTTCGTCTGGCCGCCGGCAAACCAGGTCACGTCTTTGCCGCTTTGATTGCAGACGGTATCAAACGGTTTGAACCAGTGCATTTCGCGATTCGCGATGTCGCCCCAAAATTTGTCCGGATCGTTGACCGCGGCATCGTACAGCGTTTGGTAATCGGACATGCTGCCGATCTGGGCACCGGCGCTGAATTCCGACGGCGGGGGAAAGAGGCGGTCTTCGTGGAGGACGTTGTCAATCTGGCCAGTATTTTGATCCGACATTAAATGCTTTCTGCGGGCGGGATTTTTTCATTCTTAGAATCCCAATTGTAAGCCCTCAGAAATTTCGATCAATAAGCTACTCATCGTTGCGGCGGATGAGATCTTCGTCCTCTAGCTTTTTGACAAACGTTTGGAATCGTTCGAGAGAATTTAAAAAGTCTTGCTGAGTGACGGTGACGGTTTGCAGAACCTCGGGTTGCTGCCCTTCGCCGGCAAGTTCGATTAGGTCGAATTGAACTCGGTTGGTATTGTCCAGCCCGATGGTTCCCACGCCATTGGATTCCAAACTTTTGGCCACTGCTGGCGCGGCGGTGGGGGCCGCGGCGTTGGTTGAACCGGGGATGTGGTAGACCACGTGCCCCAGCACGGCAAGGATGGCGATGAGGTTCAGAACCAAGAGGATGATCGTTGGTGTGTGAGAGGTTTTGTTTTCGATCGTGGGCTGTTTGACCATCGGTGGTGTCCGGTAAGTGGGTTGTGAAAAAGCCGTATTTTGGCTGTGCTTAGTAAAAGTTCAATACGGAAACCGTAAACGGTTGGGGAGGGGGCGGGATTGTTGTGGGAGTTTGATTGTTAGGTGGGATGGGGGGCGTTTGAAGTACCGAGTACCGAGTAC
>CAYOZV010000286.1:0-3839 GCA_964408465.1 uncultured Pirellulaceae bacterium
TTGCAGGCTCCCGCCTGCCGAGCTTCGGATGGCGGGAGCCATCCATGTAGTGCGTTCCCAGGCGGAGCCTGGGAACGAGCGAACGAGCGATTTGCTACTGTCTTCGAACAAGTTTTAGCGCCAATCTCTGGCAATCTGCGGCGGACCGCTTGCCTTCTGCGCACTTGCGCCAAATGATTGAATTATCGAAGCCCTAAAATTAAACCTCTGCTCACTGGATAACAAGATGAAACGCTCACCGATTCTCACCATCGCTTTAAGCGGTCTTCTCTCAATCGCGACCGCCGCACCAACGAAGGCCCAAGAATCACCCAACGACGTCGCCGAACAGATCCACGATGTCACCGATGCCGCCGGCGGTGCTGCTGAGGCGATCGGCGAAACGATGGACGACGTCGCCGAACAGGTCAGCGAAGTCAGCGATGAATTCGCCAAGCAATTGGAGAAGTGGATGGACCAGCACGGCGACAATCTGCAAGGCTGGACCGACGAACACGGTCAGGACTGGCAGGACTGGGCGAAACAGGTTCAGGGCCGGACCGAAAAATGGGCTCAGTCGCAAAACCGGCAGTGGGGCCAGTGGTCAAAGCACTACGAAGCCGAAATGAAGACATTGACTGGACAACTGAATCAAGAAGACCTTTCCGCCGAAGACGTCGGCAAGCTGATCGACAAAAATCTGGATCTGCTCAGCAAAATGCCGTTCGGGCAAATGATCGAAGAGGGAATTAAGGAAGCCACCGGCGGACTGAAAACGGCGCCGCTGGAGAGTTTGGACGGGCTGAAGGACATCGCCGGTGCCGCTTACGAGGATTCTGTCGACGCGGCAGAGGAGGTTGCCTCCACGGGCGTCGCCGCGGCTATGAAAAACCGCGACAAACTGAGCAAGCTGATGGACAAACTTCAGGCCGAATACAACCAGAAGTCCGAGCAACTGAACGAATCATTTCAGCAGCAAATGAAGCAATTAAATACGCTGGCCGAAGAAGTAGAAACCGAAATCAAAAATAAGTCCCAAAAGTGAAAACGAAGTCGATACTCGACTTAAACGGAATCACCTATTTCACAACTTCGTTCGGCATTTGGGCTGCGGATTGAACTTAATCGGATCTCGATACTGCGAAGCCTGATACTGCGATCGCGAACTCCTCTCAAGGGTCGGTGACCGCGGTTTCGATTCGCTAATGTCGTCTCTGAAGTTGAAATAACTTCCACCCAAACGGCAGGTGTCACCGCGAACTGCGGTGACAGACAGGCCCCCAATCTCCGGCAAAGACTTGTCTTGCGATTTCTGTTTGTTTCAGCGCGCTTCTAGCTGCGGTTGCTTGTCCGCCATCCGCTGAAAGGAACCGAGGCTCTCTCCGTCAACCGCTTTATCATTAAAGAAGACGAAATCCAATCCCTCGCCGCCTTGATGACAGCCCATACAATTGGTGGCACGGCCCATCGTCTTTTTCAGCATCCCGCTGTTAACACTGACTTGATTTACTTTGGTTTGACCACTGACGGGGGCTTTGACCACCGTGCCGTCAGGATTGTAGTCAACCCAATACCAATCGTTGCCCTCAGGATTGAATCCATCGGTGCGGTACATGACTGAAATTGTCTTCAGCGATTGGTCAGCCCGATAATTCTCCAAAATGATAACGCTGCCCATCGGGAAATCGTGTGTTCTACCAGCAGCCGTTCGGTTGAGGTACATCTTTAAAAGGGCACCGTGAGGGTTTTGCCCTGTGTAAAAATCTCCCGTTTGACCGGGCCCGGGGGCCCAGTTCTTATAGTTGTTGCCGATCAGATACTTCCAAAATTGATCTTCGAAAGGTTTCTCCTCAAGGCTGGACAACTCTTTAATGGTCGCCCGCGACTGCTGCGCGGTCACATCCGCAGGTAGCATCAAGATAAAAACGCAGCCGAAAACAAGGCCGAACATGGACAGTCTGAGACCGCGCCCCGTGATGACGGACAAAACAACTAGGGCGGATAAGGCAGAAGCAAAGCTCGAGCGAAGCATGTCAGAATCCTTTCTTAGACGCCGGAAATCATGTTCCGGGTGTGTTATTCTTGGATGAGTGTCTTGGTGTGTAACATCAGCTCAATCCTTTTGAGCGGGAAACCGATTCTATGGATTTTGGACCGATTGCACAGACGAGTCGGGCAAAAGAAACAGACTATTTTACCCAGCTATCCCCGCTGCTAGCGAGCCTCGCCGTTTTTGCGGGCACCTTAGGCCTTCGTTTGGTGGAATTCGTTTAGTGGAATTCGTTTGAATCCGGCGTTTGAAATTGTGCTAAATTACCGCCCTCAACTGGTTCCATCCTGACAGATAAGTGCGCCCCATTGCCATCGCCCCAAGACACACTTCAGCGCTATTTCAAGCACACCCATTTTCGCGGGCCGCAGCAGGAAATCATCCAAAGAACCCTCGACGGCCAACACTCACTGGTGATCATGCCCACTGGGATGGGCAAGAGCCTCTGTTTTCAAATTCCAGCGATTCTCTTGGCCAGCGGCGGCGGCCAGCAAAACGGCCCGCCCCATTGGACGCCGGCGACTTCCGCAGCGCCGACGCCGCCGTCGGCGAAGCGGCCGCTGACGTTGGTACTGTCTCCGTTGATCGCCCTGATGAAGGACCAGGTCGACGCGCTGATCAGCAAAGGCGTGCGGGCGACGTTCGTTAATTCTGCGCTTCTGCGCCACCAACGTGAACAACGCTATCAGGAGATCGCCGAGGGACAATGGGATTTGTTATACGTGACTCCCGAGCGATTTCGCAAGCAAGATTTCTTGGACGTTCTGGATCAGCGCAGCATCGTGCTCCTGGCCGTCGACGAGGCCCATTGCATTAGCCAGTGGGGGCATGATTTCCGCCCCGATTACACTCGGGTTGGAGAAATTAGACAGTCTATTGGTTCACCCTGCACCATCGCGCTGACCGCAACGGCCACGCCCGAAGTCCAAACAGACATCGTTGCCCAATTGGATCTGCAGGCCGAAGAGGTAGAAACATTTCACGAAGGCATCGACCGCCCCAACCTCAGTTTGGCCGTCGAAACGGTTTTCAACGATGACGAAAAACTGGAACTGATCGTCGCACAACGTAAAAGGGTCGAAGGAAGTGGAATCGTGTACTTCACGTTGATCCGAAAATTGATGGACTTCAGCGCTCAGCTGTGGGATCAAAAAATCCCGCATCTTATTTATCACGGCGATCTCGACCGCACCGAGCGTAGGCGATTACAAGAATCGTTCATGCGCGAAGATGGCCATTTGGTGCTGGCCACCAATGCGTTTGGAATGGGCATCGACAAGGACAACATTCGCTACGTCCTGCACGCGGATCTACCGGGTTCGGTCGAATCGTACTATCAAGAAATCGGCAGGGCAGGGCGGGACGGTTTGCCATCGGAGTGTCTGCTGATGTACGACCAACGCGATTTGGCGACACAAATGGAGTTCATCCAATGGAGCAACCCCGACGCGGCATTCTATGGTCGTGTCCATTATTTCTTGGAGCATGAATCAGAGAAGATTGATGCGTTTGGTATGGAGTGGCTGCGCGAAAAACTTCACTTCAAACAAAAACACGACCGCCGATTGGAAACGGCGCTGACGATGATGAAACGCTGGGGCGTCATCCAAGGGTCACTGCACCCATTAAAGGTCAGCCTCTGCGGCGAACTTACCGCCGCCCTGCGCGATGACGGGCGCTTATCAGAAAAACTAAAACGCGACCAACATAAATTGCTGTCGATGCTGCAATACGTACAGCACCAAGGCGATCGGAAAACGTTCCTAGAGTCATATTTCGGAATAACATAAGCAGAAAGTCAACTTTGTAG
>CAYOZV010000286.1:3849-4542 GCA_964408465.1 uncultured Pirellulaceae bacterium
GGCCCAAGCCGCCCGCTGCGGCGAAACCGGCGGGCCCGCGCCCTACCGCTACAGCCCCCTACCGCTACAGCCCCCTATCGGCGGCGAGACGAAATCCCACCGGGTCGCGTGGTTAGCAGAGAGCGTTCGGTTGGCCGAACCGTATAGCTCTGCCGAACAATGTTGCCGTAAAAATGCAGCGGGCGCGCTGGACGCTGCTCAATCGGCGTGTTGCGAATTCGCTGGCGATCTTGGGGCAACGCGATCACGAAAGGGTAGTAGCCGGTGCTGCTGTTGAGCTGAGGTAAGAGTTGAGCGTTGGCATCACTGGAAAACAAAAGCGATGCAAAAAGTGTGACCGTAACGATGGAAACCGAGCTAATAAACCTCATGCTAAAATCCTCCTGTTGATTTTATCCAAGTTGTAAACCGATGTTGAACTTGAATTGTACCCATTAAGAAGATTGCGACCAGATCCTGACGTCCTCTTCGTCTTCGCCCACTTCGACAAAAATCTCGTTGGGGTTGCAGCAGACGGGGCAGTCTTCGATATAACGCTGGCTGGCCCCGGCCGAAAGATCAACCGGGACGACGATTTCTTCACCGCAGGAGTCGCAGATGTACGTTGCTTCTTCTTCCATGTTCCTATCCAAATTTTTAAAAACTAAAATTTATGATTGGCCGCAACACCGTTCAATGAAGGCCATTTTCGTT
>CAYOZV010000287.1:0-4519 GCA_964408465.1 uncultured Pirellulaceae bacterium
TCGTCCGGTTGCTACCAAGATCGACAAGTCGAAATTAACAGTGAGAATGATTGCTTATGAGGCGTAGTGGATTTTGTTAAAAATCCTGTTTGCCCCACGACTAAGGATCTTTAACAAGATCCACTACACACAAGGTAGGTTCGCAGCAATACTTCTCACCAGCAACTTCTATCGTTCAGCTTGGCGTTTGGTTTCCAGAGCAGAGGAAGCGGTGTCGTGAAACTGGCTTCATGGTGGAGGTCGAGATTTTAGTAATCAGTCGACTTTCGTCAACCGGTTCAACACTCGAATTTTAAAGAAAAGCATTATCGGGGCGACTTAACTCCATCGCGTGTCACCCAATGCTCGTTCCGTTGAACTCACTTCTCATCAGCGATGTGGAGGAGGAGTATATGGATACTCGGAATTCACTCAAGAGGGGATTAAACAGATTTTTGAATTTTTTCCGATTTAGTCGAAAACACGGAAACTTGAAGCGCATTTTAGAGGAAGCGTCCAATCTTAGGCTGGGGCCGAATAAACTTTCGGGGCGGTTGTTGTGCCAAGATCCTACAGCTTCTCCCATTCGCCTTTCCCGATCTTTACCGCTCAGATTACTGATAGTTTGGCTGGGGGGTGACAAGTTTCGATCCTTTTAAACGAAAGGGTTGTTTACACTTGAAGCAGTCATGCCTGGCCACGACGATTTTTTATCTCAAGGACAACATGCCCAAAAACGCGTTAACCATAGTTGTTTTGTCCTCGTTGCTGCCGCTGCTTCTGTGTGGATACATCGGGTTTAGCAAGCCTCTTCAAGCTCAACCCCCGGTCGCCGCCAAGGGAAATGGGTCTGGAGCGACCCAAATTTCTCGGTTAATCCATCGCCGCTTTTTGAGGATTCCGACGACGTCCAATGCTGAGAGACAGGTACTGACGATCAGCGTCGCAGGGAGAGAGGTGGAACGCTTTGAAGCTTCACTGGCCACGTCCTCGCCTGAGTCTTTTCTGGAGATTGACATGACGCGTTGGCTGGGGACGGTTGCTGTGCTGGAATCACAGTCCGGACCTAAAACTGACGGGGAGAAGCTGTTTGCACTGGTAGGCCAGTCGAACCAACCATTGGCCGCTTTGGTTGAATCAACTTCAAGCAGCGATCCTATTGATACTACCGAGCAAAGAGCAACGGGTCTTGGCGACCAAAAGATCAGCTTCGCGTTTGACATCCAGCCGCTGTTGTCGGAGAAATGTTTTGCTTGCCACGGGCCAGATGCGCACAACGCTGAATCTGATTTGAAACTCAGCGATCGTGAGAGTGCGATTGAATTCGACGCGTTTGTCGTCGGCGACTCTGCAAACAGCGTGGCCATCGAACGAATCGTTTCCGCTGATCAAGACCTGCTGATGCCACCGCCGGAATCGCACAAAACACCGCTGACCCAATCTGAGGTAGATCTGCTCAAACGTTGGATCGATCAAGGCGCTCAATACGAAACACACTGGGCTTTCGCGCGGCTTCAACCAGCGGTCGACCCTTCCTTAGGTTCGAAAACTGACGGCCGAGATTCTGTTGTTCGAAATCCCATCGACTCGTTCGTTCACCGAAAGCTGGCCAAGGTTGGTCTGCTGCCCAATGCTGACGAGGCTCCGCATCGTTTGATCCGTCGCCTTTCGTTTGACTTGGTGGGGTTACCTCCTGAACCAGAAATGGTGAAGCGTTTCCTCGAAAGCCCCACCGAAGCAGTTTACCAAGAAATCGTCGATGATTTACTGGCCTCGCATCATTACGGCGAACACTGGACGCTGCATTGGTTAGATTCAGTCCGATACGCAGACACCCACGGAATTCATATTGATAATCGTCGCGCGATCTGGCCTTACCGCGACTGGGTGATCAACGCCTTTAACAGCAACCAGCCGTTTGACCAGTTTACGGTCGAGCAAATTGCGGGAGACATGCTTCCTGCGGCCACGCGCAGTCAAAAAGTAGCTTCGGGTTACAATCGCTGTTTGCCCACGACCAGCGAAGGCGGCGTCATCGATGCGGAAGTCGCTGTCAACAATGCGAATGATCAAACGGCCTCGACCTTCGCCGTTTGGCAAGGCTTAACGGTTGGCTGTGCGGCCTGTCATGATCATAAATTTGACCCTATATCGCAGAAGGAATATTATCAGCTGACGGCGTTTTTTCGTAACAATGAGATGAAGGCAAAGGATGGCAACGTGAACGCACCTCCTCCGGTCATGCCTGTTCCTTCGTTGGCTCAAGCCGCCCAGCAAGCAGCGCTTGAGGAGGAACGCGACGAGATTGCGATGTCTTTGCGGGCAGAGTTGAAGCAATGGCGAGCAGCATTCAAAGACGTTGCCGCCGATGCAATTGTTGCCAAGTTATCCCCTGCCGAAGACGCTGGAATTCAATCTCTCGGCGAAACGTTCAAGTACATTCCATCGCCGGCTGACGTGGAGTTTGGAGATGAAAAAGTAGAAACAAAGTTGGGCCTTTTTGGCCCGACACCGGTCATCAATAAACAGCAATTCATTCGTCGCGCGGATGCAGCACCCGTTGGTTCCAGCCGCTCATTTTCCTGCGGTGGTTTTTTGCGGATTGAACGCGGCACCACCGGGACGATTTGGTCGAAAATGTTCGCCGATGATCAAATCGGTTGGGAGCTTGCGCTGGATTGGAAGGGCCAAGCCATCGTGCGCGTCGTGAACGACCCCCAGCAAAAACTGTTGGATATTACGACAGATCTCAAGATAGCCGACGGTAAGTGGCATCATGTTTTTGTAGTGATGGATGATAAACGGGCCGACGATCCGTTAAGTATTTACGTCGATGGTGTTGCGCAGACGTACCGTTCGCGCTCCGCATTGGGTCTGCCCAAAACAGCATCGTTTGCTACTGAGGCAAAGGTCGTGTTTGGGCGTCGTGACGATCGGGGCAAAGGCGGGAATGTGGCCGCGATCAAAAAAGGCCAAGTGCTGATTGGTGACTTTTATCTGTTTGACGATGTGGTTACCGCGGTTGAAGTAAGGAGTCTGCAGGTGGCCAGCATTTCGCGCATTGGTTCAACGATTCAATCGGTGTCGAAACTGGATGCTGAAGCAACCAAAAAACTAAACGACATCACGCCCGATGACAAAGACAGCCCCGACCCAAAGAAGCAGCAGGCGTTCAAGGACGCTAAGCTTGCGAAGACTCAGATAGACGATCTCAAGGCGACCCAGCGCCGACTGTTGTTGCACCGGCTTCTTGAAATTGAGAAACCTAAAATCGCCCAAAGGTTGTCGAGGCAGGCTGGGATCGAGGCGAAGTTGGCGAAACTCAAACACCAGGTCCCGGTCACGCTTGTGATGAAGGAACTGAAGAACTCGACACCCAAAGCCTATGTTCTTGACCGAGGCGACTACGCTTCGCCGCGCGAGGAGGTGTCGGCGGACGTTCCCGCGGTGCTTCCCGCTTTTAAACAGGGAGCCCCGAAAGATCGCTTGGGCTTGGCGGGGTGGATCGTGTCTCCGGAGAATCCGCTGACTGCGCGTGTTACGGTCAACCGATACTGGTATTACCTTTTCGGGGCAGGCATCGTTGAATCCACCGAAGACTTTGGCGTCACTGGATCAAGGCCTTCTCATCCGGAACTGCTCAATTGGCTGGCGGCCGATTTTGTCGAAAACGATTGGGATCTGAAACGTTTGCTGCGAACGATCGTAACTTCGTCGACCTATCGCCAGTCCCAAACGATTACCGCCGATAAGCTGAATCAAGACCCCCACAACCGGTTACTCAGTCGCGGCCCGCGGGTGCGGTTGGACGGCGAACAACTGCGAGACATGGCGCTTGTGAACTCGGGATTGTTGGTAGACAAACTCGGTGGCCCGCCGGTGAAACCCTATCAGCCGGATAAAATTTGGCAGGAGGTGGCGATGGCCCAATCTGACACGCGCTACTATCGAGCTGATTCGGGTGACGGACTTTATCGAAGGTCGCTGTACACATTTTGGAAACGAACGGCCGCGCCGCCAACAATGACGATCATGAATTCGCCCGACCGAGACGTTTTCTGCGTTCGACGTGAACGGACCAATACTCCGTTGCAAGCATTTGTAATGTGGAACGATCCGCAATTTGTTGAAGCCGCAAAGAAGGTTGCCGAACGTCTGGTTAAGGATGGAGGAAACTTCAATCAATCAGCGAGCGATATTGGCCAATCGTTCCTCGCTCGTTCGTTTTCCGATGAAGAAATTGAACTGCTCAAGGCGACCTTCGACGCCGCGTTGGAAGCATTCGAAAATGAGCCTGAGAAGGCGGATGCGTTACTTGATGAAGGCAATTCCAAGATCAACGATGAACTAGACGCCGCGGCCGTGGCAGCTTGGACGGTCGTCGTCAGCCAAGTCATGAACCTTGATGAGGCGTTAATGAAGTAGTAAACCATAGTAGCCTTTCGCTCCGTGAAAGTGCACACGAGCGCAACAGCGCGCGAGTGTTCTTTCGCGGAGAAACTATGGGGGGTTTGTGTTCGAAAACAGGTTCGGCACACTT
>CAYOZV010000288.1:0-4493 GCA_964408465.1 uncultured Pirellulaceae bacterium
TTTAATCCGTTTGTTGGACTAAAACGGTTTGAAAAACCGTGCTACGTTTCGGTGTGGTTGGCGTGCGACTACGCGACTACGCGAGATCGCGGTCTTCGAACAGCACCAGCGACAGCAGCATCGCAATCGCCCCGTAGAGGAACGTGTACACAATCGCCCAACCCAAATACTGAGGCGGTACAAGTTCATTATTATTGACCGCGGCACGAACATCGAAATGGTCCAGCACTGGGAAAATAACGGCGATCAAATTCGAAAACGTGACCACCGGAGCGAACTCAACCAGATCCGACTGCACCATCATAGGCGTTAGATGCCCCAAGATGTAGATCGCAAAACAGATCAAGAAGTTGGGTAGAATGCCAAAACGAGTCGACAGCGAAACGCTGATAGCGACAAAAACAAGCACCTCCAAGAAGCATAAGAAGATCGCTGGAATGATGAAAGTCGCCTCGGTGAAACACTGTGACCATTCTTCGACTTTCTGCGAGGTCTCGCGTCCATCGTAGATCGGTTTATAGGCCGTCCAAATCACGAACCACAAACCCAGCACGATAAAAAGCAAACCGATGGCCAGGGATATTCCCGAAAACTTTCCAAAGATGAACTGCCGACGGCCGACGGGTTTGGAGAGCACGGTCAGCGCGGTGCGGCCTTCGATTTCTTCGGCGACCGATTTACTGGCGGCCCAGATCGCGGTAAAAATCGCCAGAACGCGGATCAGCGTTAACCCGGATTCCTTATAAAGCTTGATGTCTTCGCCGAAAGTGTTGTAGGGAATAAAGATCGAGGCAACCACGAACGCCATGCCGATGACGGTCACCAATAGAAAAAGTGGCTGAGATACTTCGGTTTTAAAAGTCGACAACGCAATTGCGGCCACCTTGGGTGCCATCACGCAGAACAGCATATAAAACAGGTAGGTCATCACCACAATGAACGCCGCCACCGGGATGATCGCCACCTGAGGGATCACCGGCGCGGTACGCACCTCCAGCTTCACATTGGCCGGCATCGCGCCTAAGTTGTTGACGTAAAAAGTATCGTAATCCTGTTCGCCCAGACGCGCGAAACTTTTGCTGAGGAAGACCGGTTCTTCGTTGGCTTCAATTTCATAAACCAAAGCGCGATTGGTCTCTGGAGTGATCGCTTGGGTGCTAAGTTCGATTTGCTGGTTGGTTGTGATATCGATACCCACCAGTTCAGATCCGCTGAAGCTCAGTTGTGCCGAATCCCCCGAATGATCGATTGGGCTTGGCGGCACCTCCATTTCAACGACCTGCGATCCCGCGAACGGCAATCGGGCCAACGAAGCCATCATCTCGCCCGGATCATCGACGAACTTCACGATGCCGAATCCATTGAATGGAGCAAGAATGGCTCCCAAAATCGCGAAGATCAAAAATGCGATTCCGATGCGATTGATCCAGCCTAAAAAACCTTCGGTGGCAAAGGCCCAAGTTTCGCCGGACATTGATTTGGCAACCAATCGCCAGGCTCCGTAGCCAACAAAAAGGCATATCGGTATTACAAAGGCCAACGCGAAGATCAGATCGCCATCGACCGTCAACGATCCGTACTGCCAGCGGTAGTAGAACAAGAACAACGCCACATAGAATGCCGCCAACAGCAGGCTCAACACGTGGTACTTCGTCGATGCGGTATCAACAGAATTGAACAAGGGGATCTTCTGAAGGACGGCCAGTTTCACAAGCATCAACATCGACAAGACGAATCCGGCGGCGATGCCCACCGAAATCAGCCAGACGGGGGTCAGCCAATCGGTGACCTGAGGAAGCTGAGCGAAGAAGATGAAATCCGAAGCGAATCCAAGCATGTTTGGGCTTTGAAGGAGCTAAAAGGGCGGTAATACGACAGGACTCTGAAAGCGCAAATTTTGGCTATTAGGTCACTACGTCAATTATGGTCCTTCGGTTCAAATTCTTCAAAGGGCGTTGGCAAAAAAGTTGGAACTTCTAGATCGTCACCGCTTAAAACTCAATCAGCGCGCGCGTGGACCGAGGCATCCTGAGGAACTTAACTCGTTAGGTTTCCGCGTGAAATCGGGTCATCATCAATTTATGTTAGTTTTTAGTCCAACGTATCGCAGGGAGCTCGCGCTCTACCGCGTTATTGGTCTGGGCTGGATCCCGAACCAAAGCCACCGGACTTCTTCCTCGCCACCGGAGCGCTGCCGGGTTCTGCCTGCGAATTGAGCGTCCAGTCGTAGTCAAAAAAAGTGACGGCCACGTCACCGCGTATTGCTTTGTTGGCGGCTGCCTTCACAGCAGCGTCGTTAGCAAGTTCACCTATCCAAGCGAGATAGCCTCCCTCGGGAAAACGATCGTTCCAGTCATCACCGTACCAGCTGAGAATCTTGCTCAGCTTCAATTCGTTGGCTTGGCTGTCGAACATCACGTATTGAGGGTTGTTGGCGAATTGAACGCTTTGGTCCTGCAATTGGTCTCGCACGCGCGACCCAACATAGGCTTCCGCGCGAATCGAAGGGCAACTACGCGCCGCACAGACCAGCGCGACATGAATACGCGGTTCTTTGAACGTGGGGCGGATAATGCCGTGTTCAATGTCGTTGAGGCTGACTGTTTTTCCCGCGTAGATATGTTCGTTTAAATCAAAGAATCCTTTACCGTTTACCGAAAACCCATCGACGGTGTCTCGAATTTTGTGGCTGATCACTCCGTTGATCACAAACGCGTTATAAGCATTACAGGCCAACGCAAGTTTTTCATCTTCGGATTGTAGGCGGTTCGGATCGCAGGCTCCTAATTCACGCAGGTATTCACGGAAGAGAAAATCCTTTTTGATTCCGTCGTAATCGACCAGTCCGGCGCTGACATAGGACTTCAGCAAATAATCCCAAACCGCATGATCGACGCCGCTGGCGTCAAGTTGCGGAGTAGGTTTTGTCGTCGGTTGGAGATTGTCAAACGCCTTCCAGCCGACGAAAAGAGGCACCAGGAACGATACCATAGCAATCCAAAAGTAGCCGCTGTAATAGTTGGATCCCTTGCTCATTATTTACTCCCCACCATTTGTGGCGCACCTTCTAGTTGCACAAGTTTTTTCTGCGGCCCGTCACCCAGATGTAAAATTTGCATCGGGCATCGGACGATACATTCCTGACATCCTACGCAAGGAGTATCGACAAGCGTCACCGGTTCGCCGCGTAGTGCTCGGCCTTTGATATCAATGCCCATCTGGCAAAACTGATTACAAACATTGCAGTCGATGCATTTTCCTTTTTCAGGCGTGATCTTGAAATTTGACCAACGTCCCCAGAAATTCATCCAAAACGCCAGCGGGCACCACATGCGGCACCAAATTCTCTGCCCCAAAAATGGGTAGAGGCCGATCGCCATCGCTCCGGCAAGAAACGTTCCCACCCAAAGATCGTACCAGCCCAACAAATCCATTCGAAACGGTTGGTCCCCTTTGATCCAGAGCACCGGTTGCCATCCCATCAAATCCGCAATGGTCGCGATCGTCGCCAGTAAAATGAAAATGTAACCGTACTTTTCAAGGTTGCGCGGCGTGTCGCCCTTGGGGCCTCGATGTCGGAACCCATTGCCAACGGTCTCCGCCAGCGCTCCACAGGAACAAATATAGGAACAGTAGATCTTGCCATATCGAATCGTGAACAACGGAATGACGATGAACGTTAAAACCACCGCCCAGACAACGCCCACGACTGCGACCATGTGCCACCAATCGGGATCACCGGGGCCCGCGACGGGATTGACTTTGAAGGCGGACATATTCAGTGGCCAAGCATTGATCGACTTTTTGATCACCGGTGCGAAGGCGCTTCGGCCAAACAGCGCGACCAGAAACGTTGGAATCCCCCACCACAGCGTCCACTGACAGGCGATGATCGTTAGGTTTCGCTTCCAAATGATTTTGTTGTTGGATTTTATCGCCCAATAAATTCCAAAGACGCCAATCAAACCAAAATAAAGCAGGTAGTAGACGCCCGAAAGATTCGAAAAATATCGGGCACCCCGGCCTTGGCTGCCGGTCGCCTCGTTTTGGAAGCCCGGGGAAAGCGCGTCGTAAGCCGTCTTCACTCCCAATTCGCTGTTAAACGCGTTGAGGCTTAGGTTCAGGTAGTACGGACCTTCTCCAGCGGTTGCCGGATCGTTGGTGATCGCTTCTGGGGCAATCGTTCCAATGACAAATAGTGCCAAGCACGCAGACAGGATCAGCTTGGTCCCGGGAACTCGAAACAGCGGACTCTTCCCCGAACTGGTCGTCAGATATTGCACGATTCGAGCGCCGATGGTCCCCGCCGCAACCAGCGGAACCAACTTCATCAATACGAACTGAAGCCAAGTCGAATTGGGATTCAACATCCCCAGCCAGGAGGGCCAGAGATATTTGCCGTCGGCATCTTCGGGGTGGAGCACAAAATTTTTCGCTCCAAAATACGCCAACAGCGTTGCTGCGATCAGCAGCAGCGTCACGGCGATGATCGG
>CAYOZV010000289.1:0-4389 GCA_964408465.1 uncultured Pirellulaceae bacterium
GAAAATCCTTAATCGCTTGTGCGATCATTTTCTTGTATCCCTCAATCGGCAACTCTTTCATCTCTTCGCCCAGTCCCTCGACATGCAGCCCTAAGCACGCTGTGAAATCTTCTTCGTTGCCGATCATCACGTCCACAAACGGAGCCAGTGAACGGTTGACCTTCTGGCAATTTTCCTTGCCGCCGTAATCCTTCCACAGCGACGGGCGGAAGTTCAAATCGTACGAAGTGATCGTGCCGTGTTTCTTGGCACATTTGAGTGCTTCTTCGATCACGCCCGGTGTCGTATCCGAAAGTGCCGCATAGATGCCGCCGGTGTGGAACCAACGGACGCCCAGTTCGCCAAAAATGTGTTCCCAGTCAATGTCGCCGGCCTTCAATTGAGATGCGGCCGTGTGGCCGCGATCTGATGTCCCCAGCGCCGCTCGAATACCGTGCCCGCGTTCGGTGAAGTTGATACCGTTACGCACCGAACGACCGCAGCCGTCGTAGTCAAACCATTTACAGTGTGTCATGTCGATGCCGCCGGTGAGGATCAGATTCTCCAACAACAATCCGACTTCGTTTTTGGCAAACGCGGAAACCAATCCGCCGCGCATCCCAAAACAACGCCGCAATCCACGCGCCACGTTGTACTCGCCGCCGCCCTCCCAAACATCGAACGACCGCGCCGTGCGGACGCGTCCCTCGCGCGGGTCCAGGCGGACCATGACTTCGCCAAGTGAAAGGATATCGAATTGGCACTGGTCAGCGGATTTAATTTGCATCGTTGCGTCTGTGATTATTAAGGTATGAAGGGGTTGGTTTAAGTTTTAATCAGTTTAGTTCATTAAAATTTAGCCGCAATCATCAGCCTGTTTTTGCCACGCAGAAAGCGCAGATTCCCGGCACTCATCTGAAACCGATTCCAGCTGAAGTCAAAACATGGGGGAACTGAGGCGTCTTTAAGCGTTGGCCTCTTGGAGCAACCAGACGACCAAGCCTTTTTGGGCGTGCAGGCGGTTTTCGGCTTCGTCGATGATGAGGCTGCTGCCGCTTTCGATAACCTCGGTCGTCACCTCTTCGCCACGTCGGGCGGGCAAGCAATGAAGGAACTTCGCATCGTCGCGTGCCTGTTTCATCAGAGCGTCGTTGACTTGGTAGTCACCAAGGTCTGCCAACCGTTGTTTCGATTCGGCCTCTTGGCCCATGCTGGTCCAGACGTCGGTGTAAACGAATTCTGCATCCTTGGCGGCAGCAACCGGATCGTCGATCTGCTTCACCAGCTCTTTGCCGGCGGCGGCGTTGAGGGCTTTGACAAACGCGGCATCAAATTGATACTTTTCCGGTGCCCCCAATGAGAACTCGATCCCCAACCGACTGCAGATGATCGCAAGGCTATAGGCCACGTTGTTGCCGTCGCCCAAGAAAGCAACTTTCGAACGGCTCACGTCCGCCGAATGTTCTTGGATCGTCAGCATGTCCGCGAAGGCTTGGCAGGGGTGCGAAACGTCCGTCAGCCCGTTGATGATCGGACAGCGACTAAACTCGCAAGCCTCTTCCACAGCGGCGTGGCTTTTGGCGCGGATGACCAACAGATCAAGGTAGCTAGTGAGGATCGGCACGAAGTCTTGAACCGGTTCGCGTTTTCCCCAACCAACGTCCTCACCAAGGAACAGACTGTTGCCGCCTAAATGTGTCGTCAGCGTTTCGAAGCTAACACGTGTCCGCAGCGAAGGTTTCTCAAACAGCAATCCGACATTGTGGTTTTCCAACAGCGTCGGACGATTGCCGTCTTTGACGCCCTGTTTAAGTTCGCGCGAAATTTCCAGCACGCGCTGGATTTCGTCATTGGAAAGATCAAAAAGTGATAAAACGTGTCGCATGGCACGCCCTTTATAAATAGGTTTTAAATTGCGATAGACAAATAAACGCGTTCAAAGGAGCGTCCTTTAATCGCTGCTGATGACGGTCCCGACGCCGCTGCTGGTGTAAATTTCCAACAGCAGGCCGTGACGAATTCGCCCGTCGATGATGTGGACTTTGCTGACGCCTCGGTCTATCGTTTCCAAACACGCTTCGACCTTGGGGATCATGCCGCCGGTGATCGTACCGTCTTTGATCAACGCCTCTGCCTCGGTCCGCGTCAGTGATGATATCAACGATTCGGGATCATCCGGATCACGCAACACACCGGGTACATCGCTGAGCACGATTAATTTGTCGGCGCTTAACTCTTGAGCCACCTTCGTCGCGGCGGTGTCCGCATTGACGTTCAGTTTCACGTCGTCGGCCGTCAGTGCCAACGAAGGGATAAACGGTGTCTGCCCGGCGTAGATCAAATTGTCGATTACCATCCGATCGACTTTGGTGACTTCTCCAACCAGCCCTAAATCGACCGGTTTCCCATCGTCGCCGGTCAGTTTTAAAACTTCCCCCGTCAGCACCGGCGTCGATTCGAAATTCAATGTCATCGCGCGTCCGCCGATTTTTTCGAATTCGTCGGCTAAAAAGTTATTCGTCTCCACGCCCAAAACGCGTTCAACGATCTCCATCGTCGCCGGGTCGGTGTATCGTCGTCCTTGGACAAAATTGGGTTCGATGCCCGCTTCTTCCATCGCCGCGCTGATCCGCTTGCCGCCGCCGTGAACGACCACCGGCCGCATGCCAACGGTCTCCATAAAATGAATGTCCAGCAAAATGAACCGGAGGGCGTTGAGGTCGCTGAGGATGCTGCCGCCAAGTTTAACGACGGTGGTTTTGTCGCGGAATCGGCGGATCCATCCAAGCGCCTCGATCAACGTATCGGCTTTTTCAATGGCGGTTTTCACGAAGGCTCGCGTGCGGGTTAGGGGGACGGAAGTAGGCGAAATGAAAGCCCAACATGGTAGGCTCTTGCTGGGCGATGTCAACGCTGAACGTGGTCCACGCTCGCGACCCCGCCGGCAAGGTGCTGGCCGCTGGTTTCTTTGACCAGCCTTTTTCCTAACATTTCCTTCTTTGCCACGGCACCGGCGGCTGGTGCTGGCCCCCTTAATTCGGTTAATAGAATTCGATAAAGGACAACCGGCACTTATTTTAAGAAGGCCTTGCTACCGCGTGTGGTTCGTCTGAAAAGCCCCGAGGCTCCTTTGCCCCGCCGGATCTTTTCAGAAGATCCCCTACGCTTTGAGTTTTTAACGCAACGTAATTATGGGTTCCTGTTAATATTGCGCTCATGGAACCAACATCACAATTGCTTCAACCAACGCCCTTCATCTACGTCTGCTGCCAGCAGGGCGTCGAAGCGGTCGTCAAAGCAGAGATCGCCAAAGGCCATCCGGGGCTGTCGTTCGCATTTTCGCGGCCGGGCTTTGTCACGTTTAAATTATCCCCCGACGCCAAATTGCCGCTGAAATTCGCGCTGGCCTCAACGTTCGCCCGTACCAGCGGGTGGTCCGTTGGCCGCGCCGACGGAGACGACGGCGCAGAATTGGTGAAGCAGATTATTGCCTCCCCTGCCGCCGCGGCATGCAGCCACATTCACGTCTGGCAGCGCGACCGCGCGGTGCCCGGCCAACGCAGTTTCGAACCTGGCGAAACGGCCCTGGCAAAAGCCGTCGGGCAGCAGATCGCCGCAGCCGACGTGTTCTCCGGACGGGACGTCGAGCTAAACCGAGCCGCCCGCACCGACGATCTGGTATTGGACGTTGCGATCGTCGAACCCAATCAGTGGTGGTTTGGATTTCACTACGTCTCAACGGTTGCCGGTCGTTGGCCCGGTGGCGTTCCGTTTTTTGATACCGAAATCGACGTCGCCAGTCGCGCCTATTTTAAATTGCGTGAGGCACTGTTGTGGGCCGGCATCCCCATTCAAGAAGGTGACGTCTGTGCAGAGATCGGTTCAGCGCCCGGCGGCGCTTGCCAGTTTTTGTTAGAATCCGGTGCAACGGTGATCGGCGTCGATCCGGCTGAGATGGAACCAGAAATTCTGAAGCACGAAAAATTTACTCACATTCGTCGGCGCGGCAACGAAGTAAAAAAGAAAGATCTCAAAGACGTAAAATGGCTGTTCGCGGACCTCAACGCGACTCCGACTTATACCCTGGACGCGATCACTGAGATTGTTTCCAGTCAACACGTCGATGTCACCGGCATGATTTTGACGCTGAAGATGACGGATATGAAGATGGCCGAGGAGGTCACGGCGATTCGCGCCCGAGTGAAAAAGCTGGGCTTCAGCGTCGTGAAGACTCGGCAGTTGTCTTTTAATCGCGGCGAGTTCTGTCTCGCGGCGGTCAAAGATAAATTCGCGCTGCGGGTTGCCAAGAAAAAGCCAAAGGCTTAGCCACTGCGGCCGACCGAAGGCCCTCGCGACGCCTCGTTCCGAGGCTCCCGCCTCGGAACGCACTACCTGGCAGGCTCCCGCCTG
>CAYOZV010000290.1:0-2931 GCA_964408465.1 uncultured Pirellulaceae bacterium
GCTCTAAGGCTTTCAAGGTCTGCGCGGTAACGCGTTGCTCTTTACCGATTAGGCCTTGCGATAGAAGAAACCTTTGCCGCTGCACTTTTGCAGCATTAACTTCTTCCCCGAAGCCAGACGGATGCTCATTTGCAGCACCAGAGCGCAGTTCTTTATCAATCCAAGTCCGCCCTATTGTCTCCGTTAAATCTTTCAGCGGCGCTCTTGAAACTACATCCAGCTTTACAGGATTGTTAAACCCGCGCTTTCGCTCATATACCGCCGCGCGTTTAAGATAATCTTGGGGTATTTACCATGACCCATCTGAGTTTCTTTCTGCATGACCTGCGCACCGCATCGCTTCCAACCGCCTGACATGGGCTTGTATAAATTCTTCGCGGGCAGATGGGTCACTCATTTCGTGGGCGGATGGGCTATAAACTCCGCCGCGCTTTGATGCGACTTCTGTGATGGTATAGTCGGACTGTTTGGGCGAATAGCTTTGCGGCCCCGCCTCAACAATCATACCCGGCGTGATCTCTTGAATGTTAGCTTGACCGCCCGTCTCAACAAACAAGGCTTCACCCTCCAATGTATCAAGCACCATATAACTGCGGTCATTCACATCATCCATTATACCCGTTTCGATAACGCGCCCTGTAACCGGCCGCGCTGACGTTGCCATGGGATCGTAAATAGGCTCTCTGATGTCTACGCGTTCTAATTTGGCCTTGGTCATTGCGCGTTGATAGGTGCGGATAATGTCGTCGCGCTCACCCATGCGCCGCAAGGTGCGCTCCAAATTGTCATCCAGCCGCCATTTCCCAAACCCGACTTTTTCAGCCAGGCCTAATTTCGCCAGAGCTTTTACACGGCCCTTTTCAAAACGCTGCTGCCAATTCATACCTTCGCTTAGGTTCGCACTGACATCGACGATTTGATTGACGGATTTACTGAGCAAGTCTTTATCCAGTTTCGTGAAGCGTTCGTGGTTGACCTGCTTGGCAAGTTTCATCGCCACGTCAATTTGTGAAATTGGGCCGAGCTCACGTGTGGCTAAAACCTGGGCCTGCTCGCGCATACCATGCGAAATGTAATCGCGCGGGATAATCAGGTCTTTACCGTTATCCTTCACGCCGCGCACAACGATATGGGAATGAGGGTTTGCAGTGTCGTAATGATTTGCCGCGACCCAATCAAGCCGCGTGCCCAAGTCGCGTTCCATCTGCGCCATAAAGTTCCGGGTGTATGCGCGAAGGTCGCCAATTTCTTTTCCGTCTTCAGGCGAGACGATAATCCTAAATTGATGACGGTCGCCTTTACCGCGCTCAGTGAACTCATCGCCCTGCGCAAAAATGTCTTCACGCGAGAACAATGATCCTTTGTCGCCCTCACGCGCGGCGCTGTCTCTTTGGATATAATCGACGTGAAGTTTTTGCGTCGCGTAACCTTGGCCGCCCATTTTCACGAGATGGACTTTGACAATAACGCGCCGAGAGAAAAATTGTTCACCCGCATTGCCTGCCTGACGCCTTGAACCCGAGGATGATTTTGAGGCTGTGTTAGCGGCGCGTCGAACCCGTCCTGCAAAGCTAACAAATCTTCCTGTGCCATTAGGTGAGAATATCTTTCCGAGTTTGATATTGAATGGATTGTCGTCAGCCATGCCGTCCCTCCAAAAATAAGCCAAAACAGTCCAAAATAGGCCGCGTCCCGGCATTTTTCTTATGTATCATGGGCAATTGCGGCGAATCCACGTCCCAAGCCCATTTTTGCGTGTCCCGCAAAAACAGATGTGCAGACAATGGCTTAGGCCGTTTTGGGCCTTGCCCTTTATCTTGCCCTAAGAAAATCAACCTCCAAACCCCACAAAACCGACGATTTCCGAGCTTTTCTTATTCTTAATACTTCCAATGAATTTCACCCGCCCGATGATGTTAGCCTTGCCGACAGGCCCGAAATATCTACTATCAAATCCGTTCTGCACATCAGGTGAAATCAACAAATACTCTTCCGATTTCAGGACAATACAGTCCGACATTTGAGGCATAACGCGTCCCAAAGCGTCCTGCCCCAGCAAGGGAATATCAGGACGTTTTGGGACACTCACCGATTGATTATGATAACAGACTTCTTCCCCTTCAACCGCCCAAACCGTCTTTATCAATGGGTAATTATACGGCAGATAGCCACGTTCATCAGCAAGGCGGCGCGCCCATTCAGGCCCGTAAGCAGCTACTTGTGAACCACGCTCAATCGGCAAGTCTGATTGCACGCGATACCATCCAACAGCCGCGCTTTGGCTGGGATTATAAAGGAGCCTCGGCTCCGGCGGGACAATAATTTGCCGCACAGAGATGACTATAGCCGCCGTAATTATCAAACCAATCGTAGCTTTAAACAGCATTATCGGCTCCAAGATTCATAAATTTTTGCG
Source organism: uncultured Pirellulaceae bacterium (assembly GCA_964408465.1). Classification (GTDB taxonomy): domain Bacteria; phylum Planctomycetota; class Planctomycetia; order Pirellulales; family Pirellulaceae; genus Mariniblastus. The sequence continues at coordinate 2,417 of CAYOZV010000290.1, forward strand.
GTAAAAGGGGTGACGGAGTATTTGCTTTCAACCGCGATTTAAACGTCAACCAGTAGCTTGCAGGCAGGCTTTCTAAGCCGCCGCTCACCTGCTGCTCTACTCTATCAAGGGCGGTCAAAGCCTGCTTCATGGCCTTTGGGCCATTGATGAAACAGCAAAGCCTGACCGCAGGCGACACCCCAGGAACGAGTGTTCTCAAGCCGTTTGTGTCTGTGTTGATGATATATAAACGCCAATCCTGAGTGCCATATTCGTTGGCTCGCCACCGTATATAACCGAGGGTCTTGGCCGGGCTAAAGGCAGCGAGCTGCCGATATTTATCCAAACGCAAGATTTTTTCAGGCGCTCCAAACCGTAATCGATGATTGATAAGGCCATGAACATAGTGGCATTGAATATGGGTGAGCGGCGTCACGACACTTCACCCACATGGTCTTCAGACCATTCCTCAAGATCTTTCTCGTGATAACAAATTTTACCGCCGTGCCTTCGAAATCGCGGCCCCGTCAAATTTG
>CAYOZV010000290.1:3031-4348 GCA_964408465.1 uncultured Pirellulaceae bacterium
TCGTGATAACAAATTTTACCGCCGTGCCTTCGAAATCGCGGCCCCGTCAAATTTGTGCGGTAATTAACCAAAGTATTCTTCTCAAGCCGAAGATAATCAGCAGCTTCGGCGGTTAAGTAAAACGGGCTCGGCTTTGCATTGAGTAATATTTTTCTTAGCTTCGGTTGTGTTTTTCTACGCTGTCCAGTCATTATATTCTCCCATATTCACCGCGTCTGCGCCTTCCGCGCAAGTCCACAAAACGAATCAAGGCACAACTTTGAGAGGATTGGGAGTCCCGTTTTTGGGACGTTCTAAAAACGTCACCCCTACTAAATGACCTTTTTAGGCAGAAGACTTTGGTAGTCTTGGGCGACCATACGGTCTCCAAATTTGGAAACGCGAATGGCTTTAGCCTTGAGTGCGCAGCCTTCAGAGAGCCACTCTTTTTCAACTTTTTCCGCGCCAAACAAGGCTATCGCAACGTCTTTGTAAGAGCCATTTTTAGACCGAATACCATGAGCAATCAGGCCGTTTTTTAGCTTGGCAAACATCTTTTGACGTCCGAGTAAATTGAAGTTGTCAGCCCCGTCTCGGCTAAGCGATGTTAATTGCCGCAAGGCATCAATGCGCCTGCGCGTGCCTTTACCACCGTCAAACACCACTGAAAATGTTTGATCCTCGGCTTCCACATCTTTTGGTTTACCTGAAATTTGAAGCCAAAAATTTGCAGATTTCAAGACACTTATCCTCGTGCCGTCGGCCTTAACATAATGTTGCTTGTGACAGTCAAAGTTAGACAGTTTGAATGAATCTGGCCTATGCTCAGATGGTTCTGCATCGTGATAATTAACTGATAACGCCCCGGGAAAAGCATCTTGCCGCCAAAACACTAACGCATCTAACCCTACGGCATTGGGGGATTCAAAACACTCAAGTCGCCATTTATGCGCTTGCTTATCAGCCTTCCTCTCAAACCTGAAATTTGGTTTTGTCTTAGTAAAGCTGTTGTTATTGAGTGAGTTTGCAAGCTCAAAATTTTGGCCATATTCGAGGTTAAGGCGCAAGTGAACCCACGCAAATCCTGCATATGTTTCCGATGCAGGCTCCAAAATTTGGTTCGCCCCTGCCATAATGTATATACGCCTAGCACATCTTTTGGTTTTATTGTGAACTTTTCGGCACAAAAAACCCCGCATCGGCGTGAGCCGATGCGGGGGCTTTCGAGGCCGGTTTAAGCGTCTAGCGGGTTCCAGAGGATCGCAAATTCATCAGCCTCTTTACCGTAAGCCTGACCGAGATTGGCATAGACTTTACGCGGGCCGAGGGTCGGATGGG
>CAYOZV010000291.1:0-4347 GCA_964408465.1 uncultured Pirellulaceae bacterium
TGCCATCACTTTCTCCCGCAAGCCAAGCGAACGTTTGCAGCGAGCGGTCCGCCAGTTCTCCCACACCGGCTAAAACTAATGTTCCGGAAATGGGTTGGACCGCTTTGGGTAACGTTCGGTCGGTGATAGTTTGCGATACGCATGGTGGCAGGACAGCAAACATCGCCGCCGCGACCAAAACCGCTAGTGCACTATTAATTTTCATTTGTGAGTTGTCCCAGTATTTACTTTCGATCGTTCGGATTGATGTCAGCGTTGGCTCTCATTGTTTCACGTTCCCTCTTCAAACTCATAGGTGCTTCAACAAACGGATTGTAGGCACGGCGTTTCATCGCCAGTGTTTCGATCCGAACGTTGCCGCGGTAACCTGATTTACGAATGATGGTCGTCAGTTTCATCATATCTATTGGCGTCTCAGAATACGTGATACTGCCAGCGGCGATAGGTTTGCAACTTGCCAGGCCCGAAATTCCAGTTTGCTCCCGGTTCGACGATACTGGTTGGCATTCCAGTCTCGGTGACCAGAGAAAGTTTTCACCAACCATTGATTCGATTCCAAAATTCAATTTGACCATTGAGCCACACGTGATATCCCTCGTACGCCGCCGCCGTCATGCAAGCGTGATTGGGCAAGATCCTTAGTCGACTACCGATGGGATGGCGATCAAAATCAATTTCGCCGGCGGTGTTCTTAATGATGCCATGCTCTTGATTGGCGTCGGTCACCAAGTGGTCTTGAATTGGAATTCCATTTACATCGCAAACCAAACCGTATCCATAATCGATCACTTGCTTTGCCGTACCTCGATCTTTTGACAACGCGATGCCACCCGCATCAACGATCAACCAACCAAGGTCTCGCCGGTGGCTGATGACGGTCGTCAACACGGACAACGCGATATCTTTGACACCGCAAACGCCCAAATTTGACTGAAACAAATCTTGGAAAATGAATACGCCGGCCCGGAGTTCGGTGATTCCAGCGTTTTGGGTTCCGCTAATTCCGGTGGGTGACGAACCAATACTTCGCCCCGGGCAGGGGACTCCGTTTTTCTCAATCGCTTCTGCCACCGTAGCCAAACTATTTTGTTCGGCGATCGCGGCCGTGCGCAGATCCGCTTGGCTGCGGCACAGGTACGATTCGCCCGCATGGGTCAACACACCGGCCAGTTCCAATCCCGCTTGTTCGTGGATCAACTGTGCCAATTCGATAATCTCGGGCTGGCGATTCAAAGGAATGCCAGCGCGATGTCCGTCACAATCCACTTCAATCCAAACCCCCAGCTTCAATCCGGCCGCAGCAACATCAGATGCGATGCCAATGGCAACTTCGGGGTCGTCCAGCAACACCTGTGTGCGAACGCCGCGTCGCAGCAGTGCTTCGATGCGCGGCAGTTTGGCAGGAACGATGCTGACCGCATACAGAACATCCGTAAACCCAGCGTCCGCGAAATACTCGGCCTCGCGAATCGTCGACACGGTGATCGGCCCAATACCCGACGGCGCGAAACACCGCCTGGTCACGTCGACCGATTTACTCGTCTTCACATGCGGCCGAAACGACCATCCAGTTTCAGCAACTCGCGTTTGCATCTTTGCGATGTTGCGATCGAGCTTTTCGAGGTCCAAGCAGGCGCAGGGCGTCGCCAGTAGCGACGCAAAGCCAGCACTGGAACTTGTCGGCTTGATTATTTCCATTGGGGCGGTGGCTCTTTTCCGGTTTCGATATCTGTCGGATCGTTCGCCTTGTTGCTCTCCAAGTGATCGTTCAACCTTTTCACCCCGGGCTAAACTCCAATGCGACGTTGGACGATGGTTGTGGGCAAGCCTGTTTCGGTGTCGAGCGAAACGTTTCTAAAGTCGTTCGTCGATTGAGCTTGCCGGTCTCTTTCCAGCGGCGAAATATGAATCATCAGGACAAGTCTTAGTTTAAGAATCATTTCAAACACCGCGAGGGCAAATTTGAAAGTCAGTTGAGTGAGTGGGGATTGTTGGCTCCGACCTTCGATCGATTCGCCAATTTTAAAATGTCAAATCTCTGTTAGTTTTGACTTCGTAAAACCGCTTTCGGCTGCGAAGGATAGTTTTGAACGGAAAAGAATAACTGTTCAATCTTCCGACAGCATTATCAACTCACAGGTCGCCAAAGGATTCGTTATTTTTTCTACTCAACCATTTAGCATGGCTACTGAAGGCGTCAGGCTAGAATATTGACACGTTTCTTCTTGCCATACAAACTCTTAATAAGATTGTTATCTCTAGCGGGTTCGGTTTTATGAGAGTGGAAGGATCACATTTTTGATCCTTCGATTTGCGTAACGAGGTTTTAAATTCTTTTCCACTTCCACTTCCACAGTTTTGTCTCGGCCGAGACTTCCAATTGAGTTTTAGTTTAATTTTAAAAGGACACGACACATGAAAACACTTCAATAATTTATTTTTTGCCAAATCACTAGTCTTCCTTGCTTCCAGCTTAAGCATCTGCTGTGGAGATATTACCAGCGGTTCGCTTGAGGTGAATGCAATCGCACCTAGTGGCGGCTTGGGTGGATCGGCGATCGTAGAGGATGCAAACGTTAATGCGACCGCAGATCTGTTGAAAATCTCAGGCGTGTTTAAGCTTGAGAATGGTGACGGAGGCGTTGGGAACTCCACAGGCAGTTACTTCAAAATTGCTGGAGGCTATGATCTCGAAGCCAACGAGGCTTTTGGTTTGGATTATGAAATTATTGTCAACTTGGTCGGTGGTGGTACAGTCGACTTCACTACCACCGCTACCACCAACTTCAATGGTGTTGAAGAGGTTCTTTCCAATTCAGAATCAATTACTCAAGCGGGAGTGCACACGCTTACGTTCGGCGAACTCGGATTCGCGGCCGACACTGCTGGGTCGGGGACTTGGGAAGGAGAATTCACATTTGACTGGCTCAACGCCCCCGCGGGAGCGGAGTTGACCGTTACCGTTCCTACCAACTCGATCGACTTCAGCATTCAGCCTCAATCGGTACCTGAACCCAACACTTTCGCAGTAGCGATGGCTCTGGCAATGGGGCTGGTTTCTCGACGCCGCCGGTTAAATTAATCTGAAGTGCTCTGCAGCAAAACAAATAGGCCCAGTGATGTGGCAACACGTCGCTGGAGCCATTTTTTGGCTGTAGCTTCGCCAGCATTGACATTGAGTAATGACGGATTTCGCATCAAATCGTTTTGAAATGACAGACGCGAATATCGCCTTTGCAATCTCTCGCCAATGTCGGCTTTCAAATCAAAAAGCTCCCGTGCCTGATTGGCGTAGAAGAAGAAAAACTTGCAGTTTTAGTCAGTGTTATCGCCTTGTTGATGGAGCCAACGCGTAAACAGCGTTCGTGAACTGCTGAGACTCTGGAGAGGATTCGAAACCACGTAGTAAGCTCGCGTCGATTTTACTTCGTGTCGCCCCAGTCGAACGAGTCTGTTGTGTTTCAATTCAGAAGAAACGAACGACAACGGGACAAGCGCTACGCCGATGCCGGTTTTGGCAGCATCGACAAGCATATGGAAATGTTCAAAGCTCGGGCCATCAGGAAGACGGGATGCTTGATTTCTCGCCTGGAACCACTCTTGCCAACTGCTGGGGCGAGTCGAATGCTGCATCAGCGGAAGGTGTTTAATTGCCTCGTCGGCATCCAAGCCATCGACTTGGAACTCCTCTACCAATTTCGGAGATGCGACCGGCACCAAATGTTCAGTCATAAATTTTTCAGATTTCAGGCCGTCCCAATGCCCATCCCCGTAGAAAAGACCAACGTCGATTCTGCCGCCTTGCAAATTGGGAGAGCGATCCAGTGCAGCAAAATCCACTTCTAGTGTCACGATGTGCAGCTTTATCGTGGGATGCTGCCTGATAAAGCTGGGCAGTCGCGGAATCAACCAATAGCTCGCCAAAGACGGCAGCGAACCAACTCGCAACTGTTGAACGCCCTTGTTGCTTACCAAATCCGTCGTTGCTTTCTCGATGCGGTCAAGCGCCGACGAAAGCGAATTCTGGTATGTGTGTCCTGGTCCGGTAAGCCGCAACCGTTGCTTGACTCGCTCAAAAAGCCGGATGCCCAGATCGGCCTCCAGTTGCGACACCTGTTGGCTGACCGCGCTTGGCGAGACGGAGCTCTTGGGCTGCTTTCGCAAAGCTTTCATGCCTTGCCGCCGCCTCAAAGGCTCGAATCGCATTGAGTGAAGGTGTCGACTTTCTCATCGATCGCTGGAGTGAGCTGTCGCTACTCTTGGGGTAATAATAAAGTCAGTTGCGTTAAGCTGGAGACGGATCTTAGCATATGATTTTGAACCGTTCGCTTATTTGCCACCAATTTT
>CAYOZV010000292.1:0-4339 GCA_964408465.1 uncultured Pirellulaceae bacterium
CGTCAACATGATCCGTGACGCCGACAGGTATTCTGTATTCTGTTGGATCCCACGACGCTCTTGGCACAGCTTAATCACCGCCCCGACGTACTCCTCGGGCTGGATCAAATTCACCCGCACCACCGGTTGGCGGAACTCCTCGATCTCACCTGGATCGGGTACGTCCTGCGGGCGATGCACGTGCAGCATCTCGCCGCGTTTGGTGAGGATTTCATAAGTCACGTTGGGCGCGGTTTGAACCAGATCGACATCCGATTCCTGTTCCAACCTTTGCTGCACGACTTCCATGTGCAGCATCCCCAGAAATCCGCAGCGGAAACCAAAACCCAAGGCATCGCTGGATTCGGCCATGAATTCAAAACTTGGATCGTTCACGGCCAGCTTCCCCAGGGCGTCCCGTAGTTCCGAAAAATCCTGACCGTCCGAGGGATAGAGTCCGCAGTAAACCATGCGTTTGGGTTCGCGGTAACCGGGCAATGCTTCGGCCGCGTCTTTGCCGATGCCCGAAACCGTATCGCCGATGTTCACGTCATCCAACGATTTGATATTACACACCAGGTAACCGACTTGCCCGGCGACCAGTTGATCGCAGGGCGTTTGCTTGGGGCAAAACTGCCCCAGTTCGATGACCTCGTAGGTCTTGCTGCCACGGACCATCTGGACCTTTTGGCCTTTTTTGACCGTGCCGCTGACGACGCGCACGTACGTGATCGCGCCGCGAAATTCATCGTAGTGTGAATCGAAAATCATCGCCTGCAACGGAGCCTTGGCGTCGGACACCGGTGGTTTGATGCGGTCGATGATCGCGGTGATCAGTTCGTCAATGTTGATGCCGGATTTAGCGCTGACTTTAACGACTTCATCGCCGCTGATGCCGATGGTCTGCTCCATCTCGCGGATGACTTCATCGGAACGTTCGTGTTTAAGGTCAATTTTGTTAACGACGGGAATGATGTCGAGATCGTGTTCGATCGCCGCGTAGCCGGTGGCAACGGTTTGAGCCTCGACCCCCTGAAACGCATCGGCTAACAACAAAGCGCCTTCGCAACAGCTTAAGGAGCGGGACACCTCGTATTGAAAATCGACGTGGCCCGGCGTGTCGATCAGGTTCAGTTCGTACCACTGGCCTTCATGTTTCACTTGCATCGCCACGGCGCGGGCTTTGATGGTGATTCCGCGCTGGCGTTCGAGATCCATGTCGTCGAGAATTTGTTCCTGCATCTCACGTTTGGTGATCGTACCGGTGTGTTCGAGCAGCCTGTCGGCCAGCGTACTTTTGCCGTGATCGATGTGAGCGATGATGCAGAAGTTGCGAATGTTTTTAGGATCGATCTTTTGTGACATAGAGTGGCTTAGTGATTTGGCCGGCGGTGAATATAGATGGCAACTTTTAAACGTACCATCGGTGTAAAACGGATGCAAAATCTGCGCTGGGAGTAACCTGTGTCGGGATTATAGGTGGAAATCGGGTTTAAACAGATGCCGATTTGGCGAATTGGCTGCGGGCCATCCCGGCGGCGCCGATATAACCAGCATCGCCGCCCAGCTGCGCGAAATTCACGACCAGATTTTCAGCCAAGACCGGGAATACTAACCGGCGTGTTTCGGCGATCACACCGTCGAGGAAGGACCGGCCCAGCGGTGTTTGGGCGCCACCGAAATCAACGGCGCCACCAAGAATGAAGGCTTCTGGGTCGATGATGTGTGCCAGCGTCGCGATGCCACGTCCGAGATATTCGGCCGTCTGTTCAACCAGTTCCTTGGCCAGCGGGTCGCCAGCGTCTGCGGCTTGCGAAACGGCCAACGCCGACAGCGGGGAAGATTCCCTATTTGATGTCATCAAACTACTTTCGGGGCGGCTGCACAATGCCGCTTTGGCCCGAGCGACAATTCCGGTGGCGCTGGCGTAGGCTTCTAAGTGGCCCGCTTTGCCGCACGAGCAAACCAATGCTTCGGGGGAGGTGTCGATGATGATGTGCCCGCATTCGGCGCCGTGACTGTGAGCCCCGTCGATCGAAACGTCGTCGACGATGATGCCGCAGCCGACGCCCGTTCCGAGGGTGATCAGCACCATGCTGGAGTACTGTCGTCCGCTGCCGATCCAGTACTCGCCATAGGCGGCCGCGTTGGCGTCGTTGGTATAGGCCACCGGTTTGCCGGTCGCTTTTTCCAAGCGGTCACGAATGGGGTAATGGTGCCAGCCGGGCATGTTGTAAGGAGTCAGTAACCGTCCACCCTCAATGTCCATCGGCCCCGGCGTCCCGACGCCGACCGCCGCGACGTCGTCAAAAGAGTACCCTTTTTCAGACAAAAGTTTCTCAATCAGCGGCCTGATCTGCTCGATCGTCGAATCGGGTGACTTGTCGGCTTGGGAGGGGAACTTTGTGTAACAGACCGTTTTGCCTGCGTCGTCCACGACGCCCAGTTTTATATTGGTTCCGCCAACATCAACGCCCAGAAACAGCGGCAGCGAAGAGACGGATGAGTTGTCAGGCATGGAAGTTGTTCTTTTGGATCTGTTGGCGTACGAAAACCGGCACAGTATAGATTCACCAGCGGAAATTCACAACGTATCGCATCGCCATCAGGCTGACGTTTGATGTTTGACGTTCGCGGGCGGTTTGGTTCGCCTGGATCCGGCTGGATCGGATGAGGGAACCACCGGAGTGGGATCGTCAGCGTCGACGAGCTATTTAAACGTCGATTTGTTGCGGAGAATGTGGTGGTAGTGTTGAGCGAAGCGGTGAGCTTCGTCGCGGACGTATTGTAGCAGCCGCAGCGAGAATGCGTGGCGGCTGAGAATCAACGGTTCACTATTTCCGGGCCGGTAGATTTCCTCGTTCTTCTTTGCGATCGAAAGTAAGGTCGGCGGCTGGATTCCCAATGACTCAAACGCAGCCACGGCGCTGCTGAGTTGCCCTTTGCCACCGTCGATCAAAAGAATGTCGGGGAACGCTTCTTGTTCGTCCGATAGCCGCTGGAACCGCCGCGCGACCACTTCGTGGATCGAACGGAAATCGTCGATGCCTTTGACGTTCTTGATCTTGTAGCGGCGGTAACCGGGTTTAAACGGGAGCCCATCAATGAATTTGACCAAACTGGCGACCGTTTCCCCGCCGCCAAGGTGCGCGATATCGACGCCCTCGATAGAGCGCGGCGTTTCTTGAAGTTTGAGCACCTGCCGCAAACCGGTCAGGCCCTTTTTAGGATCGACGTAGAAAACTTCCGGCTGAGCGTGTGTGTCGAGTTCGCCGCGTCGATCGAGCGATTGCAGCATCTCGATTTCGTCACGAAGCTTGGCCGCTTTTTCGAAATCCAGATCTTTAGATGCCGTCAACATCTCCGTATTGAGTTGCTTGATCAGGCGCTTTTTATTTCCACCAAGGAACAAATGTAAACGCTTGATGTCCTTTTTGTATTCTTCCTTTGAGATGCGCAAATTGCACGGCGCGGTGCACTGTTTGATGCTGGCCAATAAACAGGGCCGAAACCACCGCCACTGCTGGTCGCCGTCTTTGATGTCTAATGAACAAGTGCGAAATTTGAAGATGCGTTGCAAAACCTGAATCGCACCTCGTAGACTGCCGGCACTGGGGAAGGGGCCGTACAGCTTCACGCCGGAGGAGGCCGGTTCGCGCGTGATTTCGACGCGCGGGAAATCCTCATGCGTTGTGATTTGGAGATAAGGAAATGTTTTGTCGTCTTTGAGGATTTTGTTGTGACGCGGTTGGATGTCTTTGATCAACCGCGATTCAACCAACAGCGCGTCGACTTCGCTTTCGCAGATAATGCAATCGATGTCGGCGATTTCTCCGATCCAATCCGCGGTCCGTTGTTCCTGTTTGGCGGCTTTGAGGAAGTAGCTGCCGGCGCGGGACCGGAGGTTGGTGGCCTTCCCGACATAAATCACGACGCCCGCATCGTCTTTCATGAGGTACACGCCCGGCGATTGAGGGAACAGCCTCACTTTTTTGGCTGTGTTGTCAAACGCCGATAACGTGGGATCGAACTCGTAGGACAAATGCTGTTCTTGGGGCACTGCGGGCGATTCTGCTTCGTCGGTGGGCGGACTTTGCGTTGCCTTTGGGTTGCCTTTGGTTTTAGCCTTGCCTTTGGTTTTAGCCTTTCCTTTAGGTTTTGCCTTACCTTTGGTGGTGGCTTGGCCTTTGGGTGTGGCTTTGCTCTTGGGTTTTTTCGGGTCGCCGGCCATAGAGGTTTAAAAGAGTCGTCAATAAGGGTTAGGAACGAAGGCGAGGGGAACTGAAAAGTCGATTTTCGCGTGAACCGGGAGGTTGAGGCTCCGCCCGAAACCTACGAAATTAAATAGGTCTCGGTCGGA
>CAYOZV010000293.1:0-4276 GCA_964408465.1 uncultured Pirellulaceae bacterium
TTGGGAATCATCGCCAGTAGTCCGCCTCGAAAATTCAGATAGTTGCCTCGCTCAAAAGGACGATCCCAATCTCTCAACAACAACATCATCACAAAAGTGATCATGAAAAACGCCAACAGGATACTTTCGATCAAGCTCCACAGCAGGGCGCGTTGAGCCTTATACACGATGGGGATGATGCCGGTGTAAATGGTCGTGATGCCGACATCTTCGCCGGCCATCTTGCGCTGTGTCGCGGTTTTCATACCCGGAATCGGGTCCTTGGTCTCCGGGTCGATCAGAAACTTGTGTTCACGGCAGTCAATCAAATGGGTTGCATTTTGTTTGATTAAATCGACATCAAACAGTTCGTTGTCCTCGATCAACACAACACAGTCGCTCTTGCGGATGCGCTCCCGCCACTTTCTAACTTCAAAGAAGCTGGTCAGCTGCTCCTTTTCCTTGGGCGTCAGGTCGGGGTTATTGAAGCTATATCTTTCGGGGTCTACCCAAACCAATTTTGGACTTTTGGTGATGCCGCGATCGGCCAGCAGACTTTTCAGCGTCGTCGCGAAGATATTGGTTTGGTTGATCAGTTCATCGCGTGGCACGCCGGCTTCGAATTGCGATTTAATATCAAGATCGTCCGGTGATAATTCGGGTTTACCGCCTAACACCAACACCGTCGCGTCCTGAGCGCGACCGTTTTCTTGCGTTTGTTGCAACGTGGCCAAAATCTGTCGGCGGTAGCGGTATGCGTTATTGATCGGTTCAATAACCGATTTCATATCGTTAATGAACCGGCCATAGTCGACGTCACTGAGCGCTGCCAGACGAATGCTGATTCGCCAAAGTTCGCGTCCCTGCAGTTGTTCCAATGGCCGAGTCTGTCCTTGGTCGGCAATGGCCAAGTATTCCTGTTCCAGCATCTCGCCCCGACGTTTGTATAGCTGGGCACTGGATAGTTTTCGTGTCAGCGGATCCGAGGATGAGAATTCGTTCAGTGGTACGAAAACGTCCGTGGACATTCCTGATCCGACGATTCCCAGCCCGTCAGGACCAAAATAGCGCTCCAGTTGCGTGCGGACGCGATCCGATAGTTGCACGCGTTCGAGCATTGACAGACGCCGCGTGTATTCCTGCTGTTGGGCTTGGTCAAACTCGAATGGTGGAATCTCCGGTTCAGCGACGTCGACGTCGGGGACGCTGCCCAGTTTTTCGATTTGGCGTTGAGACTCCCGTTTGGCATAAGCTTCGCGCTGTTTTTTCTCTTGGCCTTCAATCGTCTCTTTATAAATTTCCTGCTGAGCCGATGGGTCGATGCTGACGACGATTTCGGCGGGAACTAATTCGCCCAAGTTTTCCTCTAACCAGCGGTAGTCGGTGAGGATCTTGGCTCCGGGATCAAACATCTTCAGCAGGTGAACCTGCGTTTCGATTTTATTCCAAATACCATAAGCACCCACGGCAATCGCCAGCACGCCGATCACGCTGAAGGCAGTGTAGTTTCGCATCACAAAAGCGCCGACGTGCTGCCAAAAATTGGTGACCGCCTCGGAAATGCCGCCGCTGTTTTTTTGATGGCCACCGGACCCATCGCTCCGTTTATTCAGTTTGCGATAGCCAGGTTTGAACACCGTCAACGCGGCGGGCAAAAACGTGAACAAAATGGTCAGCGTCGCCACGGTTGCGATCGCCGAAAAGAGACCAAATTTTGAGATAGGAGCGAGGTTGCTGATGTACAGCGAACCAAGCCCAAGGGCGGTCGTGAAGGCGGCCAAGGAACACGGGAACCAGCTATGAGCGATCGCAGCTTCGGCGGCAGCTTTATGTCCGTGTTCATGGCACGCGTCGCGATAATAGTTCACGATGTGGACGGCCCCGGAGAGCCCCAGCACATAAATCAGCGACGGCATGGACATCAAAATGGCGTCCATCTTTTCGCCACCGAACCAAACGTAGGCAAGGCTGGCCATCGCCCCGACGCCGCCGGTGATGAACAGCATCATCGTCACCCGCACGTTGCGGAAGCTGAAATAGGCCAACGTGATCCCAATCATCGCCGACAATCCAACCAGATTGACCAACGTGATCGTGCCTTCTTCGTCGATCGCGACGTTGTCCACCGGTGGGCCGCCCAACACGACATGCTGAGCGCTGATGCCGCAGCTGCCGGTGGCCAGTTCTAACAACCGTCCGCGCGGTTTTCCCAGCAGCGGCCGGCCGACAGCACGCGCGAGTTCTTCCATGACCGGTTCGTTCAGCGTGATGACCAAACAAGTTTGACGCGGAGGCGCTTCCAATTCTAATTGGAACCATAGTTGGTACCACAGCTCCAATCGCTTGTCGGAGGCGGCGCCCAACAGATTGTCTAAATTGCCGTCGAAGTCTTCGGCCGTTTTCGCTTTCATGAACTCATCGAAGCGGCTTTGATAGACGTTGTCCGACATCAACTTTTTCTTCAGATCATCGTCAACCTGCTGGAGCAGCGATTGAAACGTCCAATCAAAACTCTTGTGCGGCGTTGGTCCGAACATCGCTCCGGTTAAACGATTATGAGCCTCCATTTTGGCTTCGAAGGTCGAACGATCCGATTCCCCCATCTTCAGAACGCGCAACGAACCATCGGGACCGGCCAGCTGATCAAACACGACCGGCCCAGAGATCACCGATTTGAACGGGCGACAACAAAGCTTCAACGGGTCTTCGTAGAATTTGTTTTTGACACCCAAACGATCATCGGGCTCTAGGCCAAACGTATCAATGTAAGTGCCGATCGCTTTATTTTTACCGTTACGTGTGCGCTCAAACCAGCGGCTGATACCTTCGGCGACGTTGGACTTCCCATCCCAGCGAAACAATTCGCCTCGCCGATTGATGAAGTACCATTGCTTGTCGCGCCCCTGCAACCACTTCTCGTTTTGTTCGCCCCAATCTTGGTGGTACTTGTCGGCAAACAGCAGCCCCAGTTCGTCGCCCTTGCGATGTGCCCGCAGTTCTTCGGTGCGACCCTGTTGAATCAGTTCCTTTTCATAGGCCAAGGATTCTTCGTAGATCTTGCGTTTGAGATTAACGTAGGTGGGATCTCCGTCGCGACACCAAGGACCGCTGATGACCACGAACTGACCGCCACCGAAAAAGTACTTTTTGAACTCGTTGAGTTCTTTGGTTTCTTGATAGTCGTCCGGTAGCCAGTCGGCGACGTTGTTGACCATTTCGTCCATCGCCAGCCGCGCCCCACGCCCCGCGAAGGGAACCAAGAAAGCGAAACAGCACAAAATCAACAGCGCAACGCTTCCAAAGAATGGGACCGGTAGTGAGTAAAATCGTTTGGTCATGCGTTGTTAAAAATAGCGATTCTGCGGGGATCCGCGGTGCGGAGGTGATTGTTAAGACTAATGTTTGAAAATCTCCTCGTCCACGTCAAAAGAGATAATGCAGGACACTGAGGAAAGGCCGTTTTGGCGAAGCTGGTAGTTTGTGGCAATAGGGTGGTTTTGGCGGAAGGCCTGTCTGCTCCACCAGAGCGATCGGTGCTAAATTGTCGTAGAGGTCGAGGCCACCGGTCGTCGGCGGTGGTGCGATTTGACCGACGTCCTTCGCATAATCCGGGCGTTATATGATGAATGTCCCTTTAACTAATACTCACGCAATCAGCGAATCAATCAAATATGCTACCAGAGCTCCCGCCAGATGAGCTGCCACAATTCAGTGGTCGCCCGCTAGGTTCGGCCATCTTCGGCGCTAATCCCGAGGATTTTCGCGTCGACGAACTGCTTGGCTTCGCGCCCTCAGGTGAAGGCGAACATTGTCTGTTGTGGGTAGAGAAGTGCCAGCTGTCCAGCAATGAAGCTGCGGGGTTGATCGCAGACCAACTGGGAATCCGAAAGCGGTTGGTGAGTCACTGTGGATTAAAAGACCGCAACGCGATTACTCGCCAATGGTTCAGCGTCCACCTTCCCGGGCAAGATTCTCCCGCAGCCGAACATTGGAATATCGAGGGACTGCGTGTGCTGGAAGTCACGCGGAACACCCGCAAACTGCGCCGAGGCGTGCACGCGGGAAACCGTTTTAGGATTCGCCTGAGGGAGTGTAGTTTCAACGGACAAGCCACTGCCGAGCGTTGGCGGTCGATCTGTGAACACGGCGTTGCCAACTATTTTGGCCGGCAGCGTTTTGGCCGCGACGGCAACAACGTCGACAAAGCCCGAGCGCTGTTTCGCGGTGAAATGAAAGTGAATGATCGTTTACTACGTGGCTTGTTCACATCGGCGGCACGAAGTGAAATTTTTAACGC
>CAYOZV010000294.1:0-4206 GCA_964408465.1 uncultured Pirellulaceae bacterium
AAACGAGATGATGATTTAAAGATCAGCCCGCCTAAAAAGCCGATCGTTTTTTACATTGAACACACCACGCCGGTGCGGTATCGACGTTGGGTGCGGCAGGGCATTCTCAACTGGAACAAAGCCTTCCGGCAGATCGGCATCTCCAGCGCGATCGAAGTCCGTCAGCAGGATAAACAAACCGGTGAACACATGGAAATATCACCTGAAGATGTGCGGTACAACTTTGTGCGTTGGTTGAACAATGACGTCAGCACCGCCATCGGCCCAAGTCGCGTCAACCCAAAGACGGGCGAGATTCTCGATGCGGATATCGTGTTAACCGACGGCTGGATTCGCTATTTTCAAGATCAATTTTCTGACATGATGCCCAAAATTGTAATGCAGGGCAAATCACCGGAAACGCTTGCTTGGTTTGCCAAACATCCCAACTGGGATCCGCGTTTACGACTGGCGGAACCTTCGCAGCGGAACTTCCTGCGGCAACAATTTGCCTACCAGTCGGCTCAACCCTACGGCGACCACCCCTCAAGAGTCCAAAAGACAAAACTGATGGGAGACGAAGCTTCCGACGGATTGGTCAATCGCACCAGTCAAATCAACGGCGGGTGCATGGCTGCCGAGGGACGCGGGTTTGATGTCGCGCTGATGCGGATGTCGATGGCCGTGATGCGTTCCCAGAGAAAAGAGAAAGCGGAGGCCGAAGCAGCCAAAGCAGAAGCAGACAAAGACGAAGACGACGGCGATTCCCAAGGCGACGCAGACGCAGATGAGGATGCCAAGGACTCGGACGACGACGAAGACGAAGACAAGGCGGAAGACGGTGAGGACAACGCCGACGAAGATGAAGAGGATGACGACGACGAAGAGGATGACCAAGAGGATGATGGGGAACAGATGCTCGACGGTATGCCGGAATCGTTCATCGGACCGCTGTTGTCAGATTTAGTTTCACACGAGGTCGGTCACACGTTGGGGCTGCGTCATAATTTCAAAGCCTCCAGCGTTTACGATGTCAGCTCCATTAACAGCGAAACGATGAAGGGTAAAAAACCATTGGCCGGTTCGGTAATGGACTACCTGCCCACCAACTTCAAGATGAACAACGGAGACCTCCAAGGCGATTACGCAATGATCGGAGTCGGCCCTTACGACATGTGGGCGATTGAATACGGTTACACTTTGAAGAAAAAGGACCTGCCCAAAATCCTTAAACGAGTCTCCGAACCGGAACTGGCGTTTGCCACCGACGAGGACACCTGGGGGCCCGATCCGTTGGCCCGTCGATACGATTTCGGCAAAGATCCGCTCGTGTTCGCTCAGGATCAGGTCGCGATGTCAAAGATGCACCGCAAAACGATTCTGGACAAATTCGTCGAAGACGGTGAATCATGGGGCAAGGCACGGAAGGGATATTTGATGTCTCTGGGGCTGCAAACTCGCGCGACGTCGATGATGTCTAACTGGTTGGGCGGGACGTTCGTCAATCGCGATAAAAAGGGCGATCCGAACGATCGCAAACCGATTGTCGTCGTGCCTGCCATCCAGCAGCGGAAGGCATTGGACTTTGTTTTGGAGAACGTCTTCTTTGACCAAGCGTATGGACTGACGCCGGAACTGTTGGCTTACATGACCAACGACCCTTTAGAAGATTACGCTGGCCCCTCATGGCCGATCCACGATCGGGTGATGGGAATTCAAGCGTCTCTGTTGTCCAGTCTGCTGGATCCGTCGACGTTGCGACAGATTTATGACAATGAATTCCGCGTCCCTTCGGAGGACGATGCGTTTACGTTGAACGAATTGTTCACCAAAGTGAACGCGTCGATTTGGAAAGAGATCCAAGAGGCGCCCCAAGGTAAATTCACCGAACGCAAGCCCGCGATCAGCAGCCTGCGACGCAACCTTCAGACCGAACATATTGAACGTTTGTTCGATTTGGCCGGGGAGAGCGAAAGTATGGTCGCTGCGATGAAACCGATTGCGAATCTCGCGTCGATGACGCTGCGGGACATGATGGGCAAATTGGAAAAGGCCAAAGAAGACCAAAGCTACGACGCCTACTCGCGTGCTCATCTGGAAGATTCCTTCCATCGAGTCAAAAAGTGGGTCGATTCCACCTACGTGATCAACAACGATGATGGCGCTGACAGCTTCGGCGGTTTCTTTTTCTTCGGCAAAGAGGGCGAGTAACCGACTGGCGTTGGTGCTGCCTCATTTGTGGCTGACCGGCGATTCAACTCGGCCATGCACAACCGAGGGCTCTCGCGCAAAGGTGCACTTCTGCGCGAGCGTGCTTGCGCAGTTCAAGTTGCACCAGAGGTCAGAATCTGAGTAACTTCAAAACGAACGCCGTTGGAATTATTGCTCCAACTCAGTGCAGCGGCTGAACTGGACACGTTGTGGTTTGTCAGGACGAAAGTTTAGGTAGTGGACTTTATCAAAATTCCTTTCTGCGAGGCCAGCCTGAGGACTTCTGGCGAATCCCACTACGCCAAGCCTAAAACTTAGCTTTGGCGGACAGCGATACGGTTTACCATCGGTCAAAAACATGAAATCGCCCTCCAAAACCGCACGGACACCGTGCGCCCCCTGCCGCCGGTTGCACAAAACAACGCACTTTGCAGCTTCATAGATGGGAAACGTTTCAGGGGGCTGTTGCTGCCGGAGATAAGTGTGATAATTTACACCGAACAATGAAGCAGAATCAATTACCGGCTGACACCCGTTAGCCCCACTCTCCAGCAACATGACTCCCCAATTCCCTTAGAAGGACTCCCTATGACACGCACCCGTTTATTATGCGCTTCGGTATTGCTTGGCCTATTCGCAAGCACTGCCGCCTATGGTCAGAACGAAGTGATCGACATACTCGCCGCCGGCCCGCCCGCAGAAATGGTTTCGCTCGGCAGCGGCCAAGTCACCATTGTGGGAACCGATGGAAACGATTTCGTTCACGTTCGTGAATCAGGATCAGACTTGATCGTAACCTTCAATGGCGAAAGATCGACATTCCCGTTAGCTAGTGTTTCGCTGGTCATTTTCTTTGCCGAAGACGGCAATGACAGGCTGACTCATAAATCAAATATTCCAGTCGGCGTTGACGGTGCCGACGGGAACGATCGACTGATCTCCACAGCTGGCCAAGCAACGTTCGTCGGCGGCGAAGGAAACGACTTTTTAAGAGGCGCCGACGAAACTGATTTTCTTCTGGGTGGGAGTGGCGATGACCGCATCCATTCTGGAGGTGGCGACGACATTGTCTTCGCTGATGCGATACTTATTAATAACGACACCGGCGATCCTGGTGACGACGTTGTCTTTGGAGATGATGGCGATGACTTGATCCTCGGCGAAGCAGGCGACGATCTTATTTTCGGCGACGATGGCGATGATCAGATCTTCGGTGATGAAGGAGAAGATATCATTTACGGTGGCAGGGGTAACGATCGCGTGATCGCTGGCGTCGACGACGATCGCATCTACGGTGGCAAAGGCGACGACTTTATTCACGCCGGTTGGGGTGACGACGTTGTGTTTGCTGACAATGGCAACGACATCGTCAAAGGACATTTCGGTGAAGACTTCATCGTCGGTGGCGCGGGAACTGATTGCCTCGAAGGCGGCGGCGATAACGACCGCATCAATGGTGGTGCCGGTGATGATTTCATCCTTGGTAACGCCGGTGATGACACATTGCGTGGTCAGGGTGGAGATGATGCCATCTTCGGTGGAGCAGGTTCGGATGACCTCGTCGGAGGACCTGGCGACGACTTCGAAACGCAAGCCGAATCGGCGACCGATTGCTTCGGGGCACCGCTGTAAGAGAAATTCAAAGCAGGGCCGGTTTCCACCGGTCAGCTTACCTCTGAGCGAGGCGATTGTTGGGTGACCTGCCCGACAATGAACAACGATGAAACGAAAAACCGCTGCCGGAATTTTCCGACAGCGGTTTTTTTCTTAGAGCGGAGAGCACGAGATTCGAACTCGCAACTCCTTGCGGAGCAATTCCTTTCCAAGGAACCCGCTAACCATTCGCTTACTCTCCGTGTTCGTAGTACCGAACAGAGCCAAATGATAGCCATATGTTCGCTTTTTTCCCACACCGATTTTTGTGGCGGTGCATCAAAACGGCAAAAATTCAACCTCGTCACCGGCTTCATACGGCGATTCCCGTACTGGAAAGTAAATCAGCCCTTCGGCCTTACG
>CAYOZV010000295.1:0-4141 GCA_964408465.1 uncultured Pirellulaceae bacterium
ACTCAGTACTCAGTACTCAGTACTCAGTACTCAGTACTCAGTACTCAGCACTCAGTACTCAGTACTCGGTACTCGGTACTCGGTACTCAATATTCCGCCCCCCAATCCCCCAAGAAGTCTACAAGCACCGGCTACAAAGTGTAGACTCATAACCAATCAACCATTCGTTCACGAAAGAACCTTATGCGCAGTTTCACGTTTCTAATTTTTGTGGCGTTGACCTTCATTTGCTGGGGGTTATACGGACCCGTTTTGCACGTCGGGCAAGAGACGCTGGGCGGTGGCGGTGGTCAAAAGAGTTTATTGCGTCCGTTCATCTGCGTCGGATTCGCCTACTTCCTGATTGCGGTCGTGTTCCCCATGATTGTGTTGGCCGTCAAAGGCGAAAAGGGTTTTTGGTCCGCCAGCGGATTTTTCTGGTCCTTCTTCGCCGGAGCCGTCGGCGCGGTCGGTGCGTTGGGGATCATTCTGGCTTTTAAGTTTCAGGGAAAACCATTTTATGTGATGCCGCTCGTGTTTGGTTTGGCTCCGATCGTGAACACGTTCGTCACCATGGCAATGGCCCGCACCTTTAAGAAAGCTTCGATTCCGTTTTATATCGCGATCCTAATCGTTGCCATCGGTGCCGCGGGTGTGCTGATCAACAAACCAAGTTCCACCAAGGTCGCCAAACCCGCCGTCGTCGTCGCCAGCTTAGACGCCACACCTGCGCCCGCGACGCTGGCCAGTGACGGCGAAGTTGTTTCAACCACCAAACAAACTCCCGCGCAGTGGCCGCTGGCCATCGGCATCAGCATCGCGATGACGGCGCTGTGCTGGGGCGCTTACGGTCCGGTTCTTCATAAGGGCCAACTGAAAATGGGGGGAAGTCGCTTACGTCCGTTTTTGTGTGTCGGTTTAGCGTACTTTGCGATCGCGGTTGTCGTCCCATTCATGTTACTGGGATCCATTGAAGACCCGGGCAGCTTTTCAGATGTCAAAGGAATTCTGTGGTCTTTGGGGGCAGGGGCGACCGGCGCTGTGGGAGCATTGGGAATCATTTACGCCTTCAACTTCGGCGGCAAACCGTTGTACGTGATGCCATTGGTTTTCGGATTCGCGCCGGTGGTAAACACGTTTTTCGAAATCACCACAAAAAATCTTTTCGGTCAGGTTTCGACGTACTTTTTCGTTTCCTTGGCGATGGTGATCGTCGGGGCAGTGATGGTTTTGATTCTGGCACCGCGCAATAAACCCGCCCCCACACCAGCAACGACCTAAACCCCATCCGCCTTGGGTTCCGTGGAAATACGATCGCGCCAGAACGATCTTTCGCAGAGCCAAAGGCGACAATTTCGAACCTCCAACCTCAGACCAGATTTGCAATGACAACCGAATCCAATCCCGACCAGCCTGAGCTTGCCGCAACCGTCGCACAAATCGACCTTTTATTGTCCCACGTCTGGATGGTACGCGCGTTCATCAAACACAGCGAAGAAGCCGAAGAAGACGATGAACTCAATGAGGTGCAGCGATCTCTGTACGATTACATGTTGGCTTTAGGTCCCCCGCTGCGTTCGGGCGACCATGCAAAATATCTTAAACAGGCAAAGAAGAAACTGAAAAAACTGATCGCCGCGACGGAACTGTTTGTTGAAATCCAACCCGAGATTTCATCGCACACCAATTTTCAAATGGCGGCCATGTCGCTTAAAGAATCCGTCCGCCAAGTCGAAGCCATTGTTAAAAAAGCGACGGGATGAATCAGGGCGCCTTTTCATTGTCGCCTTGCCACCGGCGAAAATGAAAGGGCGGCGACAAAACGCTTACGGAGTTTGGCTCAGTCGCTGCTGGATGTTTCTTAGGATGCGCTGTTCTAACGACACATCGCGGCCCAGCACGATCCAGCCATCGTTATTGGTCGCTGCCCAATTCTCCGACAGGTCGGTGTCGAGCGCGTTATCGGTACGCAGCATCTTTCCAGAGACTGGCGAATTAAGCGGCCTTGGATTGTCCTCCAATTCCTTGAACACCTGAACGTCGATCGTATAGCTGTTCCCTGTCGGGATAACACGCACTTTGGCATAGCGTCTCACCGTTTGCAGCGAGGCATGAATCTTTTCGTAGCCGCGTGTCGAATCATGATGCCACGGCTCCAGCACCGTACTTCCGATGCGCGGATGGGTCTCAATCCAGCCTTCGGTCATCAAACCATCGACGCTACGAATGCGTTCTTCGCGAAAGACACGGAAGTAGTCGTCGATCTCATCGCTGATTTCATCCATGAGGAACCAGCGATCCATCAGCGGCACAATCAATGGGTTGGCCACCGGTTCGAAGGCCGTTTGATTCTTCGTGGCTTCCAAATTCTGAATCGTTCGGCATCCGATCCCGCACAACATCAGCGCTAAAACCATCAAGGTTGTCGTGACGAAGATGACATGTGAGCTCGGTTTAGGCATCGCGATGGAATCAGACAAAAGATCAAAACATGGCCGCTGGAGCGGGAGTTTGAAGAGATTCCAAAGCGAGAGCAAGTCCACCTCTGCTAGCGTGCATTCCTTAGCACAAGCACCCAGCCTCCACGTCTGGTTGGTTTGGATGACAAAAGCCATCCAATCAGGTGGGAGCCCCAGAACAAGCGCCGAAAAACCATGCCCTTTACGCAGCCTTATTTCGGCCCGCGATTAACTCGCGCGCCAGTTCGGTCGCTTGTGGTGTCGATCTGGGAACGTGACTGAGAAACCGGTCTGCGGTGGCACCTGCGTAGGTGCCAATCAATAGGGAAGCGCAAAACGTTCCAAATCCGTACGCGTTATAGAATCCGCCGGTCGCGTTAACCACCGTTGCTGGCATTCTCCAAAGCGAATCTCGGTGCTCCTGCATAATCTGGGCAGGGGCAATAAATCCTGTCCCCGTCCATTGACTGACCAAATTAGCGACCGCCGCACAAAAGATGATCGCAGCGCCGGCAAAACACCAACTGCCAATACGCATGCGGAACCAACTTTGCCGCCGAGAGATCGTGATGATTGCGACGGCAAGCGTCAGCGGATAAGTGTGCAATGTGACGGCGAACATCGTCCTAAGTTGACCGATCACTGAAAGTTGACTGTCGGCAGGTTGCCAGAACATACATAACGCAGGTACGACGCCAGACACCAGCATCGTTACCAGAATCGCCGTCTTCAGTCCTGATTTACGCGCTGCCCGCAGGTCAGCGGCCAAGGTGCCTTCGGCGGGCGGTTTCTTTTTAAAAAACATTCCAAACATCTGTCGTCAACTTCCATGTTGAATCAAAGCTACCTTGAGGTTAGCCGGTCTAACAGCTCAAAGTCAATGGAGTTTTGCACGGTGCTCACTCGCCGGCCGGATGCGAGTTCGGCAGCAGGAAGCGCTTGCGGTCGTCGTACTCAGCCCAACGATCAGACACAATCACGTTAAGTCGAGCGGCCCATCTATCGCCTGATCTGCGAAAATAAATTCGTCAAATTCGTTTCACCCAAGATACTTAATGAATCTCCCGACGCAGTTGCCGTAGATATTGCTGCATGAATTCGGTTCGACGATCGGCCTCGGTTCGTCCGGCGTCTGTTTGCATCGTGTCGGCCAACGTTAAAAGTTTTGTATAAAAGTGATCAAGGGTGCTTACTCCATCATCAGCCGCGCGATCATCGGCGAAC
The DNA here is from genome assembly GCA_964408465.1 of uncultured Pirellulaceae bacterium. Classification (GTDB taxonomy): domain Bacteria; phylum Planctomycetota; class Planctomycetia; order Pirellulales; family Pirellulaceae; genus Mariniblastus. The sequence goes on from CAYOZV010000295.1 coordinate 3,663, forward strand.
GGATCGTCCGCGCAATACAGCACGCTGCCCAACGACGTACCCGTTTGCAAACAACGCGCGATGCCGATCGCTCCCAGGGCATCCAAACGGTCAGCGTCTTGAACGATTTTGGCTTCCAGCGTTTCCGGATGGATTCCGGCGGAGAAACTGTGCGATTCAATCGCGTGCTCAACCGCGTCCAACCATTGGTTGGGGTAATCTGAGAGGACGAGAAATTCTCTGGCCGCCTTCGCCGCCAGCGCCGATGCTTGTGATCTCAGTTCAGAATCTTTAGCAACACTGACGCAGTCATGCAACCAAGCCGCCGGAATGACGACTGAGAGATTCGCTTCAGCGGCCTTTGCCAATCGCTTTGCATTGGCGACCACCCGTTTAACGTGATCCAGTCCATGGGCCGCGTCGCCGGGATCTTTCGCCTTAAGCCACGCCTCAAATTGGATCTCCCAATCGCCAAGCTCTAAAGTCGAGTTCATTCTTTA
>CAYOZV010000296.1:0-4124 GCA_964408465.1 uncultured Pirellulaceae bacterium
ACTTTCAAATGCCCCGGTTTTGACATATCCTGCTTCAACAGTTCAGTCGCGATCGGATTTGCCAGCCGATTTTGAATCACTCGTTTCAACGGACGCGCACCGTAGACGGGATCAAACCCTTCATCGGCGATCGCCTGCCGCGCCTCTTGAGTCACCTCGATCGTCCAATCCTGATCCTCGATGCGTTTGGCCAACAATCCAATCTGCAGATCGACGATCAAGCGAATTTCTTCGCGCGAAAGCGGGTGGAAGACGATTTTTTCATCGACCCGATTGAGCAGTTCGGGGCTGAAACGTGCCCGCAGCGCCCCCTGTACGGCATCGTCCAATTCACCATCATCACCACCTTCTTCGGTGATTTTTTGGATCAGCTGACTTCCCACGTTGCTGGTCATCACGATGATCGTGTTGGTGAAGTCAACGGTACGGCCCTGACTGTCGGTCAATCGGCCGTCATCCAAAATTTGCAGAAGGATGTTGTAAACATCGTCATGCGCCTTCTCAATTTCGTCCAGCAAGATCACCGAATAAGGCCGGCGGCGAACGGCTTCGGTCAGTTTGCCACCCTGATCGTAGCCAACGTACCCCGGAGGCGCACCAATCAACCGACTAACGCTGTGCCGTTCCATGTACTCGCTCATGTCGATCCGGATCATCGCCGTTTCGTCATTGAACAACACCTGAGCCAGCGATTTACACAGCTCCGTTTTCCCAACGCCTGTCGGGCCGAGAAACATAAACGAACCGATCGGACGATTGGGATCCTGCAATCCCGATCGACTTCGCCGCACCGCGTTGCTGACCGCGGCGACGGCTTGGCTTTGACCGATAACGGTCTGCTGCAAGCGTTCTTCCATCACCAACAGTTTCGCCTTCTCCGTTTCCAGCATTCGCGTCACCGGCACACCGGTCCAAACGCTTACAATCTCAGCGACCTCTTCACCGGTGACCTGCTCGGACAGAAGCTTCTTCCGATCGCTAGGGACCTCGGCGATGGCGGTGGCTTCGGCCGCTTCGATTTGGGCCTCTAATTGTTTGCGGACGTTGTCCAATTGATAAAGCTTATGAAAGTCTTCTTCACTGGGCGATTGACCGGAGGATTGACGAGATTTAATCTCGTTGTCCAGCATCTCAAAATCGCGCACGGCATCACTCAGCTGCTGACGTACTTTCTGAACATCGGTCATGCCCAGTTTTTCCTGTTCCCACTGTTCGCGCAGGTCAGCCAACTCTAATCGCTTCTGTTGCATCTCCTCATTGACGACAGACAAACGCTTGACCACATCAGCATCGGTTTCGTCAGCCAACTGCCGCGCCGCGAGTTCCAGTTGCGTTAACCGGCGCTGCACATCGTCAATCTCGCGCGGAACGCTGTCACGTTCCATCGCCAATCGCGCGGATGCTTCGTCGATGAGGTCGATCGCCTTGTCCGGAAGAAAGCGGTCGGTGATGTAGCGGTTGGAAAGGTTCGCCGCGGCGACCAGTGCTCCATCGGTAATCTGCACACCGTGATGCGTTTCATAGCGCTGCTTCAAACCTCGCAAGATCGAAATCGTGTCTTCGACGTTGGGTTCGTTGACGTAGACCGGTTGAAAACGGCGCTCCAACGCGGGATCCTTTTCAATGTACTTGCGGTACTCATCCAGCGTCGTCGCACCGATGCAATGTAGCTCGCCCCGCGCCAGCGCTGGTTTCAGCAGGTTCGCGGCATCGTTGCCACCCTCGGACGCCCCCGCACCGACAACGGTGTGGAGTTCGTCGATGAACAGAACGATCTGTCCGGCAGCTTCGCTGACTTCCTTCAAAACAGCTTTGAGACGTTCCTCGAATTCGCCGCGAAACTTCGCGCCGGCAATCAGCGCTCCCATGTCCAGCGCCATCACACGTTTGTCTTTTAGGCTCTGCGGGACATCGTTGTGAACGATCCGCAGCGCAAGTCCTTCGGCGATCGCCGTTTTCCCGACGCCCGGTTGGCCGATGAGAACGGGATTGTTCTTACTGCGGCGCGATAGCACTTGAATCACGCGCCGGATCTCTTCGTCGCGGCCGATAACGGGGTCCAGTTTCCCGTCCTGAGCGCGCTGCACGAGGTCGATCGTGTACTTTTGCAACACTTGATATTTGTCTTCGGGATCGGCGTCGGTGACGGTCGCGTTGCCGCGCACTTCTCCGATCGCTGCCATGATCACCTCAGGCGTTACGCCGTTGAGTTCGAGGATACGTTTGGCCGGTGAGTTTTCGCGCGTCATCGCCAACAGCAGGTGTTCGGTCGAGATGAATTCGTCGCCCATTTCGGACATGATTTTGCCCGAGGTTTCGAAGATCGTTTGGAGCTCACGATTGGGGCCGGGTGTATTCTGACTGTCGGAACTTGGCAGACGCTCCAGTTCGGAATCAACGATCGAGCTCAACTGGCCCAGCGGAATTGCCGCCGCATTCAACAGCGGGCGAATCGCACCACCTTGTTCGTTGACCAAGGCATGCAACAGATGAATTGAGTTAATTTCAACGTGGCCCTGAGAGGATGCGGTGCGCTGCGCCGCGGCGATGGCTTCGCGCGTCTTGGTCGTGAGTTTGTCGGGATGAAAAGACATTTGAGACTCCATGGGACGAACCTATAATCAATAGAAGTGCATGTTTTGGCACCGTGCGTTTGTTACGAACGATTAAGTTGCAAACCGCGTGCCGAACAACCTCTGTTTCACGATCAGCCGGCAGGCGATGGTGTTTAGGCGGGGCGAAACGAGGTCGCCTGCCGGCTTGTCGTTAAACGAAAAAAGCGTGCCACACTGGGCACGCTTTTAAAAATTGTCAGAGAACAATTCGTCGCTTAGTCCGACTTCACTTCGAACTCAGCGTCGATCGCATCGTCCTCGGAATCAGCGGTCTCGTCAGCAGAAGGTTGTTCGGCACCTGCTTCGCCACCTTCGGCCTCCGCATTTTCGTACAACGCTTTGCTGACCGCATGGGAGGCTTGCTCAAGTTCGGTAACAGCCGACTTGATCGCATCGACATCGTCACCCTTGCTGGCCTCACGCGCCTTTTCGATCGCGGCCTGCAGCGGTTCCTTGTCGCTGTCGTTGAGCTTCTCTTCGTTGTCAGCGATCGTTTTTTCCATCTGGTAACACATCGAATCGGCTTGATTGCGGGCCGTGACCAGTTCGAACTGTTTACGGTCCTCTTCGGCGTTCATCTCCGCGTCTTGCTTCATTTGTTCGATTTCCTCATCGGACAAACCAGAAGATTGTTTGATCTCAACGTTCGCTTCCTTCCCCGTTCCCAGATCCTTCGCGGACACGTTGAGGATACCATTTTGATCAATGTCGAATTTGACTTCGATCTGCGGGGTTCCTCGTCGGGCCGCCGGAATACCGGTCAGGTCGAACTTGCCCAAAATACGATTGTTGACCGCCATCTTGCGTTCGCCTTGGAACACCTGGATGGTGACCGCCGTTTGGTTGTCGGCCGCGGTGCTGAAGACCTGCTTCTTTTCGGTTGGGATCGTCGTGTTACGCTCCACCAAGGCAGTCAAAACACCGCCTTCGGTTTCAATACCGAGTGTCAGCGGCGTCACATCCAACAGCAGAACGTCCTTGCGATCGCCGGCCAAAACCGAACCTTGAATCGCAGCACCCAAGGCAACCACTTCGTCGGGGTTAACCCCTTGATGTGGATCTTTGCCGAAAACGCTTTTGACCATGGCTTGGACTTTAGGCATGCGAGTCGAACCGCCGACCAAGACAACTTCGTCGATGTCGCTGGCTGAAAGCTTCGCATCCTTGAGCGCCTGTTCAACAGGTTTCTTACAACGCTCCACCAACACGTCGACCAACTCTTCAAATTTGGCTCGCGTGATGTTCATCTGCAAGTGCTTCGGCCCCGAGGCGTCGGCGGTGATGAAGGGCAGGTTGATGTCGGTTTGCTGGCCGCTGGAAAGTTCTTTCTTCGCCTTCTCACAGGCCTCCTGCAGACGCTGCAACGCCATCGTGTCGTCACGAAGATCGACGCCGTTGTCTTTCTTGAACTGATCGGCAACGTGATTGATCAAAATATCGTCAAAATCGTCGCCACCCAGATGCGTGTCGCCGCTGGTGCTGATGACTTCGAAAACCTTCATGCCGTCG
>CAYOZV010000297.1:0-4118 GCA_964408465.1 uncultured Pirellulaceae bacterium
TCTCGACGCGTCCGAGAGTATCAACAAACTGCTGCTTGCCCGTGTAAAACGGATGCGACTCGCTTGAAATGTCCACGAAGTACACAGGATACTCGTTACCGTCTTCCCACTTGATCGTGTCTTTGGTCTTGATCGTCGAACGAGTCAAGATCGCGTAGTCGGCTTTGTTGTCTTTAAAAACAACGGGACGATAATCGGGGTGGATGTCAGACTTCATAGTACTATTGGCCGATGGCCGTAAATTGAATTCAGTTGAGATCGGTGAAGATCAGAAACAAAAAAAATGGAGACGAGGGGGCTCGAACCCCTAACCCCTGCCTTGCAAAGGCAGTGCTCTCCCAATTGAGCTACGTCCCCGAAATTAATGGTTGGCGATGACCAGCACCGCAAAAACCAATCACATCGAGCGGCCGATTATAGATAGCCGAAGCAAATACAATAGACCAACCGGCGAAATTTCTTTCATCAAACAGGAAACTGAGGCAAAACCGTTTGGCATTGTCCATTTCCTGCCGAATCACCGGCAAGTGGTCGTGCCAAGATTCGAACTTGGGACCTCGTCGTTATCAGCGACGCGCTCTAACCAACTGAGCTACACGACCATTCTTTCGTTATGAAAGATCGACATTTTAGGGGCAAGCCCAAACCTGTCAAACGGAGTTCTTACGTTTTTCGGCTTTTGGCCCCAAGATTCTGAAGCAAACTCGACTTTCTCCGCAATTCTGAAGACTCGCGGCAATCCAGAGGTTGATTGACAACGAAAGTAACGGCAACGTTCGCCCGCCAGGAGTGTTTTTACTCCTAGGAAAGAATCACAAAACACGGTTGGTTCGATGGCAAAGCAGCGTCAAAACGAGAACCACCGCCGGACGGCCGTTGAATGAGCACTTATTCTTACCGGCAAACTTTTCCCGATTGAGCATCGTCGGCGGTTCGCCTCAATTGTCCAGTCAAAACATTTTAACATTCGGCCAGTTGCAAAATAGGTGAAATGGTCAAAGCCCACCTATCAGAAATTTTCAGGGGCTTTAACCTGAATAAAATGCCGATCGTCACGAAATATGCTTTTGGTATGATTCAATCCGAAGTCGTTTAGATACTCGTTTACAGGTTTGATTATGAACCCCTCGGTTACCACCGCTTTTAAAACCACCGCCACCGCATTGTTGATCTTTGTCAGTTCGACCACCCTCTGGTCAGCTTCGGCAATCGCGCAGGATCAAGTCCAAAAATCGTTGAGCATCAAGCCCGATCAACCGGGCGTCGACTACGATCAACCTGACGCTGCGGCGATGAAGAGTTGTAAGGTCGATTCGGCCAGCGGAAAATTTGGATTGCCGGGATGGGTGGTGTTCGATAACACCGATCGCATTCTTCGTTTGTTCCTCGATCGCAACAAGGATCGCAAACTGGATCAGTGGTCGTATTATAAAGACGGCATCGAGGTCTACCGCGACAGCGACAATGATTTCGATGGGAAGTTGGACGAGTTCCGTTGGCTTGGTAATGCTGGGATGCGAAAAGGCATCGATGCCAACGAGGATGGTGAAATCGACCGTTGGCAAATGATCTCAGTCGAAGAAGTCGCCCAAGAAGCTTTTCACGCGATCAAAAACAGAGACAGCAATCGCTTTGGCCGCTTGCTGATCTCCAATGAAGAATTTAAATCGTTGGGCCTAACGGGCAAGGTTGGTCAGGAGTTTGCCAAACGAATTGATGCCGCGAGAAAAGGATTCAGTTCCATGGCCCGCGGGCAAAATCAGATCGGCAAATCATCAACCTTCGTCTACTCGGGAACCGGCCAACCGGGGGTAGCGGCCGCCAGCAAGCGGGACGGCATCACCAAAGACGTGGTTTGCTACGACCATGCTTCGGTGGTCTATAAAAATGGCGAATCGGTAGGAAACTTGGCGTTGGGAACCATCGTTCAGGTTAATGGAACATGGCGGCTGATGGAACTGCCAGAGATCGTTGATCCCAAGAAACCGATTCAAACTGGGGGGGCATTGTTTCCGATGCAGTTGTTCTCACCTGATGCACCGCCGGTGAAGCCGACCGACGCAAAGCTTGCAAAAAAGTATGATGAGTTCGAAAAACTCAACGACACGCTGCAAGGTCTTTTGGAAGAAGGGAACGTGAAAAAGAACGCGGTTCGTATTGCTTCCCTTCATGAGCAAAAAGCGATGGCGGGCATCGACATCTATAATCTGGTGCCCAAAGATGAAAAGTACAGTTGGTTGCAGAATATCGCGGACACCGTTTCAGACGCCTATCAAAAAGAAGAATATCCGCGCGGTCTGTCTTTCTTGAGCGAGTTCAGCGGGAAGCTGAAGGCTGCCGGACGCAATGAAGGGCTGGACTATATCAAGTGGCGTTCGATCTTCGCCAAGTACCAGCTGATCATTCAAGTGAAGGACAGCCAAGCACGCCGTGAAGCGTTGACCGATTTGATGAGCGACCTGAAGAGGTTTGTCAGCCAATACCCTAACAGCAACTTCGCACCTGACGCTTTGTTCCAACTTGGCTTCAACAATGAAATCGACAACAAGGGTGACAACTCTGAAGCGATCAAAATGTATTCGACCTTAGCCAAGAAATACGGCAATACAAATTTCGGCAAACGAGCCAAGGGCGCTCTGGCTCGACTGCAGGGCAGGGGCCGATCGATTTCGTTTAAGGGGACTACTTCTGCAGGCAAGCCATTCGATTCGGCTTCGTTGAAGGGGAAAATCGTCTTGATTCACTTCTGGAATTCGGCCGCCACCAACGGCTTGGATGAAATCCAAAAGTTGAATGCGAAGTATGACAAGGAATTGGTGGTCGTCGGAGCCAACATTGATCGTCAGACGAAAGACTTCCAAAGGTACATGCAGCAAAACCGAGCATTAAATTGGACTCAGTTGCACGCTCCCGGCGGCATGGAGAAAAGCGATTTAGCTATCCAGATCGGTTTGGTTTCGCTACCGATGGCGTTGCTGATCGACAAAGAGGGCCGGTTGATCGAAACGACATTGCCTTTCCCCGACTTAGATCGTGAAATTCAACGACTGGCGCGATAGTCGGGGTGCCAGCAAACGAATCGTCCAACGCGATTCGTTGAGTCGTGGATTTTGTTAAAAATCCTGAGGGGCATTCAATAGCAAAATCGACAAATGACGCGGCGGGGTAGCCTGAGGCTAAGATGTTGTAAAAAAATCCACCAACCCTCAAAACAAAATAGGGATTTGCGTGGGCGTAATTTATATTGATAAATGCTCTTAGAATTTCAAAACATCACTGCTTATCGAGGGCTGAAGCTAGCCCTCGATTCTATTTCGTTTGACGTCGCTGCTGGGCAGAACACCGTCATCTTCGGTCCCAACGGAGCCGGTAAATCGACGCTGTTGAAACTGATGGCTCGGGAACTTTACCCAGTCGTCGAAGACAACGCGCGGCTGAAAATATTTGGCGAAGACCGTTGGAACATTTGGGATCTTCGTAAACGTCTGGGCATTGTTTCGCCGGACGTTCAGTTTCGCTACACCGGCCATGTGGTGGGGCTGGACGTGATACTGTCCGGTTTCGATGCGTCGATCGGGCACGTCGATCGTTCGAAGTTAACCAGCGACCAGATTTCGCGCGGCCACGAGGTTGCGGACGAACTTGGCATCGCGGAACTTCTGGAAAGACCTTATGGAGAGATGTCTGACGGGCAGCAACGGCGATTCATTTTAGCCCGCGCTTTGGTGCACCGCCCGGAGTTGTTGACGCTGGATGAACCAACCACGGGTTTGGACATGGGCGGCGTCTTCGAATTCATCGAACGAACGACGGGGCTGATGAACAGCGGCACGACGATTCTGTTGGTGACCCATCATCTGCATGAAATCTCGCCGGCGATTGATCGAGTGATTCTGCTGAAGGAGGGCGAGATCTTTCGCACGGGTACCAAGGTCGAAACTTTGACCGATGATAATCTTACCGCGCTGTTCGGTTTTCCGCTTTCGGTCAGCTGCGAAAATGGTTTTTACCATGCGGTTCCCAAGGCGTGACAACGCGAGACGGAGCCTGTCAAATCGTTTTCGTTCAACCGAAATGAAGGCCATTCTCGTTTAACGACAAGCCGGCAGGCGACCGCG
>CAYOZV010000298.1:0-4067 GCA_964408465.1 uncultured Pirellulaceae bacterium
GCTCGGCAGGCGGGAGCCTGCAAGGTAGTGCGTTCCGAGGCGGGAGCCTCGGAACGAGGTGTGAGACGGCCCTACTCAGACGATGGCCTTATCCGAAATATCCTTACGACACCAAGCCCCATCCCAGCGGATGCACTTCACCGCCTCGTAAGCGCGCAGTTTGGCGTTGCTGACCGAAGACCCCAACGCCGTCACACCAAGCACTCGGCCGCCATTGGTGACGACTTCACCGGCCTCATTGTGAGTTGTCCCTGCGTGGAAAACCTTGACGTCCTCCAGTTTCGCAGCGTCGTCCAGACCACGGATGACTTTCCCTTTTTCATAAGCATCGGGGTACCCTTCGGATGCCATCACGACGCACACGCTGGGGCGATCATCCCATTGCAGTTCACCGATCTCCGACAGTCGCCGATCGACGGTCGCTTCGATCACATCGACAAAATCGGTTTTCAATCGCATCAGCATGGGCTGGCATTCAGGATCACCAAACCGCACGTTGTATTCTAAAACCCTGGGGCCATGCGGCGTCAGCATTAGGCCCGCATACAAAATGCCGCGAAACGGTTGGCGTGATCGTTTCATCACATGAACCGTAGGCACCAACACATTCGATTCGACCCAACGCAACGTTTCATCGGTAATCGACGGCGTTGGACAATAGGCGCCCATGCCACCGGTGTTGGGGCCTCGATCATCATCGTAGGCGCGTTTGTGATCTTCGGCCGGCGGCAGTGTCAGAATCGTCTTGCCATCGGTGATCGCCAGAATGCTGGCCTCGCCGCCGGACATGCGTTCTTCGATGATCAGTTTGTCGCCAGCGGATCCAAATTGACGTGCTCGCGCGATCATGTCGATGGCCTCCAGTGCGTCGTCGCGCGTTTTGCAAACGATAGCGCCTTTACCGGCGGCCAGTCCATCGGCCTTGACCACGACGGGGCAATCTTCGGGGGTCTCAGAATAGCGTTCGTTGATAAACCGTTCGGCGGTCGACGCATCGCGGAACTCTTGGAATTCGGCGGTTGGCACATCGGCGGCGCGCAGAATGTTTTTACAGAAGACTTTGCTTCCTTCCAGCTGAGCCGCGGATTTGCTGGGGCCGAAGATCTTCAGTCCCGAATCTCCAAAGGCGTCAACGATGCCCTCGCACAAGGGAACCTCGGGCCCGACAATGGTGAGGCCGACTTCGTTTTCTTTTGCGAACTTCACCAGTCCGTTGATATCGTTGGCCTCAATATCTACGTTTTCGGCGTCAATTGCCGTCCCCGCGTTTCCTGGTGCGACAAAAACGCGATCCACACGCGGACTCTGAGCGACTTTCCATGTGATGGCGTGCTCGCGTCCGCCATTGCCAATAATCAGAACTTTCATCTTTTGCCGAACCGAAGAGGGGGCCAGGTGGTTAGTTAATTAGCGAGAATTCTATCTCTGAGGGTGCACAATGTCAGTGCCCTTGATCGCGAAGTTTCTTACGAATCGGACATTGCTGGGTTATAATAGTGACATCCGGCAGCGCCGACCGTTTTAAAGCCGTTCACTCTTAGAATTCAACCTTTCCAAACCCCACCATTTGAAAGCAAGTTATGAAAATTTTCGTCCGTTCCATTCGCCAGATGATGGTCGTCCTCGTCTGTGGCTTGCTGGCCTGCTGTGGCACAACCGCCGTGAACGCTCAACAAGGATGGGGGACTTTGAAAGGGCAAGTCGTAATCAGCGGCGATGCGCCAGAGGTGGCGGTTGAAAAGATCGACGATCATCCCGACAAGGCCCTTTGTTTGGTCGACGGCGAATTGCCCAAGGACGACAACATCGTCGTGGACGAAAACGGCGGGCTCCGCGATGTGTTTGTGATGATGTACGTCAAAGGCAAAGGCGAAGACGCACCGATCCACGAATCCTATTCTGAGGATAACGATGATCAAGAGCTTTCGATTGACAATGTGAATTGCCGATTTGTTCCGCACGCCTTGTTCGTCCGCACTGGGCAGACGGTTCTGTTAAAGAATTCTGACACCGTCGGACACAATTGCCAAATTACGACTTTCAATAACGAGTGCAATATAAATTTACCGGCCGGCGACGGTGTGCCGATTAAGTTTGATAAGTCGGACAAGATTCCCGGAATGGTCAATTGTAAAATGCACGAGTGGATGGATGGCGTGGTGTTGATCCGCGACAATCCGTACGTCGCGATTACCGATAGCGCCGGTAATTTTGAGATCAAAAACGTGCCAGCGGGCGAGTGGGATTTTCAGTTCTGGCACAACAAGGCCGGTTACATGAAGAAGCTGGAATCGGGTACTTATAAATTCGGCCGTAAAGGTGAGGCCGAAGTGGAGATTGCCAACGAAGCCGAAACGGACATGGGCAAACTTGAATTTCCCGTGAAGGCGTTTAAGTAGGCCTCTCATGCAAATCAGAAATAGTGGCCGTTGGCCGTGTTGGCTGGGGCGGTTGGATTGGCGCACGTGGTCGGTCTTTGTTCTAGCTCTGCTGACAGCCGGTTGTTACCAGCAGCCTTCCGCCGAGCGGCTGGAGTATGACGTCGACACCGTGCAAACGTTGCGGGAAGAAATAAAAAGCGTCGACTGGGACGAGTGATTCGTTGATCGTTTCCGAGTTAAAGGTAGCCGCGATTTACTCACGTGAGTGCCGCCGCAACCGGCGACCCTCCCGCGCCCAAGTGAACGATTCGAAACCAAACCTAACAAAGTCCATCAGCTGAACAAATTTTGACGCACGCCACTGCAAAACTGACCTGTGCTTTTTTCGCCATCGCCACGTTGTTGACGCTGGGGTGCGGCGAGACGCTGCCGCCGGCTTATAAGTTAAACTCGGTTGAGTTTCTGCGCCAAGAGAAGCTGTTTCTCAGCGGTGACGAACATTTCGATGACTCTTATAAAGGCGAGATTGGTTCGATCCTCACCGCCCTCTTCGGGACGCCCGACGATCCCATCGTGCCGGTCCTGCTCAAAGAAGACGATCCGGTGCTGGAGGTGATGCTGAAGGAGAATGTTAAGATGGCTGCCGGTCCTGCCGGTTTGAGTTATCACCAAAAAGGCGGTGGGCTGTATCGCCAACATTGTTCGCACTGCCACGGAATTACCGGTGATGGCCATGGTCCGACCGCGGCGTCTCTGAATCCTTATCCACGCGATTTCCGTTTGGCGAAGTTCAAATATAAATCAACGCCGCTGCGTTCGGTGCCCACCGATCATGACTTGACCGAAGTACTGATCAACGGCGTGCCGGGGTCGTCGATGCCGTCGTTTCGCACGTTGGCTGAGGACGAAATCGCGGCGTTGGTGGACTATGTGAAGTTCCTGACAATACGCGGTCAGTACGAACGGTATCTGATGGCCGAGCTCAGTAATTTGGAGGACGGGCAGCCCTTGATTGATCTGGAGTTGGCCAAGCAGTACCACCGGCTGGCGGCGATTGAGCAGCCCAGCGAGGACCAGCAAGAGCAACTGGAAGAAGTCGAAGAGGAGTTTCTCGATACGATGTGGGGGATCGTTGGCGAACGATTGATGGAAGACGTCATCGAACGATGGGTGGACGCGGACGATAATCAGACCGAGGTTCCTGACGCACCGCCGGCGTTTGATTCAGGGCACGATGATCATCGTGATTTCTTGGCGGCTGGACGAGAGCTGTTTTACAAACGGGGTAACTGTGCTCAGTGTCATGGCGATACGGGCGTGGGCAATGGGCAGATCGAAAGTTTTGACGATTGGACCAACGATTGGATCAAAACGCCCGGAGTGAATCCCTTTAACCCCAGCACCTATACACAGTTCACTGAGGCTGGCGCGTTACCGCCACGGCCGATCAAGCCTCGCAATTTGACCGAAGGAAGATATCGCGGCGGCGGTCAGCCGGAAGAAATTTACTTGCGTATCGCCAACGGAATCGAAGGCACGCCGATGCCCGCCGCACCGGTGCTGACTCCCGAGGAGATTTGGGCGTTGGTTGCTTACGTGAAGTTTTTGCCCTACGCTGACCTCAATGATCTGCCCCAGCGACAGGTCAACCAAAAAGCGATCGCGCGCTGAGTAGCTGAGTAGGGC
>CAYOZV010000299.1:0-3992 GCA_964408465.1 uncultured Pirellulaceae bacterium
GCCGAAAAAGCCGCTAAGGCTAGTCCAGCATCAACTCAATCTCCTCCTGCTGCTCAAACACCAGCCAACGCTCCTGAGATTATCAACCTGACGATCATCCGAGGAATCGGTGACAAGACTCAGGCTTATCTCAACAACGGTGGTGTCGCGACGATGCAACAGCTCGCATCGATGAGCCCATCAGACGTCCAAGCCGCGATGGTCAAGGGGAACTGGAGAGGGCCAAACCGAACCAAGGAAGCAGCCGATTGGATCACGCAAGCCAAAAAAATCACTGGAGATGAATCTCCAATGAAGCCGTCGAACACGACGGTGGCTGCCGCGCCTGCCAACGCGTCCAAGTCCGCTACTGGCACCGCGGCTAATACGAAAGCGATGACCAGTTCGACTCCGTCCCCGAAGCCACCGGCCAAGATTGGCAACCCGTTCGCAAAATTCGTTCCGCGGGTCGAACTCCCGCCGCCAACGAACACATCGGATCTCAAGATTGGTAATCTTGTCATCGCCAAGAACCATCTGTTGGGCTTACAACTTTTAGCCGGACCTGAGATCACGAAGAACAAAGTGGACCTGAAGCTCAATCGCTCCGCCAACGACAAACAGTTGTGGAATGTCGAACTTGGGGTAAAGCGCTCTGATCCGATCGCGATCGCACAATTTCAAAAGACGCCCACCGAGATGAAATTTCGCTGGCTGCCAACGGCCGCCGAAAACAAAAGCGCCGCCGCTCTGCGCAACTGCATGCTCAAGCTATCCACCCCAAAAGACTCGCAGTGGTTGGGCCTGCGAATGCCGGTAATGATTGAGAATTTTAAGTTTGTTGATGACCAAGGATTCACGAAAGCGGAAACGGAAATAGATTCCCTCCCCAATCTCTCCGCTTTAAAAGTCGAACTTCAACCCATGCAACTCAAAGTGAAAACCGCAGATGAAAAAGCCATTTCGCTGACCTACCAACCCCGCCAAATCTCCAAACGTGACCCCGGAAGAATCTTCTTTCAAAGAAGCGAATCCAGCCGATTCTTCTACGTGGAAGTGACCGCGGACATTCGGAAGAAATCTCGATTCACGGCTCAGATGATGGTGGCGTACCCTAACAGCAATCCTCAACCGTTGCGTTCGGCGGGGAACCTTGTGGACATTGCCAGAGCGATCGAGCCAGAAAAGGCGGCCGCCATGAATCTCTACCAGCGGTCTCTACAAGCTAAAAAGCCTAAAGATATGACGGTCACTGAATTCAATGGCCTTAAGAAAGAGGCCAAGGATAAGGCCGATGATTTGACAAAGTTGGCTAAGGTGACCGTTGAGAACATCGCGGTTGCCAAAAAGTTATCGGGGAAGCAGATTCCGCTGGAAGTGTATTTCGATATGGAAGGCCACCGAATCGTTATTGCCAAATCGAAATAGTTCTGTGTTTTAAGGTTCATCGTTGTTGTATGGTTCATCGTTAGTTCATTTGCGTGCTGGCACGCGATACTGAAAGATCTGGCCAAACTTACGGGAACCTGCACTTCATTTGGCCGTCTATCGTTGTGTCTATTGTTTTAATTTTTTTCCTCTGAGTCCTACTATGATGCGTGTTGGTATTGTTGGCGCGACCGGCTACACGGCGGTCGAACTGCTGAAAATTTTGCTTCGTCACCCCGAAGTAACCGTGACGGCGCTCACGTCCCGCGATCCGAAAATGCCTCACCTGTCGGAGGTTCATCCCTCACTGCGCGATCAGCTGAATCTCAATTTTTCGCCATTGGACATCCCAAGTTTCTGCGAATCGGTGGACGTTGCGTTTTGCTGTCTACCGCACGCCGCCTCGGCCGCCATCGTAGGGCAACTGGTTGACGCTGGTGTTCGAGTCGTTGATTTCAGCGCCGACTATCGGCTCAACGATGTGCAAACCTTCGAACAATGGTACGGCGTTGAACATCCAGACGGTGACCGCGTTGGAAACGTCGCCTACGGGATTCCCGAACTGTTCCGACCACAAATCAAAACGGCGGACGTCGTTGCCAACCCCGGCTGTTTCCCCAGTTCGGCGCTATTACCGCTAGCGCCGCTGCTCAAAGCAGGCCTGATCCAATCGGCGCCGATCATCGTGGATTCAAAGACTGGCATCTCGGGCGCCGGCCGCAAAGCGAACCTTAAATTCCACTACCCCGAATGCAACGAGTCAATTTCGGCGTACGGTATCGGCACCCATCGCCACATGCCCGAGATTGATCAGATCATAAAACGATTTTGTGATATAGATATCCAAACGGTCTTCACGCCTCACCTGACGCCCATGGATCGGGGTATCCTCTCCACGATTTACGTTCAGCCAAAAGACAGGACCACCGCGTCGGATGTGATGGACTGTTGGAACGACTTTTACAAAGACGAAAAATTCGTGCGAATTTCAAACGAATTAGTGGCAACCAAAAATGTTTCAGGAACCAACTTCTGCGATATCACCGCCCGCGAGTGTCGCGACACGATCGTGATCGTCAGCGCGTTGGACAACCTGGTCAAAGGCGCATCGGGCGCCGCGGTGCAGAATTTTAACGTGATGCATGGTTTCGACGACACGCTGGGAATGCTTTAATCTTGGAATGCTTCCATCGCCAGCCAACACAATCAAGTAGTGGATTTTGTTAAAAATCCTTAGTCGCGGGTCGATAGATCGTTGCTTCTAATAGTTCGCTACATGCAATAGACCGCTACACCTCATAGACCGTTACGTTAATAATTCATCACTAGTGTCGCTGGGCAGGGATCTTTTATAAGAAGATCCACTACGACAACATTCAACAAAACACGAAAGCGCGCTGATGTTACTACCATTGGGATTTCGCTACGCGGGCGTCGCGTGCGGGATCAAAGACTCCGGCAAAAAAGACATCGCCATCATCGCCACTGACGCTCCTGCGATCTGTGCCGGCGTTTACACGCAGAATATTGTGCGGGCGGCCAGCATTGATTGGAATCGCGACCTGACCCCTTGCGATCATTTCCGCGCGTTGGTCATCAATTCAGGTAACGCCAATGCCTGCACAGGATTTGAAGGAATCAAAAACAATCAAGCCATGGCCAGCGCCACTGGCGAGCAGCTCGATACCGAACCGGCCAACGTGGGCGTGTTGTCCACAGGCATCATCGGCGTTCAACTGCCGATGGAAAAAGTCACCAAGGGCATCGCGGCGGCGGTTAAAGCACTGGACACCGGCGAGGAAAATTTCGCTGCGGCATCAGAGGCGATCACCACCACCGACCAATCCCCCAAAACGTCGCACGTCGCCCACGACATTGACGGGGAACAGGTCCGCATATCGGCGATGGCCAAAGGCGCTGGCATGATCGGCCCTCGCATGGCAACAATGTTGGGCGTCGTAATGACTGACGCCACGCTAACACCGACGGTGGCGAAGTCGATTTTGCAATCGGCCAACGAACAATCCTTCAACCGCATCAGCGTCGAAGGCCACATGAGCACCAACGACGCGGTGATGTTGATCGCGACGGGGCGTTCCAAAGCACGGCTCGATTCGGCCCCTTCGATCGCTCAATTGACGCGGCTGATCACCAAGGCTTGCGTGGAGCTGGCAAAAAAGATCCCTTCCGACGGCGAAGGCGCAACGCACTTGATCGATATCATTGTCACCGGCGCTAAAACGGACGCCGATGCCGACCGGATCGCGCGTACGATTGCCAACAGCGCTCTGGTCAAAACGGCCATCACCGGCGGCGATCCCAATTGGGGTCGAATCGTCTCAGCCGCCGGATACGCAGGGGCTGACATTGATCCCGAAGCGATCAGTTTAAAGATCAACGGCCATGATCTGTTCAAAAAAGGGCAGCCGGTCAAATTCAAAGAAAAAAAAGTCAGCGCTGCGATCACCGACAACTTCGAAACGACGATCGAACTATCCGTCGGTAAGGGGCCAGGTCAATTCAACCACTGGACCAGCGATCTCACGGTTGACTACGTAAAATTCAATTCCGAATACACAACCTAA
>CAYOZV010000300.1:0-3901 GCA_964408465.1 uncultured Pirellulaceae bacterium
AACGTTGGGATAGATCGAGAATTTGCAACGATCTAACAACCCGCCTAAGCAGCTGGGACAGCAGCTTTACTCAAAGCAGCTGGGGGCAGCCGCTTTACTATGACTTGATCACATGAGCACCTTGGGCGGGACGCGTCATGAAGGCGCTGGGTTTTACCCCCGTTTGTGATTGATACGCTTTGCAGATTGAATCGCTGATCGAATCGGATTTCTCTTTCTGCACCAACGCCACGATGCAACCGCCAAAACCGCCGCCGGTCATCCGCGCCCCGATCACACCCTCGGTTTTGCTGGCGATGTCCACCAACACGTCCAACTCCACGCAACTGACCTCAAAATCATCCCGCAGCGACGCATGACTGACGTACATTAACTCGCCAACGGTCGCCCAGTCGTTCTGCTTCATCGCTTCGGCCGTTTTGAGGGTGCGGTCAATTTCGGTGACGACGTGATGAGCCCGATTATAAACCAAGTTATCCAGCGCGTCTTTTTTTGCTTCCAACTGTTGCAATGTCACATCGCGATAAGACGAAGCCCCAAGTTCCTTTAAAGCGTCTTCGCATTGCGATCGGCGTTGGGCATATTCGCCGCCGGAGAGTTGATGTTTGACTTCACTGTTGATGATCAATACGACGATGTCTGGATTGGAAAACGGAATCTGCTGAAACGATCGGTCGCGACAGTCCAGCAACAACAGACGATCCGGCTCGCACAACACGCTGGAAAACTGATCCATGATCCCGCACGGCACACCGGCAAATTCGTGCTCGGCCTTTTGGCACACCAAACCTTTGTCAACCTTGGCAATCGCCTGACCGACGATCGCCTCAATGACGGTTGCTGTTGCCACTTCCAACGAAGCACTGCTGGAAAGCCCGCCGCCAATGGGCACGTTAGATTTAGCGACCGCTTGGAAACCGGGGATCACCATGCCTTTGTCTTGCACCATCCCCGCGACCACGCCGGCGACATAATTTGACCAGTGCGAATCCTCTTTTTTGGCCGGATCAACCAGAGAAATTTCAACCTGTTGGTCCATGTCGATCGAATACAACGTAGCAGTCGAATTGTTTGCGGGGTCAACTTTGGCCGCCATCACGGTGTAACGTTCGATCGCCATCGGCAAAACGAACCCATCGTTGTAGTCAATGTGTTCGCCGATCAGGTTCACGCGCCCTGGCGCGGCAACCACAACGTCCGGCGATGCCGAAAACTTCTCTTCGAATTTGGCAACGACGTCAGCAGTTAACAGTTCAAGGCGGTTGGAAGACATCTAGAGTTCTCGGCGGGTAAAGGAGAAAGAAAACGAAGGATGAAAACAGGATACCCCAAACAAAGGCTTGCCTGTAACCGGCAGGTTTTATTCGCCAAATTTGATCAAGCTGTATTTCTTCTTTCCGCTTCTGAGAACGATCACCGTCTCACTGGCCAGATCATTTGAGCCGAGCGTTTTTTCCACGGATTCGATGCGCTGGTTGTTAACGTACGCACCACCTTGGTCGACCGTACGCCGCGCGGCGCCCTTGCTCTTGGCCAACCCTGCTTCGACCAGTGCGTCGACGATCGGTATCCCCTCATTCAGCCGCGCCATCGGCAGTGCGACGCTGGGGACATCGGCGAAGATCTGTTGAAGTTCCTTGTCCGATAGATCCGCAATTTCGGCGCCGAAGAGAATCTCGGTGGCTTGTTTCGCCGATTTCAAACCTGCGTCTCCGTGGATCAGGCGAGTGACTTCTTCGGCCAACCGTTTTTGGCTGGCGCGCTGATGAGGTTCGGCGGCGCGGGCCAAGTCCAGCGACTTAATTTCTTCCTCGGTCAACTCCGTCAGAAACCGCAAACACATTCCCACATCGTCATCGTCGACGCGCACCCAGTATTGATAAAATTCGTAGGGACTGGTGCGTTGGGGGGATAAGTAGATCGCGCCCGATTCTGTTTTGCCCATTTTTGCACCGTCGGATTTGGTCAGCAAGGGACACGTGATTCCGTAAAGGTGTTTACCCGCCATGCGCCGCCCGAGGTCGATGCCCGCGGTGACGTTGCCCCACTGATCACTGCCGCCGATTTGAAGTTCGCAATCAAATTTCTCATTGAGATGCACGAAGTCGTACGCCTGCAGCAGCATGTAACTGAATTCGGTGTAGCTCAAACCCGCATCGCTGCCCAGACGAGACTTCACGCTGTCCTTGGTCAGCATCACGTTGACCGGGAAGTTCTTCCCGACGTCGCGCAGAAACGCGGTGTAAGAAAAATCTTTCATCCAATCATTATTGTTGACCAATAACGCGCTCGTTTTGCCGGTTTCAAAATTCAACAGCTTCCGCATCTGGCCTTCGATACCGACGATGTTGGCCGCCAGTTGTTCTTCGGACAGCAGATTACGTTCGGCACTTTTGCCGCTGGGATCGCCGATCATACCCGTCGCCCCGCCGACCAGCGCGATCGGTCGATGGCCCGCTTTTTGAAATCGACGCAACATCATCAGCGGCAGCAAACTACCCACGTGCAGACTGTCGGCGGTAGGATCAAAACCCGCGTAGACGGTCCTCATCCCCCCGGCCAGCCACTGAGGCAGTTTATCGTCGGCGGTTGTTTGGTGAATGAGGCCTCGCCATTGAAGGTCGGCAAAAATATCTTGCATGGTTGGTTGGGTGAAATATGGTGACTTAGAAAATGACGGAGCGACTGTAGGGCCCATTCCCCCCCGCCAAACCCTACGTTACCCCCAAAGGCCGGTGGGAACCCGCCCGACGCGATTTATTAAGCCGATTAATATACCGACTTTTTGTAGGCTGACGATTGGAGGTTTCAATTTGCACGCCAGCGACGGCGTTTCACACGGGTGTTAACGAACATTTTTCGGCTTAAGATCAAGGCTATGGCTGATCCCGCATTAAAACGCGAAAACTCTCCCCTGCGAAGTGCGCGGTCATGGATCGCCGGTTTGGCCTTCACTTCGCCGTGGCTGCTGGGGTTTACGCTGCTGTTCGCTTGGCCATTTGTGGCATCGTTGTATTGGAGTTTCTGTCGGTTCGACATCATCAACCCGCCTAGGTTCGTCGGATTAGAAAATTATCAGCGGTTGGCTGCGGAGATTGCCGGCGGACGCGGCGCCGGCAAAGCCCTGCTGAACACGATCTACTATTCGCTGCTGTCGGTGCCCTTATCGGTGGTGCTTGGTGTTTTATTGGCCGTCCTTTTATCAGCCAAGGTGCGCGGCCAAGCTTTTTTTCGAACCCTGATTTTTCTACCGTCGGTGATTCCGATCGTCGCCAGCAGCGTCCTTTGGGTGTGGATGCTCGAACCTGAGAATGGTTTGATCAACCTGCTCCTAAGCGTTGTTGGCGTCCCACCGCAGAATTGGCTGAACCAAGCGCGCCCCGCCGTCGGCGTCGACGGAATCGTTCAAATTGGTAATTGGATTTCGGGGGAGCCATTGCTATTACTGGGCAGCAAGGATGCGCTGGTGCTGATGTCGCTGTGGGGCGTCGGAAACTTCGTGGTGATTTACTTGGCTGCGATCAGCGACATTCCCGACACGCTTTACGAAGCGGCATCCATCGACGGGGCGTCAAGGTTTCGTAAATTGCTGCACGTTACGATCCCTATGTTGTCGCCGGTGATATTTTTCAATTTAGTGATGGGGTTGATTCGAAGCGTGCAGACGTTCACCTCGATCTACGTGATGAGCGAAGGGACAGGGCAGCCGGGGGAATCGTTGATGACGGTGTCGCTGCATTTATTTATCTCAGCGTTTTCCGATTTTGAAATGGGATACGCCAGCGCGATTGCTTGGGTGATGTTTGTGGGGTTAATGCTGTGTACGGTGCTGCTGTTTCGGACTTCAAAACAGTGGGTTCATTATCGACAGTGAGAAGAGATGAAAGTGCGGAAGTAGATT
>CAYOZV010000301.1:0-3842 GCA_964408465.1 uncultured Pirellulaceae bacterium
GCGCGGTCAAATCTTTGCAGTGATAGTACACTCAGCCACAAATCCGACAGGCCAACCTCCGTTGAATCACCGTTGGGAATGCTTGGCATCGTCCACCACGTGCGACCAACAAAACTGCATTGCAAGCCGAGCACCGGACGCGCCCTATCACGAAAGATCCGTGTGTCGTCGCATGCGCTGACGCGCTTCTTCGGCCCAAGGGCTCTTGGGAGCCAAATCTAAAAACGCCTCCCAATGCGTCGTCGCGTCATCGGGCTTGCCGGTTTCATCCAGCAAACGAGCCAGATGAAAATGCACGTCGGCAAAGTTGCGGTGGTAATCAAGGGCCCCTTTGAAGGCTGCGATCGCCAAATCATGCTGGCCAAGATCAACCAGCACACATCCCAGGCTCGCGCGGGCTTCGACGAACGTTTCGTCCAGTTCAATCGCGCTGTAGTATCGCTCACGCGCGGCCGAAAGATCGCCTGCCTGATACAGCAGTTCCGCGATGCGGAAATTGATGTCCGGCGAAATCCCATGGGCCAGCGCCATCGTACGGTAGACCTCGACCGCGCTGGTCACGTCGCCTTGGTCCTCCAGCTCCGTTGCCCAGTGAATAAACTGATCGGGTGATTTATCAAAATCCTTTTCAGAGAACGACGCCCCCGAAAAGTCCTCGGCGCGGACAAAGGGTAAAACGTTTGGGAGCAAATTTCGATCGTCGCTTTGATTAGCGCGATCGTTAGCGCCATCGCTACCGCCATCGTTGAAGTAGTCATCCGTTGTGTCTTCATCCGTTTCGCCAGCGATTTCATCGGGCCAGTCTGAATCGGGGGCCGCGATCTTCAGCCGCGGTTGATGACCGGCCGACGGTGAAGGCTGAAGGTCATTCTCAAAATTAAAATGCAGTTGCCCATTAGCCGCCGAAAGGCCTTGGCCGGCTCTTAGGAGTACCTTTTGTCCTTCGACGATGATCGACAATTGTGACAACGGACGTTGGTCACCGTTGGTCTTGGCGATCTCGGCCAGCTGCCGCTCAATCGATGCGGGCGATTGTCCGCTTTGAATCCACCGCGCGATTCGCCGCGCCGATGCGATCTCCTGAAAGTCAAAGTAAGGCAACTTGTTGATTTGATGCACCGGATTAATTAGACCTCGGCGATGCCAACGCCGGACAGTGGCCACTGGCACGTCTAATAACTTGGCCAAAATTTGTGGCGTATAAAGTCGGCTGAGGTCAACGTCCGACTCTGGCTGCGCCAACATTTGGTACAGTTCGTCTTCGGCGACAACTTTCAATCTTTGCAGATCCAGATGGTCGGGGTTTTGAGCCCCAAACGCGGCCCCGTCGTCATCGCCGCTGACCAGCAGCACATCGGTGAGTTCGTCCAATTGGTCGATGGGATGGCCGCCATGCTGCTTAATCAGCCGTTTCCAATCACGCCGATTCTTGACCACCAACCGTCGGCCAAGTGCGACTCGGCGGCCTCGGATGATGCAGGGGGTGGCGTTGGAATGAAGTTCAGACGTCATGGCAGATATGATAATGCTCACGCGATCGCAAACATCCGTTTTCACAAATTGAGGCAACAGTTTTCGAAAAATTGATGCGTTTTGGTCCGGTTTAGACGGTAGAGTCCAATGTGCGTATGAAGTAGACTCTACGCAGCCACACTTCCACCGGCCGCAAGTCTTTGGAGGACGGTGGTTTGAACGCGGATGGGCAACGATGCCGATAGATGAACAACCTTATCACGCTGGACGAGTTGAATGAATCAACTGCTTGGGACACCTGAGACAACACACCAAAATTCGATCACATTTAGCCCCTCTGTCATCATTTTAGCTGTGATCCTGGTCGCGGCGACGATGGCCGGCGACGCGCGGGCGGACATCACGCTGCCCAAGTTCTTTTCTGATCACATGGTGTTGCAGCAGAATGCCGACTTTCCTGTTTGGGGAACGGCGGAACCGAATCAAGCTTTGGTGGTGCGCTTCAATGATGCTGAGGTGAAGGCAGAAGCCAACGCTGAGGGAAGATTTTCAGCGTCCATCAAAACACCCTCGGCGGGCGGACCTTACCGTTTGGAAATTGCCGACGAAGAAAACTCCACCGGCGTGATCTTGGACGACGTTATGGTCGGTGAGGTTTGGCTGTGTGCGGGGCAGTCCAACATGAGTTGGCCGGTCGAAAAATCCGCCGACGCAGCGGCCGAAGTTCTCAGTGCCAATAACTACAACCAGATACGTCTGTTTACCGTTGAGGTCCAGGCCGCGAACGAACCCACCGAAGACGTCGCCAAAGCAACGCCTTGGTCGATCTGTTCGGCGGACAACATCAAAGACTTTTCGGCGGTCGCGTATTTCTTCGGCCGCGAATTAGCCAAGACGCTCAAGGAAACGCCCATCGGTTTGATCGACGCGTCATCCGACGGAACCAGCTGCGAGGCATGGTGTTCGATGGAGTCGCTGGAGGAAGTGGCCGAACTTGAACCGTTGCTTAAATACTGGTCGGAAATCGAAGGCCCCAACGATCGGCATCGCCCCGGTGCTCTGTTTAATGGGATTATTTCTCCTTTGGTGAGATATCCTCTGCGTGGGGTAATCTGGTATCAAGGAGAAGCAAACGTAGGACGTGGAAAACAATACGCGACGCTACTGCCGACGTTGATTGCCGATTGGAGGAAGCAGTTCGGTGATGAACAGCTGCCGTTTTACCTTGCTCAGTTGACGCCGTATCGGTATTCGGATTTCCCCAGCGATGCGTTGCCCGAAGTTTGGGACGCCCAATTGAAGACAGCTCAATCAGTCACCAACGTTGCTCTTGCAACGACGATGGACCTTGGCAGCACCGACGACTTGCATCCCAAAAACAAACAGACCGTGGGAAAACGGCTGGCGTTATTGGCGTTATCAGGCACCTACCAAGGCGCGCCAGCCACGGAAGCGGTCAACGGACCGCTGTTTGATTCGATGTCCGTTTCTGACGATGTTGTCCGGATTAAGTTTCAAAATGTGGGCGCGGGACTGAAAAACCTATCCGATTGCGATCCGATCGGCGCATTTGTCGTCTGTGGCGAGGATCGAGGGTTTCATCCCGCCCGCGTGGAAGAGATTGGCGACGATTGGGTCACCATTGTCTCGCCCGAGGTGCAATCGCCCACAGCGGTCAGATACTGCTGGGACGATACCGCGGCGTCGCTGCTGGGAAACAGCGACGGACTTCCTGCGTTCCCCTTCCGTACCGACGATTACCCTTTGTCCTCGGAGGACGCCCAGTATTAGGCCCCACGTAGGCCCCTGGAGCAGGCGTTTGTTTGTGTGTTTAACCGCGATACCGCTGATATTGATCTGATTTGTTTGGCTCACAGCGATGTGGTTAGTTCAAAGATTAGCCGCAATACCGTTCAATGAGGCTCAAACTTGTGATTTTTCGTTTAACCGTTAGCCGTAGGCGTACGTTTTTTGCGTGTTCGCGGACGCCTGCGGCTGACGGTTAAACATTCATTGAACGGCTTTGTGCTAAACCGTCAGCCAAAGTCGTACGCGGTTTTGAGCCACCCACCATCAACGGGTTCGCCTTTGGCAGGCGTTTCAACGAAACACCCTTCCTCGCCGCGATCCCATTTTCGTACTGTCTTTCCGCCGAACGATCAGATAAATTAGGCGTCTTCTTAAGCCCATCTTTTGAGCCAATTTTCACCTTTTTTTACTAACCGTGTTGATATGAGCGACGAAACAACTCCAAACGAAAACCCAACCGCTGCCGAAGCAACGGAACAAACCGCATCGCCCGCGGCCAAGATTTCAATCGGTTCCCAACGCGATGTTGCCGATACTGCGCTCCGTCCAGCGCAACCGGA
>CAYOZV010000302.1:0-3072 GCA_964408465.1 uncultured Pirellulaceae bacterium
TTCTTGAGTAGGAGAACTGCAAAGTCAAAATTTTCGTTCGATGTACAATTCGGGAGGTCGAGGCTTCGACCGAGACCTATTTGTTTTTCGTAGGTTTCAGGCGGAGCCTCAACCTCTCGGTTCATGCGAAAATCGACTCTGCAGTTCTACTGGGTTTCTTGTGGAGAGAATTGGAATGCGTTGTTGGGATAGGTTATCATCGACAGACTTTAGTCATTGTAGACAACGCGTCGTTGTTTTGCTTTGTGTCGGCAAAATAATCAGCGCGCACTTACCTGTTGGTTTTATTGTTGGAGTCCCAAATGTTTGCCTTTGTCAAATCGGCGTGCGGTCTAATTTTCTTGATGGTGGCGATTCCAACCGCTGCGAATTGCGAAGAGGCCGTCCAAGATGGGCGACCGCCGAACGTTATCTTCATTTTGGCCGATGATTTGGGCTATGGCGATCTCAGTTGCTACGGGCAGAAGCATTTTACGACTCCCCATATTGATGCTTTGGCAAAGAACGGGATGAAGTTCACGCAAAGCTATTCCGGCAGCACCGTTTGCGCGCCGTCGCGCTGTTGTTTGCTGACGGGGCTTCACAGCGGCCATGCAGCGATCCGAGGTAACAGCGAGTTGCAGCCTGAGGGGCAAAAACCTATGCCCGCTGATACAAAAACCGTTGGGCATTTGCTCCAGTCCGCAGGGTATCAAACCGGTCTCTTTGGAAAATGGGGGCTTGGTGGGCCCGGCACCGTCAGTGAACCCATGAAGATGGGGTTCAACCGATTTTATGGCTACAACTGCCAACGTGTTGCTCACAATTATTATCCGCCGCATTTATGGAACGATGATGTCAGAGTTCTTTTACCTGAGAACGCGGATGAGCAAAGAGGCACTTACGCCCCTCAACTGATCCAAGAAGAAGCCCTGGACTTTATCCGATCGAATCGAGATCAACCCTTCTTTTGTTACTATGCGGCGATTCAACCGCACGCCGATATGATTGCTCCTGAAGAATATATGCAACGGCATCGAGGCAAATATGGAAAGGAGAACCCTGCCCAAGGTGGCCACTATTATGCTCAACCCGAACCACGCGCGGCGTTTGCTGCGATGGTGAACGTGTTGGATGATTACGTTGGCGAAATCGTCGCCGAATTAGAGGCTCAAGGGATCGCCGACAACACGCTGATTTTCTTTACCTCTGACAACGGGCCGCATGTCGAAGGCGGACACGACGTGAAGTATTTTGACTGCAGCGGAGTGTTGCGTGGGACTAAGCGCGACGTTTACGAGGGTGGCGTACGCGTCCCGATGATTGCTTCGTGGCCGGGGAAAATCGACGCTGGTACCCAGTCGGATCAGACGAACGCATTTTGGGATTTTCTTCCCACGATGGCCGCGCTGGTCGGCCGGCCGCTGAATCAACCCACCGACGGTGTCTCGATTTTGCCAACGCTGTTTGGTCAACCAGAAGACCAAAGGCAGCACGATTATCTTTACTGGGAGTTCCACCAGAAAAAGGGCCGAGTCGCGATTCGCAAAGGCGATTGGAAGGGGGTTCGATACAACGTGTCCATCGCTCCTAATGCACCCTTGGAATTGTATGATCTCAATTCGGACGCGAGCGAATCTGAGAATGTCGCCAGACGCAATCCCGAGGTGGTCGGTCAGTTAGAGAAATTGCTGCAGGGCGCACGAACGGTCCCTGAGAATCCACGTTTCAATTTTCCAAAACCGAAGAATTGGAACAAGAAAAAAATGAAGCAAACCAAGTAGTGCTTTCGTCGCGGAATTTATAGGTCTGCCGAACGAGAAAACCGCCGCAACCTAGGAGAGGGTTCCTCAGTTGAGTCAAAGGCGACGACGCGGATCGGTGATAGGGCTGTTAGGGCAGCGAGGTTATGTCCGTTAGGACGGTCGGCTTTTTTATCAGTGAATCGTTTACACGTTCAGCGGCAGGGCCTATTGTTTCAGAGGGTCCCTGAAATCTCGGTCCCATTTGACACAAAAAAAGCGTTTCGGAAAAATTCCGAAACGCTTCGCGGACAACAACTTCTTATCAATTAAAAACTGCTTATTCCGTGACTTCAAAGCGATCGAGATTCATCACCTTGTCCCAAGCTGAAACGAAGTCCGTGACGAACTTGTCGTTCGCGTCGGCACTTGCGTAAACCTCGGAAATGGCGCGAAGCTGCGAATTAGATCCGAAAACAAGATCGACCCCGGTGCCGGTCCATTTGACGTCGCCCGTCGCGCGATCAACGCCTTCAAAAACATATGCTTCGTCCGAAGACTCTCTCCACATGTACTTCATATCCAGCAGGTTAACGAAGAAGTCGTTGCTCAATGTTCCAGGTTTGTCTGTCAAAACACCGTGCTTCGATTTTCCCACGTTTGAATTGAGCACACGCATGCCGCCAATCAAGACGGTCATTTCTGGAGCCGTCAAATTCAACAAGTGAGCTCGATCGACCAATAGCTCTTCGGGTTGGCCAGCGGCGTCTGCGCTGAGGTAGTTTCGGAATCCATCGGCCGCCGGTTCAAGGTACGCCATCGAATCCACGTCGGTCATTTCCTGCGTCGCGTCGTTGCGACCGGGGGTGAACGGCACTTCGACGTCGTGACCGGCCTCTTTTGCCGCCGCCTCTACCGCCGCACATCCACCGAGCACGATGAGATCGGCAAGTGAAATTTTCTTGTCACCGGCCTGAGCTTCGTTGAAGTCCTGCTGGATTTGCTCAAGTTTCTCCATCACCTTACTCAGCTCATCCGGTTGGTTCACGGCCCAATCCTTCTGAGGAGCGAGCCGCAGCCGCGCCCCGTTGGCTCCCCCGCGCTTGTCAGAACCACGGAACGTAGACGCTGACGCCCACGCGGTAGAAACGAGTTGCGAGATCGACAAATCTGAATCGAGGACCTTGGACTTAAGGCTGCTGATGTCTTGATCGTCGATCAGGGTGTAATCCACTTCTGGAATTGGATCCTGCCACAATTGTGGTTCAGGAACATCGCCGCCAAGACACCGTGCGTAGGGCCCCATGTCACGATGGGTCAGCTTGTACCAAGCTTTGGCGAACGCGTCCGC
>CAYOZV010000302.1:3082-3825 GCA_964408465.1 uncultured Pirellulaceae bacterium
AGCCCGAGCAAACGCGGCTTCGAACTCTTTGGGGTTCTCATGGAATCGCTTTGAAATTTTTCCATAGGCTGGATCCATCTTGAGCGCTAGATCGGTCGTGAACATGATCGGCGCGTGACTCTTGTCGGGATCGTGCGCGTCGGGAACCGAACCCTCGCCGCCGTCTCCCTTGGGCTTCCATTGTGTCGCGCCGGCGGGGCTTTTGGTTTTCACCCATTCGTATTGGAACATGTTATCAAAGTAACCGTTGGACCATTCGGTGGGAGTTGAAGTCCAAGCACCTTCTAAACCGCTAGTGATCGTGTCGCCAGCGTTGCCTGTGCCAAACTTGTTTGTCCAGCCGAATCCCTGTTCTTGGAGGCTGGCCCCTTCAGGTTCGGGTCCGACGTACTCGCCGGGGTCTGCCGCTCCGTGAGCCTTGCCAAAGGTGTGACCGCCAGCGATCAAGGCGACGGTCTCTTCATCGTTCATCGCCATGCGGCCGAAGGTCTCGCGAATGTCACGCGCCGACGCAAGGACATCGGGGTTACCGTTTGGCCCCTCAGGGTTAACGTAGATCAGTCCCATTTGGACGGCCCCAAGAGGGTTGGTGAGCTCACGGTCGCCGCTGTAGCGTTTGTCGCCCAGCCACTTTGTTTCGGGGCCCCAGTTGATGTCTTCTTGAGGTTCCCAGACGTCGGCGCGACCGCCGGCAAAACCGAAGGTTTCAAATCCCATCGTCTCCAGAGCGCAGTTACCGCTCA
>CAYOZV010000303.1:0-3787 GCA_964408465.1 uncultured Pirellulaceae bacterium
GTAGAGCACTGGTTTCCAAAACCAGCGGTTGCGGGTTCAAGTCCCTCCGCCCCTGTTATCAGTAGCTCAATTGTTATTTTGTTGAGCACGAGATTTGAGTAGAGTGTGTCTCACGCGGTTTCAATCCGCCTGCGACGGTAGCACGGATTTTCAATCCGTTTTTCACCAACGGATTGAAAATCTGTGCTACGCAAAATGGCAAGACATTCAGCTGGATAGGTTTCCAATGAGTTCAGTTTCAAAAGAAAACAATAAGAGCAGCTTCTTGGGCGAGCTGTTTCAGTTTGGTTTGTATAAACCAAATCAGGGCCGCATGGTCCGGCAGGTCACGTTCCTGTCGATCGCGGTTTTGGTGTGCTTGATCGCTTACGAACTTTACAATTCAACATGGACCTCAACACCCACTGGTAAATTGACCTTGGGTGCGGCCACCGCCGCGATTGGGTTTTGGTTTGCCTACCGAGTGGTTAACTACACACGATTTGCTGACTTTTTGATTTCTGTGCAGGCTGAATTAAATAAAGTCACTTGGCCCAGTCGCGAACAGCTCAAGCGAGCCTCGCTGGTGGTCATCTTTGTGATTTTCTTTATGGCGTTGGTGCTATTTGTTTTTGACACCTTCTGGACTTTACTCTTTCAAATCATCGGGATCAGGTACTAGAAAGACCAACATGCCAGACGAAAACCAATCAGCCGAAACCGAAGAAACGGTCCAGAGCGAAGCTATTCAGGATGACGCTGTTGCCAGCGCACCTTCTGAAGATGAGACAGCTTCGGGTGAATCGGCCGCTGCCGAGGCGGCTGAAGAACCAACCGAAGTCCCTCCATCACTCGATAGTGATGTCGAGGAAGCTGAAGATGAAGAGGCCGAAGAAGAGGAAGCGCCCGTCGATCCTGCCGATTTGGAGTTCAGCGCCGACGACATTGTCGATGACGATTACGATCTGACCGAAGAAGCCGGCGATGATTCGGCCAGCCCGATTGAAGAGTTCGTGGAAGAGGTTGTCGAGGTCGAAGAGACGATCGAGATGGACTGGTATATCCTCAAAGTCCAAGTCAACCGAGAAAAGGGAATCTGCGAAAACCTCCAACGCCAGGTCAAAAAGGCTGGGATGGAGCATTACTTCGGTGAGGTGCTCGTTCCGACAGAGGATGTGCGTGAATTCAAAAAAGATGGCAAGCAGCGAATCACCAAGCGGAAACTTTACCCTGGTTACGTCGTCGTCAACATGGCGATCAACGACGATTCGTGGTTTCTGGTCCGAGAGACATCTGGCATTGGCGACTTTGCCGGCGCATCTGGCCGACCAGCACCATTGACTCAGACGGAGATCGACAGGATCCTCCAGGCGGCGCGTCCCGAGGAGCAGGGCGAAGAGGAAGCGATCAAAACGGCGATCCCGTTCAAGATCGGCGAACGTGTTCGCATCAAGGAAGGCTATTTTCAAAACTACGAAGGCGACATTTCCAGCATCGACGAACGCAACGGTCGCATAGAAGTCATGATTGACATCTTCGGTCGTCCTAATCCCGTCGACATGGACCATTGGCACGCCGAGAAAGAGAACAAAACTATGAGCCACAAGGCACCAGACGCGGGTTGACCAACGTGTGAACGTCAAGTCAACCAGACCCGCGGCTAGTGCCACGCGGCTGATAGAATCCAAAACCCAACCCCTTGAAACCAAGTAAATTTAAGAGAATTGTCAGATGGCAAAGCAAGTAACAGGCGAAGCAAAATTCCAAATCCCCGGGGCCAAGCCACTCCGGCTCCACCGGTGGGTACCTCGTTGGGTAAGTTCGGTATTAACTTGGGCCAGTTCGTCCAGCAGTTCAATGACCGCACCAAAGAATACAATGGCACTCCGATCCCCGTGATCGTGACGGTTTTCAACGATCGTTCGTTCGAGTTCGTCACCAAAAGCCCGCCAGCGGCCGCGCTGTTGAAGCAAGCCGCCGGTATCGCCAAAGGATCTGGTGTCCCCAATCGCGACAAAGTCGGCACGGTAACACGGGCTCAGATTGAAGACATCTGCAACAAAAAGATGGCTGATCTCAACGCCAGCGACATGGACACCGCTGTCCGCATGGTCGAAGGCACCGCTCGTAGCATGGGACTGTTGGTCGAAGGCTAAACTCCAGTGGTAGTGGAGGTTGTTAAACCTCCTAACCCAACGGAGAAAGTCGTTACTTTTCACCCGTGCTCAGGGTCTTTTACAAGATCCACTACGGATGACAGCTATTACAGAGCGAAATCGACGAATCTTGGGATTAAGGCCAATTTTCGCCTATCGTTTTTTGGCAAGATTCCTAAGATACGCCCTTTCAAGAATCAAGAAAATTTTTGCCGCCAGAGTGTACTTTGGCTACGGATTAATCATGGCACAATCAAAACGCTTTAAGGCACTGTTAGAAACAGTCCCTGAATCACCGGTCGCACTCGACGAAGCAGTTAAGCTGCTGAAAACATTCGAAGGCACAAAGTTCGATCAGACCGTCGAAATCCACATGAATTTGGGCATCGACGCCAAGCAAGCCGACCAATTGGTTCGGGGCTCCTTGGTGTTGCCAAACGGCATCGGCAAGACTCAGCGCATCGTTGTGTTCGCCAAAGACGCCGCTGCCGAAGCGGCCAAGGCTGCTGGCGCTGACGAAGTCGGCCAAGAAGATCTCGCGAAAAAGATTTCAGGCGGCTGGTTAGACTTCGATGTTTGCATTGCATCACCGGATATGATGGGCGTCGTCGGTCCTTTGGGCCGCGTGCTTGGACCAAGAGGTTTGATGCCGGCTCCACGTGCGGGAACCGTCACACCCGACGTCGCCAAAGCGGTCGAGGAATACAAGGCTGGTAAAGTCGAGTTCCGAAACGACGATGGCGGAAACGTTCACGCGGTCGTTGGCAAGCTGAGCTTCGACGCCCCCAAGCTTCAAGAGAACATTCAAACGTTCCTTGACTTCATCGAAACCTTGAAGCCCAACGCCATCAAAGGAACCTACATCAAAACGATTTCGGTTTCAGCTGCGATGAGCCCCGGTGTTCCGGTTGCCGCTTAGTTGACAACCCGTAGTGGACGAGGCCACAAGTCCTGAACCGGCATTTAAGTTCCGAACTGATCGGCTCATCCCAAACGCCCGTTAGTGATCACGATAACGATAAAATCTAAGAAGATGAATCATGAGTAAATACGTAAAAGACCTGCTGACGAACGATCTGGCCGGCCGCTTGGATGGCGTTGAAGAGTGCGTCGTCGCAAACGTGGTCGGCATGGACGCAAACTCGACTAGCGCTCTGCGAAAGCGTTTGCGTGAAAAGAACATTCGAATCATGGTTGTCAAAAACAGCCTCGCCCGTCGCGCGTTCGCTGGCAAGCCATTGGCACCGGCATTTGAAGATGTGGGTGGTAATGCGGCCGTCATGTGGGGCGCTGATGACTTCGTTTCATTAGTGAAAGAAGCAACCGCCTTAGACAAGGACGACGAGGGCTTTGAGAAATTCTCATCGCTGGGCGGCGTCATGGATGGTGAGAAACTGGACGCCAAAGGCGTTGCGGCAGTCAGTAAATGGCCAAGTCGTGAAGAACAACTCAGTGCCTTGGTGGGTCAGATTCTGGGCCCTGGCGGCCAGTTGTCGGCTCAACTCAAGGGCCCAGGTGGTCAATTGGCGGCTCAGCTGAAAACGCTGGCCGACAAAGAAGAGTAAAGAAGAATAATTCTTTCCGAGCAACCGCAGCGATGCTGAGGATTCAGAAGGAAAGTTGGATATATCGAATGCCAAGCAGCGGATTTG
>CAYOZV010000304.1:0-3751 GCA_964408465.1 uncultured Pirellulaceae bacterium
ACCCAGTACCCAGTACCCAGTACTCAGTACTCAGTACTCAGTACTCAGTACTTATCACAAAGTCACTGCCCCTACACCACCTAAACGCCAACGAAAAAAACCGGCAGCCACATTCCGCAGCCACCGATTTTCTAATTGTCTCTTCTGCTCAGGTTGCAAATTTCTATTTGCGACGTTCCTTCAAGCGAACGGCCTTACCAACGCGGTCGCGGAGGAAGTACAGCTTCGCACGGTGAACGACTGACGATCGCTTGACTTCGATCTTAGCAATGCGTGGCGAGTGCACTGGGAACTTACGCTCCACGCCTTTGCCGGCCACGATGCGGCGAACGATGAACATCTCGCGGACGCCCGCGCCCGAACGACCGATGACGGTGCCGGTGAAGACTTGGGTGCGTTTTTTCTCGCCTTCGTGAATCAGGCAGTGAACATCAACTGTATCGCCAACCTCAAATTCGGGTGCGTCGGCTTTCATGCTGGCCTGATCGACCAAGTTCATAATTTTATGTGACATCGTAATATCCTCTTTTATTCCAATAGATCTTGGCGACGCAGTTTAGTCTTAGCAAGACTTTGCGCCTTTCGCCATTGTTCAATTTTTTTGTGATTTCCGGACAGCAGTATCTCCGGCACTTCATGACCCTCGAAGCTTCGCGGCCGCGTATACTGCGGATACTCAAGCATTCGGTTGCCTCGGGAGAACGAATCATCCCAACTGCTCTGCTGGTCACCCAACACCCCCGGCACCATTCGTACCAGCGAATCCACCACCACCATCGCTGCGACCTCGCCCCCGTTGAGGATGTAGTCACCGATCGACAGTTCCAGCGGATCAAGGATGTCGATAACCCGTTGATCAAAACCTTCGTATCGCCCGCACAGCAGAATCATCCGCGAATTAGTCGCCAGTCGTTCCACCGTTGGTTGACACAGCCGTTCGCCTTGCGGCGTCATCATGATGACCTGGCCAGGATCATCGGTCATCTCTTGCACCGCCTTCACGCAGCGGATCACCGGTTCGACCGATAGGATCATGCCGGGACCACCGCCATAGGGCCGGTCGTCAATCTTATTATGTTTGTCTGTCGACCAGTCCCGCAAATTGTGGACGTGGACTTCGACGATGTCGCTTTCGATGGCCTTGTTCAGCAGACTCTGACTCATATAGCCGGGAAACATGTCCGGAAAAAGAGTCAGTATGTCAAATCTCATGGCTCAGCTCATTGAAACGAACGCCGCAACACGCGGCAAAAACCTACTCTGATTTCTCTTCAGCTTTGGGTTCTTCAGCAGGAGCCTCTTCCTTTTTCTCTTCGGCCTTCGGCTCTTCGGCCTTCTTCTCTTCTGCCACTGGTGCTTCCGCCTTAGCGTCATCTGCCTTTGCTTCTTCGGCAGGAGCGTCTGCGGCCGGTGCTTCGGATGCTTCAGCACCTTCTGCGGCAGCTTCCTCAGCCGGTTTTGGCTGCTCGATCTTCGGCATCTCTACGGCCGCCGCTGCTGCTTTAGCGCTTTCGATGGATTTCTGACGACGCTCGGATAGTTTCGAGATCGCTTCGGCTTGGGCCTCTAAATGCGTGCCGTCTTTGCCGTATTTCTTGATCAGCGTCGATACCTTGGGCGTCGGTGTCGCGCCAACGCTTAACCAGTGAGCAATGCGTTCGCCGTTGAGAATCGCACGAGCATCCTTATCCGGAACCATGGGATCGTAGGTGCCTAATTGTTCGATAGCACGTCCGTCACGCGGGGATCGTCCGTCCATTGCACAGACCCGAAAGAAGGGTCGGTGGGTTCTACCGAGTTTTTTGAGTCGAATTCTTACAGCCACGTCGTTGCCTCTGAGAAAAATTAATTGGTTAAAGGAGATGTTTCGGCCGAAGTCGGACTTCGATCCCAGGAGGAACCGGGATTATCTGCATCGACATCAAAGCGTGTCGACTGGAGAAATGACCTAACAAAAACCCACGTAAAATCGCATTTACGCAAGATCGGAGATTTGAGTCAAGAATATCATCGGCGTCAATGGATGTTCAGGCCAATTCCCTGCAAAACGCCGTATTTCCGGCCGATTTTGGCAGCAGGCTAGTTTTAACGCTGTGGAGCTTCCTAAAAGCTCCTTGATCGCCAAAATCCTCGGCCCCCATACTTCCCGTGCCGCGGGGCTTGTTGAAGCTACTGCGGATAATTGGATCGCTGCTTCAGCTGCATCTTTCCTTAGGTGCGGCAGGATTTTTAACAAAATCCACTACACCGGCGTCTATCTTGGGGCTTGGGCCTTTTTCTTCGCCACATCCCGCTCGATCGCCGCCACCGCTTCCTCGACCGCTTGCCGAAGCAACGGGTCGGCATCTGTGGCCAGATTTTTAATCGCGTCGATTTCCTCGGCCGCCGCGGCCCCCATGTTCCCCAGCACTAACACAGCCGACTCTCTGATCGCGACGCTGTCATGATTCAGCAGCTCCCTCACCGCTGGGATCGCCGCCTGCGCGTCCGCGCCCATCAGCCGCAAATGCCGCAACGCCTCGCCGTTATAGTCGCGCGAAGACAGCAGTTGAACCAGCGTCACCACCGGCAGCTCAGTTTCGGACGTCACGCGGTAATACGCGTAAGCGGCTTGTGGCTGGACGCGGCTTTGGGCGTCCTTCATCGCCGCCCGAATGACTTCTTTTTGTGATTCGCCTTCGTCGCCCATCAACGACAGCCCCTGGAGGGCGCGCGTTTTCTCCACGTGGACAAAAGCCTTCAAACGACTGCCCAGCATTTTGGCGGTGTCGAAGTTCTCGATCGGCCCGATCGCGCCCAACGCGATTCCCGCCCAGCTACGCGCCGACGGATTTCCTTTTTCGAAAATTTCAGCCAAATTATCGGCCAGCGGTGCCGCGCCACGACCGATTCCAACGACGGCCTTACAAACCATGATCTGAGCATTGAAATCCAAGGAGAGGATAACTTCGTTGAGTGCTTCGACCGCCGGCGTGGCGCTGGCTCCCATGTTCTGCATCGCGAACACGCCATAGCGCGTCATCTGGGGATCGCCTGATTCAATCATCTCGATTAATTGAGGCACAAACGCATCCGCTTCTGCACCCAGCATTTTTATGCAGATGACCGCTTGAGCCACCGGCTCCGGGTCGCCTGCCTCCAACATCGCCTTCAAGATCTCCTTGAGGCTTTGTTTTGATGCCGCACCAAGTTTTTTGATGGCGATTTCAGCCGCCGATTCGTACTGGGTATCCGAAGCATTACCGGCCAGCGCGATTCCCTCGATCCGCTGATCAAGATCGTTCTGGCCTTCCCCCAACTGCAAAATGGCCGCCAACACACGATCTTGGTCAGGCCCCTGCCGCGGGCGTTTGCCGCGCGAAACAGGACGGACGATGTCCACCAATTCGGCCACCGGTTTCGTTTTCAGCCGAGACTGCTGGGCGACCGATTCCGCCTTCACTCTCTGCGCCGCAAATCCGTCAGACGTGAAATAGAATGTAAGGATCAAACACGAAACGACCGCCGCCGCGATCATTATCCCGTATGCATAAGACAATATTTGCCTCGCTCGATTATGGGTCTCCATCGAGACACCTTCTTGGCTACCGGTCTAAAAATTTTCACTCTCAGACCGCATCCTATCCTATCCGTCATCGACTCGCAAATTAAGACGCCCTTTAGACAGGAGAACTGCAAAGTCAAATGTTCGTGCGCTGTGCAATTCGGGAGGTCGAGGCTCCGACCGAGACCTATTTGATTTTGTGGGTTT
>CAYOZV010000305.1:0-3723 GCA_964408465.1 uncultured Pirellulaceae bacterium
GCTACTTACCGCGTGTTGATTTAACATCGCTGAACGTTACTCGTTAAGTCAAACATCCTCGTTCCGTCTGCCGGGGCTGCCAGCTGAAACTTTCCCCTTTCGCCAATTCCTTCTCGATCGTTTCCGATCCGTACCGCAGTTTCAGCGCATTACCATTGAGCGACCGGATGGTGCTGTTGGTGAGTTTTCCATCTTCCCAGCTTGCATCGACCTCAAAACCGCCTCGCGCCCGCAGACCCTTCACCGAGCCCTGCTTCCAAACCGCGGGCAGCGCGGGCAACAAGTGCACTTCACCGTCATGGCTTTGCAGCAGCATCTCCGCGATCGCCGCCGTGCCGCCAAAGTTCCCGTCGATTTGAAACGGTGGATGGGTGTCGAAGAGGTTCTTCAGTGTCATCTTTCGCATTAGATTTTCCAACAGTTTGTGGGCGCGGTCGCCGTCGTGAAAACGAGCCCAGAAATTGACCTTCCATGCCATGCTCCAACCCTTGCCGCCGTCCCCGCGCGCCTCCAATGATTTTTTGGCCGCTTCGTAAAGGTCGGGCGTGCCGTTTTTGGTGATCTGCTGCCCCGGGTGAAGTCCATACAGGTGCGACGTGTGGCGATGGCGCGGATCGTGTTCGCCATAGTCTTCGATCCACTCCTGCAAGCGTCCGGTCTGGGGACTGATCTGCAACGGTGCGAGTTTTTCCAACGCTGTTTCAAGTTGGCCGCGGAACTCTTTGTCAAAGTTACCCGTCGGGTCGATCTCTTGATGCGCTTCCAACAAACCGGTGAACAGGTCGTGAATAATTTGCAGGTCCATCGTCGCCGCGTAAGTGAATTCCGATTTCGTTCCGTCAGCCTTTATAAATGTGTTCTCGGGCGAATGTGAAGGGCTGGAAACCAACCGCCCCGCCGCCGGCGTCCCCGCGGGGGCCTCGATCAAGAAGTCCAGCATGAATTGGGCGGCGCCCTTCATTACCGGATAGGCCCTGTCTTTGAGGAATTGTTTGTCGCCGCCGAAGCGGTAATGTTCCAACATGTCGCGGCTGGCCCAGGCTGCTCCAAAGGGCCAAATGCCGTGCACGCCATCCGCCGGAGCCGTCATGCCGAAAATATCTGACAGATGATGCAGCGTCCAACCACCCGCCCCATAATGGACCTTTGCGGTTTGCTGGCCAAAGGGGATCAGGCTCTCCACGTAATCGAAAAACGGCAGGTGACATTCGGCCAAATTGCAAACTTGTGCTGGCCAATAGTTCATCTGGAAGTTGATGTTAAAATGATAATCGCTGTTCCAGGCCGCGTTGTATTGCTGAGCCCACTTGCCTTGTAGGTTGGCCGGGAGATGCCCGTCGCGCGAACTGCTGATTAAAAGGTAGCGTCCGAACTGGAAGTACAGCGTTTCCAGTTGCGGGTCCTGTTTCCCTTTCTTGATCGCTTGCAGGCGTTGGTCGGTGGGTTTGCCAACGGCATCGGTAACGCCCAGATCAAGTTTCACACGGTTGAAGAGCTCTTGATGGGCGGCGATGTGAGCCGACCTTAGTTCTTGGTAGGGCTTGGTGCCGACTGCCTCAAGGTATTTTGCGCAGCGCGCCGACGCGTCGCCGGAAATATCCGTGGCACTGTTGTAGCTGGTCGCTCCGACGATCAGCAGCGTGACGTCGTCGGCATCGGAAACCTTCAGCACACCGTCTTCCGAGGTGACACTGCCTCCATTGACCACCGGCAGCAGTTGCGCTTCGTACGCGACGCCAAGTTTACCGCTGAGGACCAATCGATTGTCCGCGGCGGATTTGATGGTTGCCTTTTCACGTGCAAGTTTGGCCGTGAAATTTATTTTTCCGCCTTCGCTGGCGCTAAAATGGACCACGATCGCCTGATCCGGAGCGCTCACAAACACTTCGCGCGTGTATTGGGTTCGGTCAACGTCGTATTGGGTGCGGCTGATTGCCGTGGTGAGGTCTAAATCTCGCCTGTAGCGGGAGACCTTTCTTGCATCAGGGAAGTCAATCTGGAGGTCGCCCAGCGTCTGATAGGATTTGATCTTCTTCGGGCTGCCCATCATCTTTTTCCCAGCCAAGTTTCGCGCCTCTTCGTTTTTGCCTTCGAACAGCAAACGCCGCACCTCCGGCAGCGCCTCGAGCGCATCGGGATTGTTATAGTCCGTCGGTACGCCATCCCAGACCGTTTCTTCATTGAACTGGATCCGTTCGTTATTGACGCCGCCAAACACCATCGCCGCCAACCGGCCGTTGCCCACAGGTAGCGCCTCGGTTTCCCAATCGGTGGCTGGCTTTCGGTACCACAGCGTCAAAGGTTGCTCGGGCGCAGCAGCGTCGTCGGCAAAAACCATGTCCGCCTTGGGGTTGCTGGATTCGTCCACCGCGTGTCGGCTCTTTCGATTCTGCCCGGTGGCGGTTGAGCCGTGACTGAGGATCAGGCCAACCACTACGGTTGCAAATACGGTCGAAAGGAGGGTTGGACGCATCGTAAATCTCACGATTAGATTCTCTTCATGGTTATAGTTGAGCGGGTGCGGGAGGGCGGATTAGGAACCCCACATCGCCCGCGCCGCGTCTGTGTGGCGGAAATTATTTCAGATGGGTGACGACAACGTAATAGGCACCCACTTCGCCTTTTTCAACTTCAAAGAACGGTGCCAGTCGATACGAACCGGCTTCCAATTTCGTTACGAAGGTCACGTCTTGAGCGGTGCCCTCAACAGGGCTTCTGTCCAACTCCTTGTCATCGATGCGGAGCACTCCATGAGTGGCACCTATCCCGATGCCCGGTCGTGCCCGAAAGGGAGCCTGAGGACCGGGGACATTGTCACCAGGCTCAAGTGCAGCATTGATTGCCGCCCCCGATTCCACCGGCCAGCGGCGAAGCGCTATTTTGTACTGGCCGTCCTGGACAACTTTCACCGCCCAGTGACCTTTGTGAGTCAATCGGCCGGGTTCTTCTTGTTTAGGTTTCGATTCGCGGATCATGCCTTGATGCCACGGCGGGTAAACCTTTTGGATCCAATCATGGGCGGTGAGGCTGACGACAGGATGGTCGGGGTGGCCGAGATAAATTTCGGTGGTCTGCGAAAATGTTGGTTCCAGTTCCGCCCACCATTGTTCGTAGAATTGGCGCATCGTTTGAACGACTTCGGGGTGCGATTGGGCGATGTTGTTTTTCTGTCCGGGATCGACGGCGATTTCGTACAGTTCTTTCCCGTTGATCAACCGATATTTCTTTGACATCACGGCCGAACTGCGCCACTTGATTGGATCACGCACGCGCTGAGAATCGCTAATGACGAAACGATCTGGCCATTGGACATCCGTCAGAGGATCGAAAAGGTCGGCCAGCGAAACGCCGTCAAACTTGACCGCCTCTGGTTTCTTGACACCGGTCATTTCCAGCAACGTCGGGACGATGTCGACCGCGTGAGTAAGTTCGGTGATGTCATTCTGCTGGGTGATGCCGCCGGCAGGCCAGTGGAGAAAGAACGGAACACGGTGGCCGCCGTCGTAGGGACTTCCCTTGCCCTTTTTCATTCCAGCATTAAAGATTTTTGTTCCGCTGGCGGATCCATTGTCGGTGGTGAAGACGAAGATCGTATCGTCGGCGATTCCAAGTTCATCGATTAACTTTCGCGTCTTCCCGACGTTGTCGTCGATGTTGGTGATCATGCCGTAGAACGCGGCGATGCCGTAGCTTTGGTCCGGGGACATGTCCAAATACTTTTGC
>CAYOZV010000306.1:0-3713 GCA_964408465.1 uncultured Pirellulaceae bacterium
ATCAATTTTGCGCCTCCGCCGGATGATGCCGCCGCCGATGGCTGGCAGACGGAAGAACTCTCATCAGCAGCCTCTTACCAGCTCCAGCAAATTGCACTTCATTTCGCCCCCGAGAAAAAGCAATCCGCGCCGCTGCTGAGTGAATTAGTCGCCGCAGACGTTTCCTTTGATTCACTCCGCCCCGCCGAAATCGAAACGGCTTTCCAAGACGCCGCCTTCACCATCGGACGCGCCAAAGATCCCGCTTCGCAAACCACTGACGCCAAAGCGGGCATCAAAGAATTTGGCAAACAACTATCGCAACTGCTGGGCTTTGCAACCAACCCGCACAACGTGAAGACCAAGGTCAAAGTCTTCAAGGTCGACCAAGATGAACAAACCAACCAATTGAAAACCTCCGCCTACATGCAGACCTGGGCCGCTGCCGACCAAGGGGCAATTCAATCCAACGCAACCTGGAATTGCGTTTGGGAAATTGGCGATAAAAACGTCACACTCAAATCACTGACCATCGGCGACTATCTCGAGGTCACCGGCTCCACCGCCACCGGCGGCGGGCCGATGTTCGCCGATTGCACCGAAGCGGTTCTGGGGAAGACACCCGACTTTCATGCCCAACTGTTACCCAGCATGGATCAATGGCTGCACACGATTGAGATTCAATACCATATTAATATCGGCGGCTGGGAAGGCGTTTCCATTTCCGACGTCAACGGCGATGGACTGGACGATCTCTACATCAGCCAACCCGGCGGATTGCCCAACCGGATGTTCCTCCAAAACGCCGACGGCACCTGCACCGACATCTCGGCCGAATCCGGAACCGACTGGCTCAATCAGGCTCACGGTTCGGTCTTTGGAGACATTGATAATGACGGCGATCAGGACTTGGTGGTCGGCGTTCAGGACGGCCTGCTGGTCATGAGCAACGATGGCACAGGAAAATTCACTGTTGCCCGGGGTTTGATTCTGCCCGCTGCGGTCCCCTATTCTCTGACACTGGCCGACTACGACCAAGACGGCGATCTGGATATTTTCGCCTGTTGTTACGACAAACGATCGGGCGTTAATCGACATCGAATTTTCGCCAAAGCAATTCCTTACCACGATGCCAACAATGGCGGCCGCAACGTCCTGCTGAGAAATGACGCGACGCCCGTCGACCCCTCCAAGGCCAACTGGCAGTTCAGCTACGTCACCAAGGACGCCGGCCTTGACGAAAACAATCGGCGGTTCAGCTACGCCGCCTCATGGGAAGATTTTGACAATGACGGTGATCTTGATGTCTATATCGCCAACGACTTTGGACGCAACAACCTGTTCCGCAACGATGGCGGCCGATTCAAAGACGTCGCCAAAGAAGCCGGCGTCGAAGACGTTTCGGCCGGCATGTCCATCACTTGGGCCGACTACAACAACGATGGCTGGATGGATATCTACGTCAGCAACATGTTCTCCTCCGCCGGAAACCGTATCGCGTTTCAACGCAAATTCCAGTCCGACGCCGGTGACGAAACCAAGAAACTGTTTCAACGCCACGCGCGCGGTAATTCGCTGTTTGAGAACGCTAAGGACGGGACCTTCCGCGACGTCAGTGTCGAAGCGGGCGTCACGATGGGCCGGTGGGCCTGGGGTTCCCGCTTCATCGACATCAACAGCGACGGTTGGCAGGATCTTCTCGTAGCCAACGGATTTCTGACTCAGGGCAAAGCCGATGATTTGTGATCGATGTATTGGCGGCAGGTCGTGTCGCAATCACCCACTTCAGCAGATGCCGATCAAGCGATCATTGATCACTACATTTCCGTATGGGAGCCTTTGAACCAACGTATCCTGACCGGCAGTTCGTTCAGTGGAAATGAAAGGAACTGTTGTTTTCTTAACACGGGCGCCCAAGGAATAGGCAAAGATCAGTTTGCGGACGTGTCCGCCGCCAGCGGACTGAATCACATTGACGACAGCCGGTCTATCGCCGTCACCGACTGGGATCAAGATGGCGATCTGGATCTGTGGATCACCAACCGAACGTCCCCCAGGGTTCGGTTTTTAAGAAACGACACGCCGTCCAACAATAGTTACGTGGCCGTCCAGCTGGAGGGACTTCCTTCGGCCAAATGTCCGCGCGATGCTTACGGGGCGCGTGTCGAAGTCACCTTCGAGGATGCCTCAGGGCAATCGGTTCAGCGCACCCAAACGCTGCACGGCGGCGACAGCTTCCTCAGCCAGTCCTTCAAGTGGCTACACTTTGGGATGCAACCTGACGAACGCATCCAATCGGTCGCCGTCCGGTGGCCGGGCACAAAAAATCCGGAATCCTTTTCCGGCGTGGCAGCGGGAAAACGCTGGCGATTGACTCAATCCAAAGCCGTCGCGACGGAGATTCCCGCGCGGAAAACAACCGTGTCATTGGATTCGGCTCCGCTGGCAAGTGTATCAACCAAGGCCACCGGTCGCCTCAAGATCAGCTGGCCGCGATCGGTGGGCGATCTTGAGTACCTATCCTTCAGCGGCAAAAAGGTCATCAAAAAAGCCGTCTCCGATTCGCCAACGTTGTATCTGTGTTGGGCCAGCTGGTGCTCGCCATGCCTTGAGGAGATCAAGGAAGTCTCTGCTGCTGACCTTGGAGATCTGGACGTCTATGCTTTGAATATCGAACAGGCGACTTCCGGAGAGGGGCCGACCGCCCGAGAACAACTGGACATCCTCAACAAGGCCGGCTTCACTGGGACGGCTGGCATCGCCACTCGCAAATTGTTGGGCGAGCTCAATCAAACACATCTCGAATCCATTTACCTCCGCACCGATCTGCCGCTGCCGGTCAGTTTCTTGGTCGACAAAGACGGATTGCTGCGCGTGGTGTACAAAGGATTGTTGGACGTCGATCAACTGAAAAAAGATTTGCAAACATTTGACGCAAAAGGACGCGACGCGATGGCACTGTCGGTGCCGTTTCCCGGACGATGGTCCGAAGAACATTTGGACGGGAACCCGATCGCCGTCGCGCGTGTGTACAAGCAGGATGGTGCGCCCCAAGACGCCGAAATTTTTCTAAAGCACTACCTGGACATTACAAAACCAGCCGATGGAGCAGACGCGGCGTCAACAGCCGATGGAAAATTAGA
This sequence comes from uncultured Pirellulaceae bacterium, assembly GCA_964408465.1. Lineage (GTDB taxonomy): Bacteria > Planctomycetota > Planctomycetia > Pirellulales > Pirellulaceae > Mariniblastus. The sequence goes on from CAYOZV010000306.1 coordinate 3,123, forward strand.
CCCTCAAACTAAACTCCTGCGGGCGGCGACATACTATGAACTGGCCATGATGGCGTTTCGCAGCGGAAGGTCTGACCAGGGGTTTGCCAAATGCCAACAGGCACTGAAACTGGCGCCCAATTCGGTGCCAACGCTGGTGGCGATGATCACGCATTTGGCAAACACCGAGCAGTTTGATCTCGCCCAGCCTTACTGCAAGCTGGCCCAAAAACTGGCCGGTGACAATCCCGCGGTTAATTTCCAACTGGGCCGCGTTGGACTTGGGAAGAAGAACTACGCCGCGGCCGTCAGCCACTTCGGCAAAGCCTTCCAAGCGAACCCAAGGATGTTTTCAGCCGGCAACAATTTGGCTTGGATCCTTGCCACCTGTCCAGATGAAAAGGTTCGAGACGGACGTCGCGCGGTCGAAGTCGCCAAAAACATCTGCGCGGCGACTGAGTATAAAGACCACCGATACTACGGAACACTTGCGGCCGCCTATGCCGAAAACGGCGATTTTAAAAATGCAATTTCGATCACCAAAAAGGAAATCGAGATGGCCGAAGCCAGAGACGTAAAGAAGGCACTAAAGTCATTGAACACGCTGCTAAA
>CAYOZV010000307.1:0-3688 GCA_964408465.1 uncultured Pirellulaceae bacterium
GCCCCTCCAAAACACGGTCGCCTTCCGGCTAATCGTTAAACGGGGCCGGCAGGCGACTGCGTCGGGCCACTCCAAACACGGTCGCCTTCCGGCTAATCGTTAAACTTAGACCATGCGTTTTGGGTGATCCCAAGAAACGGTGATACGAAGCTCCCGTGTTTTGGCGGTCTGCCTTCTTTCTCTGGATTCAATTCGACATAGTCGATCGCGTTTGTGCTATCCAAAAACGCGGCCCACTGATGCCCCGACCACATCGGTGGCGTTTTTCCGTCTGGACGTTTGTGCCCCGAAAGTGGGTGAGGGTTAGGGGATTGAGCAACTTCATCCATGGCCCGGTCGTAGCAGCGACTGCCGGCTGAATCCGACCTACTTTTTCTTGCAGCATTCTGGCGTAGGATGGGGGAAAGAACCTGCCGGCGGGAGGTCGTTTTCTTCAAGAGAAGTCATCCATGAAATTTAGATTTTTTCCTTTGATCCTGACCGTGTTTTTCGTGTTGGCCGGTGACGCGCAATCGCAATCGCCGACTGTTGCCGCAGCGTCTGACACTAGGTTTACTATTTCCAAACATGCCAAAGGGCTGACCGTCAAGTTCGATGGCGAACTGTTCGCGGAGTACGATTTGCAAACCGCCAACAAGCCTTACCTATGGCCGATCATCGGGCCGACCGGGAAATCAATGACCCGTTCGTTTCCGATGGAAGATTCGAAATTGGAAAAGGAAAATCAGCGCGACCACCCGCACCATCGCGGGATTCTTTTTGGACACCAGAGCATTCGCAGAATTAACCAACCAAGGGTCAATGATCGTGATCCGATTGGCGGTGATACTTGGCATGAGAAGTTAACATACGCGCAGTCAAAGGATCGCGCTGGAAAATTGGAGATGTTGGCGACTGTTAAACACCGTGCATTTAAAACGCTTGATGCCAATGATGACCGAGCGCTGGTTGTGCAAGTCTGTGATTATTTGAATCGCGAAGGCGAAAAATTTCTCCAGGAGCATCGAACATTGGTGTTTCGAGTGTCTCCTCAAGCTCGCATGATAGACTTTGATCAGAAATTGATTGCCAGCGCAGGTGACGTTGTGTTGGACGATCGTAAAGATGCGGGATTAGCGATTCGTGTACCCGCTTCGATGGCGGTGGAAAGTAAGTTGGGCGGTCGCGTCATCAACAGCGCGGGCCAAACCGACGGCGATGCTTGGAGCAGGCCTGCCAAATGGTGCGATTACCACGGCCCTGTCGAGGGCGTACGCTTGGGCATCGCGATTCTCAATCACCCCAGCAGCTATCGTTTCCCCACACGTTGGCACGTGAGAGCGTACGGGCTGTTTGCGGCCAATCCATTCGGATCCAAAGCGTTTGGTGACCGATTTGATGACGGCACGACGACGCTTCAGCGGGGAGATAGTATAGAATTAAAACACCGCTTTATCTTTCATTTGGGAAACGCGGCGGACGCTAAAATCGAAGAAGCTTGGCAGCAGTACAGCGAGGAATGATTGATTGATGAGTGAAAGCAGCAAAATGAAAGACGGCCCGCAGTTTGAATTCGGTGTCTCAGATTTCTCGTCGTCTCAACCGCTGATCAACGCGGAAAAAATCGTGGCGTGTGGCATGCAATTCATTGAACCCGGTTTGGCGAAAATCGCCGCGTTATCCGAAGCTGACTTCACCGCGGCGGCTGAGCGACTGATGCAAAACAACATTCGAGTTCAATCGGTGAATTGGTTTCTGCCGCCGGACCTGAAAGTTACCGGCCCGGAAGTCGACGATTCAAAGTCAAAACAATTTCTTGAATTGGCGCTCGGCCGTGCCGTGGTGTTGGGCGCGACCGCGGTGGTGTTTGGCAGCCCCGGATCACGCAACGTGCCTGAGGGATTTTCTCCAGAGGAAGCAACCGATCAGATGATTGCTTTTTTACGATTGTGTTCAGATATGATTCGGCAGAACCAATGGGATATTAAAATCGCGCTGGAACACGTCAATCATACGGAGACAAATTGCGTCAACACATTTGCTCAAGCACTGACGATTGCCCGCACCGTTGACCGCCGAGAGATTGGGCTGGCGGCTGATTTTTATCATTTCGCGATCGAAGACGAGTCGACCGATGTGATGCTTGAGGCGGGCGATTTGATCTGCGCGGTGCAGCTGGCCAATCCGGAAGGCCGCAGCTTCCCAAAATCGGGAGTTGAGATCCCCGGCCTAGGTGCCTTCCTGCAAAATCTGATCGACATGGGTTACGCCGGCGGTGTCTCGGTCGAGGCAACCGTTGAGGATCTTGAGGAAGATTGCAGGAGCGCTTATGAGCATCTTTCACGGCTGGTGAAAAATCATTCGTAACGCCGACGCCTGCCGGCTAATGGGAAAACAGAAGTCATCGCCCACGCTGTGCCCAAGTTTAACGACAAGCCGGCAGGCGACTGCGTTAGGCCCCTCCCAAACACGGTCGCCTTCCGGCTAATCGTTAAACGGGGGGTTGGCGACTGGGGTAGGCGGCTCCAAACACGGTCGTCTTCCGGCTAATCATTAAACGACGATTGGCGACTGCGTTAGGCCCCTCCAAACACCGACGCCTTCGGGCTGATCGTTAAACGACGATTCACTCGGTTGTTATTTCGATGGTGGCCTGTTTCAAGCGGTCGCAATGGGTGCGGATTTTTACGACGCCCGCCTCACCCGGTTTCGAACGAACGATTAACATCGCTTTGCCATAAAACGCGCGGCGGTAATCGGTGTTGAACAGTTCCACGGTGGAAGAATTGCCATTTCCCACAGCTGCGATTTCGCCGGCACCTTCCACGAAGAATCGAACGGAGTTCTCAGCGTTGGGACATAAGTTTCCGTCAGCGTCTTCGATCAGAACGGTGATGTAGGAGAGGTCCTGTCCATCGGCGGCGATCGTCGATCGGTCAGGAATTAACCGAACGCGCGCCGGTGGTCCAGCCGTTTTGACTTCTTTTTTGGCGACGACTTTGCCGCCGGTGGAGGCGACGACCTTGATGCTGCCGGGGGCGTATTTGACATCCCAGCGCACACGAAAAGGCGATTGCCAATTCGGTCCCTTAGCCCCCTCGCCCAGGGCATCCCACCTCAGAAAGTCGACGGGGATTTTTGCTTTGTCTTGCCCCTTGATCCTTTTGCCGGCGGATTTCCCATTGACGAATAATTCGACTTCTTCGGCATTGGTGTAAGCGAACACGGGGATGGTTTGACCCACGCGATTCTCCCAGTTCCAATGGGGCAGCACATGCACCATCGGCTCCGCCGATTTGGGATTTCGGTGGTAAGTGATTTCTGTGACCGCGCGACGCAAGTTCCTTTATTGTGGATGCTTCGGTCAACTACTTTGTTGACGTCTTTCTCCGTAAGGGGCATGAAAGTCGAAGGTTTTCATTTTTTTAAGCCTGTCATTTGAGTATGTTTTCGCCCGCGTTTTCTCGTTGCCTGATTGTCACGGGCCAACCGGGAAATTGGTTGGCCGGATTTCCGTCGGTGGCATCTGCTGAGAAACGAAAGGACTCTAGGTGATAGGTTTTGGCCTTGGTGTCGATGGTGACCAAACCAAATCCGCTGCCTTTTTGATGGGCCAGTTCGTAGCGATTCTTTTTGGAGCCGACTTCTAGGTTTCCGACGGCGTAAACGTAAGCAAAATTCCCGAAACCGTCGGTGAATTCACCGGTGT
>CAYOZV010000308.1:0-3634 GCA_964408465.1 uncultured Pirellulaceae bacterium
TAATAGGGGCTGCCGCAGTTGCGTCAATCGGCTGGATAAGGCCTGCTTTTATTAACCGATGCGAACGCCGGTTGCACTTTGCGACCGTTAGCCGAGAATATGTTGGTAAGTCAAGCGTAACAGCTGTATGCTATAATTGGATACGGAGACGAGTGATCTCCTATAAAAAGTCGTAGGCCCTTCAAACCCTAGGTGGCTGCCATGTTTGGGAAATCTTTCATTGCTTTAGCGATTCTGATCGCCAGTCCTGCTTTGGCTTCGGCGCAGGATCTTTTTTTCTCGTTTGAACCCGATTCATTGGTCACCGAATCATTCGCCAATTTCAATGACACTTCTGGCTCGGTCTACATCTTTTCCGATGGGCTGTTTGGTTTTGATGCCATCGATCTGGATTTTATCACTAGCAATTCAGGCGTAATTCAATTCACCGGCGGTGAAGCATTCAATCCAACGTTTGAAGTCATTGGTGGTAGAACTTTCAATGCGTCCGAGGTCACCGTTGAAGCAAATGGTGACCGAGGAAATCTCTTTGCCGTAAATATTACAGGAAATGGAATCAACCCTGCCTTAACCGAACTGTTTAATCCCGCCTTCGAACCTAACGTTGGACCAAATGGTGCTGTCTTGCTTGCCCGACTGGACTTCGACCTCGTTGGGCCTGGTTTCGAAAGTTTTAACTTAGACTTGGGGAACCAAGGTGCTATCCGGCTTCCGGATCAATCGCTTGATCCAACTTTTGGATCTGCATCGCTAACGGGCGAGGTAGTTGTTCCCCTCTGCATCGGTGAACCCGAGTTAATACTGGGAGATGTCAACCTGGACGGTTTCGTTGATGCTTTCGACATCGCACCATTCATCTCGATCCTAGCCGCTGGCTTCTATCAGTTCGAAGCCGATTGTAATGAGGATAGTGTGGTCAACTTTTTGGACATTCGTTCCTTCGTTAGTCTTATCGGTACCTAACAAAACGGTGCCCATCTTGACGATACGATTTGAAAAGCGAACGGAGCCTTGCCATTATAGCACGAAGTACTTACGGAGTGCTTGGCTGAGTTCACCGGTCGCGGCGGCGCTGAATTTTGGTTTCATGAAATCAATCGTGTCACCGCCCTCGATACAGTTCAGCGTTCCGCCGGCCTCTTCTAAGATCAAAAATCCGGCGGCGATATCCCAGCACTTGAGCCCCGTCGCCCAGTACGCGTCGGTCCGACCGCAAGCGACGTAGGACAGGTTGAGCGCGGCCGATCCTAAACGGCGGATGCTGGCGGTGTTTCCGAGGACACGTAGAAAACGTTCGACCTCGGGATGGTTTCGGTCGACGCTGCTGGAGAAACTGCAGACGACCAAGGCTTCATCGGGTTCGGTGCAACCGCTGGGAGAAATTGGATCGCCGTTGAGCGTTGCCCCCAAGCCTTTTCCGGCTGAGAAGCACTCGTCCAACCACGGGTCGTGGACGGTGCCGGCCAAAAGTTCACCTTTGTATCGCAAAGCGATCGAAACGCTGAACGAACGCAGTTGATGTACATAGTTCATCGTGCCATCCAATGGATCAACCACCCAGCAGAATTTATCGTCATCGTGGCTGCCACTTTTTTCAGTGTCTTCTTCACCGACGAGGATGTGGTCGGGAAATTGGCTCAAGAGATAGTTCTCAATCGCGACTTGCGAAGCGAGGTCGGCTTCGGTGACGAGGTCTTTGGGGGCCTTTTCGCTGACCTTGGCCGTACCCATCATTTCCATCAGTTTTTCACCGCCTAATTTCGCAGCGGCTTGACTGGCTTCGACAAAGCGATGGATGTCAGTTTCTGATAATTTCATTGGCTATCTAATTAATATTCAACGTGGAAGCTAATGTTAATGATTTTCGTTAATGATTTTCGACCGAAATGGGTTACGCATGCAATCGGTCAATCGTTACGCTCGGAACTGATTCGTACCCAACCCGTCTTAGCATACTTTAACTACAAAAAGACTAACAGCGACCGTCAACGCCAGAGGGCTTTGAAACCCGTCTTGAGTGCACGAATTCGGGAAAAAATCGGTTTCGCTTTGGCCGATTGTTGTGTTGAGAATTCAATATTTGCGTCCAACCAATATGGCGGGGCCCAGTTTTGCGGTCAGTTGTTTTGCAACGTTGCCAATGATGAGGTCGCCGATATAAGTGAAAATTATCTTTCTCCAGTGATCTTGTCCGCGCCGAATGCTGAGGTTTAGAATCGAATTTCACAAAGAACCTTGCTGCTATTTCCCTTATCCAAAAAGTGTGCCCTCATGAATGCAAAGCAGAATTGGGAACTCGTCGGTCAACTCGCGTCCGCTTCATCGCAGTTGGCTGAGCAGAAACTACAACTGACAATCGCCAACGGATCGTTGGGCTCGGGCGCGAAAGTAACCGTCGGGAGAGACGCGGCGTCGCTGTTTTCGGTCGAGTCTTCCAGCGACGATGAAACGCTGGCCGACCTTTACCTGCGCGGCGATGACCTAATTGCGAAGTATGAATCTAGCGGCGATGAGTTTGAACGCGAGCTCTATTGGCGAATTCACCCGACCGGTTCGCAGAGTCATGCACCCGCCGATGAGCCATCGGATTTGTTTGCGTTGGAGATGATTTACTCGTTGCAAACGGATCTTTTGGATTCGCAGCCTGATCCCAGCATTGTTTCGACGTTGAAGCTCCAATCGGTGAACTACTGGTCTGCGGTGGGGGATCCCTTGGTGGGGGCGCTCAAGTGGCAACAGCAGGATGCCGCCGAGGGGGCTCAGTTGATCACGACCAAATTAGACGGCGGAACCCAATTGGCGATCGCCGTTTATCCTACCGATTTGATTCAAATGGAGCTGGCGGAGGCCGGCGGCGAAACGATCGTGACATGCCGGCTCAATGCTGATTTTTTGGAGAAAGGCGTCATCCGCCGGACACGGTTGTTTGCGGTGTGTGCTGCCAGCGCCGTCAGCGAAGAAGACGTCGTTCAAGCCGCCCAGACGTTTCTCGATTCAAAGACTCCTTTGACGACCTAAGGGAAATTTGACGATCTAAGGCGAAGTGTTGCTTGGCTTGGGTTTGATAAGTTAAGCTTTTAGAGGCAGACTTATCCCATGTTCAAAATCCCGACAAACATTCAAAGGCCGCGCGCGTGTCAAAAGAATTTTCAGACGTTGAACTCGATTGCTACCTCGAAGAAACGCTCGATGCCGGCCGAGCAAGTGCGCTTGAGTTGCAGTTGAGGGAGGATGAATCGCTATTGCAACGGTTGGCCGAAATTAACAACCGTCGTAGCGCGGGCAAACACACGCTGGGCGGGATTTGGAGACAAAACCAAATCGGCGTTCCCAGTCCTGACGAAATGGGTAGTTTTTTGCTGGGCGTGTTAGATGACCGACATGCTGACTACATTCAGTTTCGACTGGATGTTTTGAAGTGTCCCTTTACAATTGCCCTGAAGACCGATCTTGAAAATCAGCAGTCCGAATCGGAGGACTCGTCGGTCAAACGCCGCACGAAGATCTATGAGAGCAGTGTCGGTTTGTTGAAGCCGAGAGAGTAGCGCTGAACAATGGTGATTTAGAATTTCATATTTAGAATGGGTGCAACTCGGTTGCCGCGTTAGGCGGCAGTGGAATAAATTTGTTTTTG
>CAYOZV010000309.1:0-3596 GCA_964408465.1 uncultured Pirellulaceae bacterium
CGGATGGCGGGAGCCATCCAATTAGTGCGTTCCTAGGCAGAGCCCAGGAACGAGCTTCGGAGCTCCAAAGAAGCTTGCTTCCGGTAGTTTGGGCTCTCAGCCCCAACGGAAATGAAAGGCGATTCGGCTAAGAGCCAAATCTACCGTTCCCCTACAACTCGTTCCGAGGCTCCCGCCTCCGAACGCACTACCTGGCAGGCTCCCGCCTGCCGAGTACGGATGGCGGGAGCCATCCAATTAGTGCGTTCCTAGGCAGAGCCCAGGAACGAGCTTCGGAGCTCCAAAGAAGCTTGCTTCCGGTAGTTTGGGCTCTCAGCCCCAACGGAAATGAAAGGCGATTCGGCTAAGAGCCAAATCTACCGTTCCCCTACAACTCGTTCCGAGGCTCCCGCCTCCGAACGCACTACCTGGCAGGCTCCCGCCTGCCGAGTACGGATGGCGGGAGCCATCCAATTAGTGCGTTCCTAGGCAGAGCCCAGGAACGAGCTTCGGAGCTCCAAAGAAGCTTGCTTCCGGTAGTTTGGGCTCTCAGCCCCAACGGAAATGAAAGGCGATTCGGCTAAGAGCCAAATCTACCGTTCCCTACCCCTCGTTCCTGGGCTCCGCCTCCGAACGCACTACTCTCCGTTACTTCCGTTTCGCAGAAAATCAGGTTATTCACGGCCCAATTGGGTCGCCACGGAGTTAACCATTCGCGTAACATAGTAATCACCCTGTGAATTTGAGTTCTCCGCCTTCCCCGCGCCTTACCCGCCATAGGAGTCGACCGTTGAAACCTCAGCTATCCGTCGTTGTCTGTTTAGCCATGTTGCTGACCTCTTGGAACGCGGCTCAGAGTCAGGCTCAGTCCAAGCCGACCGGTCTTTTGGTCGAAGCCGAGAGTTTTGACCAGCAGGGCGGTTGGAAACTGGATACACAATTCATCGACGAAATGGGATCGCCCTATTTGCTGGCCCATGGATTGGGGCAGCCGGTGGAGGATGCCTTCACTTCGGTCGATTTCCCTCAAGCGGGAACTTATCACATTTGGGTGCGGACCAAAGACTGGGTCGCGCGGTGGGACGCGGCGGGAGATCCCGGCAAGTTTCAAATTTCCGTTGGCGGGACAACTTTACCGACAGAATTTGGCACCCAAGGAAAAGACTGGATGTGGCAATCCGGCGGAACCGTCGCCATCGCCCAAGCGGCGGGGGTGAAACTGGCGCTCAAAGATTCAACCGGCTTTGATGGTCGGTGCGATGCGATTTTCTTCTCGCTGGATAATTCAACGCCACCCAACGACGCGCAGCTGCGCGATTGGCGAGCCAAACAATTAGGGCTGACCGCCGAACCGACGATCAAAGACGACTACGATCTGGTTGTTGTCGGTGGCGGATACACGGGGATGGGCGCGGCGATCAGCGCCGCACGGATGGGTTGTCGAGTCGCGCTGATTCAAAACCGAGGCGTCTTGGGGGGCAACGGCTCCAGCGAGATCCGCGTCTGGGCGATGGGTAATATTCGTCGAGGCCCCTACCCACGCATCGGCGAGATCATCAACGAGTTTGCCGATAGTGCAAAGAAGTCGCCGGGCACCTACCAAGAGTTTGGCGATGCTTTAAAAGAGAGCATTGTCACCGCTGAAGACAACATCGACTTATTCCTTAACCATCATGCGTTTGCCGCGACCGCAGCAGAGAATAAAGTCACCAGCGTAACGGCGTTTGACACTCGCACCAGCGCACGCACGCAGTTTCGTGCTCCGTTGTTCGTGGACGCGACCGGCCATGGCACGCTGGGATTTTTGGTCGGTGCCGAGTGGGAGATGACGCCCGATCGCCGCATGGGGATGAGCAACATGTGGGCTTGGGATGAGCGGTCCCAACCGGTCGAATTCCCCGACACGAAATCATGGGCGCTGAATCTGAACATGGAGGATTTCCCCTATCCAAGAGATCACCACGGCCAGTGGTTTTGGGAAAGCGGCTTCGATAAGGATCCCTTGTATGATGCCGAGGGTATTCGCGATTGGAATCTCCGCGCCGTTTATGGTGCGTTCAATGCGATGAAAAACGGTGATGGGGCCGACGATCACAAGAACGCATATTTAACATGGCTGGCCTACGTGGGCGGGACGCGCGAGTCGCGCCGTTTTCTGGGAGACGTTCAATTGACCAAAGAAGACATCGGGCAAAAACGCGTTTTCAAAGACGGCTGCGTTCCGACGACTTGGTCGATTGACCTGCATTACCCCAAGGAAGAATACGCTCAGAAGTTCCCCGACAATCCGTTTATCTCCAAAGCCGTTCACGATCGCAAGGTCGATCGCAACATCGGCTACCCCGTTCCCTATCGCTGTTTCTATTCCAAGAACATCGACAATCTGTTCGTCGCCGGACGCTGTGCGAGTGTCACTCACGAAGCATTGGGGACAGTACGCGTAATGAAGACATGTGGCATGATGGGCGAAGTGGTCGGCAAAGCGGCGGCGATCTGCCGGCGGCACGAATGTTCTCCGCGTCAGGTCTATCAGCAATACTGGGATGAAATGGACAAACTGTTGCAGTTGCCCGGACAAGCGCGACGGGCAACGGTACAGGATGACATCGTCGTGCCCGAAAACGTGGCCGACATACCGCCGGGGGCTCAAAGGTTGAAGCTAACAGGGATCGCGGTAGATGATTCGATGGCCAAAAACAAGGGCATCTGGAAGAACGGAAAGAAGCTCGAAGGCTATCACGGCGTGGGATACCAATACGCTGCAGCGAAATCAGATTCGCAAATGCGATTCCTGTTATTCGGGAGAGAGACGGCAAGTTACGACGTGCGCATCAGTTGGCGGCCCCATGAAAACCGAGCCACCAACGCGCAGGTGGAGGTGGTTGCCGGTGGGAAATCACAGATCGTTTCGGTTGACATGCAAAAGACGCCGGAACTGGAATCGTCGTTCCATTCGATCGGCAAAGTCGATTTAGAAAAACGCGGCCGGTGCGAGATTATTTTCGACGCGACAGATGCCAACGGCGTGCTCTGCGTTGATGCCGTTCAACTGGTGAGAGTGAAATGATTTGACCGAACCACGCACCCCAACCGCCCTGCCCGTGCTCAATCAAGCGCGCCCCGACTCCGTCCTCCTGCCCCGTTTGGTGCATGGCCTGCGTGTGTTGCTGTTGGTGGCGATACTTGTCGTTGTGCGGTACGCCAATCAAAAATCTGCGGATGCGATTTATGACCTTTCTTCGGATCCAACCGCGGTCGCGTTCGCGCGGTCAGCGTTTGAAACGGATGGCGAAATTCAGATCCGGCCAAGCACCACCGCCGGTCGATGGGAGGTTGTGGCCGAGCCCTCCAAGGGCACCAAAGTTGGCGATTTGATTCGCACTTCCCCTCAATCGGACGACATCACCGGTTTCTCTGGACCGACCGACTGCTTGGTGGCGCTAGGAGCCAATCAACAAATCGTTTCCGTTGGAATCTTCAACAGTCGCGACACTGTCGAACATGTCGACCTGATCCAAGAGTCGCCTGATTTCTTTGCCTCCTTTTCAAGGGCGGCGGGCGTCGGTCAGAAACCGCTGTTGGCGAAGACGCGCGACTGGGGGTCTTACGGCGCAGAT
>CAYOZV010000310.1:0-3527 GCA_964408465.1 uncultured Pirellulaceae bacterium
GGTTAAAGAAAGCTCTAATGCTGTCTATATTAATAATGGTGATATTTTAAGTGTCTTTGCATTTGTTGATATTGCATTATTCGATAACTCTACAGTGTCTATTGATTATCTTACAACGGATAAGCCAATGCTAATCACCAACACGTTTGATCTTATAAATTCAAGAATGGACAAACCTTTAATACTGTCAGCGGCAAAAATGATAGGAAGCGCTGATGTTAAAAGTATTATCTCGATTTTATTTGAAGAAAACGAAAAAGATACTTATAGGTTGAAACGTAAAAAAGCGAGATCACATTATCTAGGAAAATTTGACTATAAGAATGGAGAAAGCACTAGTGCTTTCATTTCTGCCATAGAGAACGCTATGGATGAGAGAGATAAATTGGTAGAAGATCTAGAAACAGAACTGTCTGATTAATATAATTTACAGTATGCTGAGTTATAATGTTAATATTGAAAAATAACCAAACAAGAAAAAAGTATAATATGTAAGAGCGCAGGATAGTTATAAATAATTCTTAAACATGGCATACGATCCAGATATATTAATCAAAAAAGCTCTATCACTGGCTAAAGCAAATAGCAGGCATGACCGAGAGGTTGTATATGAAAAGCTTCGTATAATTCTTGAAAAACAAACCAAATCATTCTCACAAGACACTATAGAAAATTATCAAGTTCGTTTAACGGAAGCAATAAAGAAAATAGAAGATGAAATTACAATCAGTGAATATTCATTTTCATCCGAAAATACTAGACCAGAATATATATCAAATCCAGTTTCGCAACAAAATGACTTAACCGATCCTTTTAAAAAAACTGTCGATAACAATTTCAATTTTTATGCTAAAAATGAATTAGATACAAGTAAAGATGCAAAGTTATTGACCACATCTAACTTTCCTGTTTGGCTTTTATGCGGGCTGCTCCTAGCAGGAATGACATATTATTTTTTTCTAAATAATACTTCATCATCACTAGAACTAGGTAGTATGCGTAAGGCGTCTGTAATTTTTAACTCTGATTTTAAGCATGGGATACGAAAATTTAGATACTTATTTGAAGAATCTAACAAAAAAGTTTTTCTCGATTCAAAAACAGGTGTGGTCACAGCCAAAGGGCAAGTTGTATTTCATGGGAAAAATTACATACCGATTAATAAAGAAAATAGTTATTTGATGAGAGTATCATTTAAAAATAGCGATACAAATGATCGAAAAGTTGGAGCGTATATCGGTTTTTCTACTTATGATGAAAAAAAACAGCTGGAAATACAAAAGCCGGGGAAGCATCGTTATTTTGTAATTTCAAATGACATCCCCAAGAATAGAAATCCAGATAAAAATGGGTGGTATAGTTTTGAAGGCATTATTACTGGGGCAGGAAATACAAAAAATGCTTTTAGAGAAACAACCAAATATGCAAAACCCGTAGTTATATTGAACTTTAAAAAACCTGATGCTATTTCAGAAATAAGAAATGTAGAGATCATTAATATTGGCACTTTTAAGTAAAGTTAATTACTGAAAGAATCAAAAATGTCGAAAATAATATTTTTCTTATACAGAAATGATAATAAAATCGTTCAATACATTCTTGCATTGATGTTTTACATCCTGACAGTTTTTTCCACGTTCAGTTTCGTTTTAGCAAAACATATTTTTATTGAAACAATCGCTTCAAATTCAAAAATTGCTGCTCGACGTTTAGCTTGGTATTTCAAACGCAGCTGGATTGGGTGGAGCCCGTTTCCAGATCCGTTTTTTGAAGCTTTTGATGTCGAAACACAGCCAACCGTGTTCAAAATGCAATTACAAATTTTAGAAAAAGCAAAAAAGCGTAAAGATGATTCAGGTTGGCTAACTTGGGATATAATGCATTCTGAAGCATGCAAAGTTAACCATATGATAATGAACCAAGAATTAGATGAAGTACAAAATTCAATTAATATATTCTCTAATGCTGCTGTTGAAATTCTCAATTATGAAAAAAAGGATTTTAAAATACAAGTAATGAAAACGGGAGCTTCGTATGTTAAAAACTTTCAAGTAAAGGCAGACGATGCACTACAACAATTTTCAAACTTGATGCAGAAAGAAAATATTTGTTGGTTTGTAATTGGAGGAACTTTCCTAGGCGCTGCACGCGAACAAAACTTTTTGGAACACGATAATGATTTAGATATAGGGATATATCAAGATGAAGTTGACCCAAAGAAACTTTATGAATTACTTTTGAACAGCGCCGATTTTATTTCAGTTAAATTCGTGATTAGGCGAGAACTAAGCAATGCTAGTGGGCGCCTACACTTTGAAGTTTTGCCAGCTAAAATTATAGCAATACATGGATCGGGATTGAATTTCGACATTTTTTTTCATCAAAATATTGATGGTCAAATTGTTCATGGTTCTTCGCATACAGTTTGGTATAATTCTATTTTTAAACTTAATAATTATCAGCTAGGTACGCAAAAAGTGCTTGGGCCTCATAATGCCGATAAATATTTGACTGAACATTATGGAACTTGGAAAATTGAGCAAAAAGAGTATACTTGCGAAGTTGATACGCACAACGTACGCTATGCAAATAACTTTGTATCTTTGGCTGGCCATATAATACGAACTTTAAAACTTCAAACCCAAGAAATATCAGGAAGTGACTCAATAAAGAAAAAATTAGTTGAGCAAGGTTTCTTCTCTAAATCCGTTGATAAGAAGTATTCATCAAACCTTCATTCAATCGTAAAATAAATAAGCTTCTTATTTGGGTAGATCATATAACATTTGACATGATTTCGTTTAAAAATTTTATAAGGTTAGTGTTCTCCATATCAAATATAGCTACTTTTGCTAAACTTTTATTTTGGAAAATCTCAGACTTAATTTTACCAAATGCATACTTGCGAAAAAAAGCTTTAAAACGAATTAATAAAACTCATTCTGTAATTAAGTTGCAATTAATAAATAACCCTGAAAAACGTATACGTGTTGGATTTGTTGTATGTGATCCATCTAAATGGAGTGCAGGCCCTTTATTTGAGAGCTTAATAGCTTCGTCTCATTTTGATTGCGGCTTTTATATTATTCCATCGGATGTCGACAAAAGACAAAACAAAGAAAAGCGACGTAAAAATTATCTTCGCACACGATATTACTTTGAGGATATAGGAGAGATTTGGGGGGATCTTTACGATGTTACTCAAGACACTTATTTACCCAGTTCAACAATTACTGGCGAAGTAATTTTTTTTCAACAACCCTGGGGAATGCAAGAATTACCAAGGATCGTTTCAAAAACGAGTTTATGTTGTTATTTTAATTATGCATACTCTATAATTGAATATGAAAAAGGACAATATGCACTTCCCAATTTTCATAGATATCTTTGGCGACTTTATGTGCAAAACATTTATGATGAGAGCCTTGCAAAAAAAAGTGAACCAATAAATCGGCCAGCAAAAGACTCTATAGTTCTTGCAGGATATCCTAAATTTGAGCGATACCGTACCGATACCCCATCAAGAC
>CAYOZV010000311.1:0-3506 GCA_964408465.1 uncultured Pirellulaceae bacterium
TACCCACGGTCGTTTTTCCCCGCGCATCGCGACCCCGATAGGGCGTCGCAGCGCGGATTGTCAAACGCGCTCCCTCAGTTCAAGCCCTGTGTTAAAGTTTGAGGGCTGGCAACCTTTTACAGTTGTTTTGTTACGGTTGTACCGATTTATCCGAATGAGCCGACCATCTGCGGCTGACGTCTGTGATGCGATTGCATCAATACAGCAGGCAACAAAACCAAATATTTGACTCAGGAGCGACCCATGCTTCGATGGAAAAATCGACTTGCCATTTGCGCCCTTCTCATTGCCGCTTGCCCACTAACATCGCATGCGCAGCAAATCGCAACACCGGTTCTGCCCGACAGCGCGGTCTCACGCCAACAAGCCATTGAGTCGCCCGATATCATTATTCGCGCTCCTTTTTTGCAGCCCCATAATCCCAACCTGTATTTATTCATGGTCGAAAATGTGGGCACCGTTGATGCGACGGCTGCGTTGGTTGATCTATACGTTCCCCAAAACGTCACGATCACCAACGTTGTCCCGGCTCCGGCGACCGGTTTGGCCCATTGGACGCAGGTTCGTTTAACAAATTTAGCAGCCGGTTCCAAGTCGATCATCGAAGTAGAAATAAGCCCCACCGCCAACGCCGTTGAGTTTCAAACGCGGATGACGATGGAGTCCGTTCACACCTTCGCCGCCGCGCCCCAACCAAGTGACGCGGGGCGGCCTCAATCCGATTTGATTGCAACTTCGAAGTATTTAATTCCCAACGCGGAGGCACCTCTTCAGCGTTCCTCCTTCGCGCCGCTGGCACCTCTTGCCGCAGCCAACGGAGCCAACGCAGTGCAGGCCCAGGTTGATGCAAAGCTGTTGGAAACGGTGGAGTCTTTACGTTCAGCCGGTCAAGATGCGTTGGCCGATGCCTATATCGCAGCCGTCGCAAATTCGGACAGCCTTCGCGCCGAAACGTTTTGAGGATGTGCTGATGCGATGTTGGCGACCCAAATGACTCCGGTTTTGCTGGCTTTGATATCGTTTAACGACAAGCCGGCAGGCGACCGCGTTTGGCCCCGCCTAAACACCAACGCCTGAAGGCTAATCATTAAACTGATTACATGGCTTTGAGCCAAGCAAATCAGTTCATTCAACGGTGAAATGATTTTTCGTCATCCCACTCTTGGCCTCATCCACTGCGGCTAACTGTTGGCCGCTATTTAGAAAAAATAAACAGCGCCGATCTTCTTCAGCTCGCCTGGGCCACGACGAACGGGTTTGGCAAATTCGTTAGGTCGTCTTGATCCAGTTCTAGGTCGATCGTGATGGGTTCGAATGCTGGCGTGCTGGTGCCGACCGTGGTTAGGTCAACGTCATACGGTGCCAATTCGCCGCGCAGGATCTTGACGTCATTGGGGGCCTCGATGCCGATGCGGACTGTGTTGCCGCTGATCTTGAGGACTTGGATTTTGACGTTGGATCCGACGATAATCGACTGATCTGATTTCCGTGATAGTACTAACATGAAATATTCCTTTACCAGTAGTTGTGAAGATGAAAAGCCGAGGGGCCTTCCTTCGCTGTTTCAATCATTGCGTCCGGGTGTGACGCCTTAGGTCACAGGTGTTTAAAAGTTTGCGAAATTCATCGTGAGCCCATCGAGTCGCTAGCAACGGTGTTAAAGTTTGCGGGCGGGCGAGCTTTTTCAGTTGTTTTGTGACGGTCGTACCGATTTATCCGAAGGTGCCGGTATTCCGTGACAGGCACATTCGATGCGGTCGCATGTCAACCGCGACCAAACTACTCAAAACACCTGACTCAGGAGCGACCCATGCTTCGATGGAAAACCCCATCCGCCATTTGTGCCATCATGCTTACGGCGTGCCCACTAAATTCGTTCGCGCAGCAAATCGTAAAACCCGCGCCGCCCGAAGCGTCCATGTTGCAGCCCATGGGGCCCATCAAGATTCCGGGAAAGATTCGCAGGGTCGCCTACGCACCGTTGGTTCCCTTGGTTCGGCCACAGCAAGCAGTCGCGGAGGCTCCAGCATTACAGCCGCCGACCAGAACGCCCAACGTTTTCAACGCTGCGGTCAACCCTTTAGCGCCGTTGCAAACCCAACCGCAAACCGCTGCCCCATTGGCAGTGTTGCCCCCGGCCGCGGAAATGGTGCAAACGCCGCAAGCCCACACCGCGGCACTGACGCCGTTGGTGACAATGCCTCCGATCCAATTGCGGAAAAACCCAACCACGCCGTCGCGACAGCTGAGCGCGACCTATCGACCACCCAACGGAGTGCGCCAGCCGGTCAAACGAGCCGCGTCGCCGAAGATCATCATTCGGACTCCATTTGTGCAACCCCACAACCCGAACCTGTACTTGTTCGTTGTCGAAAACGTCGGCACCGTTGACGCGACCAACGCGTCGGTTGATTTGTACGTCCCTCAAGACGTCACGATCACGAACGTCATTCCCGCTTCGGCGACCCGGTCTGATCAAAGAGCCCACATCAGTTTGACAAATCTGAAGGCCGGTTCGAAGTCGATCATCGAAGTCGAAGTCAGCCCCACCACCAACGTCGTTGAATTTCAAACAAGATTGGCATTGGAATCGGTGCACGTGTTTTCAACACCCGCCAATCCAAACTACGTAATGCAGTCAAAACTGCAGGCCCCGACATCGGCTCCGGTCGCTGTCCCGGCGGCCGTTGCCGTCGCACCTCCAACAGAGGTTGTTGCGGCGATCCCGCTGGAGACTGTTGCGGCGCCGAAATACTCGGTTCCCGTGACTCAAGCATCTCAAGTATCTGCGCCTCTGCTGCCGTTGGAACCTCTGGCCGCGGCTCCTGCGATCGCGACCGTTGCACCGGCAACGACGGCTGCACCGACTGATGCCGTCGCAGCAACTACGGCTCGTACCGGGAAAGCTCAGCCGCCGAACGTGACAAACGCTGCCGCCAACAACGCCAAGGGCGTCAATGCTCAACTGGCCAGCGCGAGAGCCGTTGCGGCTCAGGTGTCCGCTGACGCTCAGTTGTCAGCGACCGTCGATGGACCGGTTACCCTTAATGCAAATGAAGAAGCGAATTTCAGCATCACCGTCACCAACCCCAATCAAACCGAAGCGTCGGACGTCATCGTTCAATTGACGGTGCCTGCAGGTTTAAGGGTCACCGTGCTTGATCGCGATGCTTGGTTCGATGAAGAGAACCAGACGATCTCGTGGGAGATCAACCAGCTCGGTTCAGGACAGCAAGAGACGATTCAATACAAAGCCGTCGGCAATGCAGTCGGCCAAAAGAATCAAAAAGTCACCATCGGTATGCAGAACGTGTATCAAGGTAAAGCCCAGTTGGTAACGTTGGTTTCGAATTAGGCGTTGTCCCTAAAGTCAAAACTTCCCCCAGCGGTTCGGGCGATAGCCTCGGTTTAGCCGAGCAAGAACCGTGGCTATCGCTCAATGGTACTCACGTTAGATGGGTGACGCGTCGAACACGAACCGTAGATTTGGCTCATAGCCGAATCGC
>CAYOZV010000312.1:0-3479 GCA_964408465.1 uncultured Pirellulaceae bacterium
AATGTGCAATTCCCAATTGGGGAGCTTGGGGTTGTTGAGGCTATGTCTTGGGGAGTGCGACGTGGGGATTTTTAACAAAATCCACTACCTTAATGCCGTGTTACCACGGTTCGTCGTAGCCCTGATTGATCAGCTCGTCCCCGGCTTCTTCCTTGAACCACTTCGTCGTGTCGGCGGTGAAGTAATTCTTCCAATCGCCAACGGCACCCTTGCGAAGAAACTCATTCGGGCGTTCCTTCTTAAAACCGGGACTCAAAACGCCCTCGATCGCACTGCATCGGCTGGGGTCGACGCCCAAAAACTCAAACAGCCGCGCGCGCTGACCCTCGGTATCGGCATGAAGATCCTCATACCTAACAAAACACGTCTTCAATTTGGGGTGCCGTTGGCCTACCGTTTTGTCACCAATAACGTGATCGCGCCACCACGCGGCACTTTCGCGCACCATCAGTTCATGGCACAGCAACTGATCCGGATTCTTTTGAAAGTAAAACGAGTCCTGCTTGAACATTTCGAACGTTTTGGCCATCGCAGGAATGCGTTTGAACAGACGATGTGCTTGCGGATTGTTATAAAGATGAAACGCGCGGCTGACCAAGACGTCACGTCCGTCTCGCACGATGCAAATGTGCGGGGCACCACGCAATGTGACAGGTTCGATCGAATGGGGGGTCCGTTCTCCAATGACTCGCGCGTCGGGATGAGCCTTTTCCACCAGCACTTCTTTGATCAGCGTATCAAATTTGGCGCGGGTGAATTCGCGGTACTCGGGGTCAGAGTAGATTGGCTGGGAATGCAGCAGCGGGTTCAGCTCACTTACGACTTTTTGCCAGTGATATTCGCCGATACAGTCGACTTCTTGGTGGCTGCTGAGTAAACTGCCCAGCCAATTGGTGCCCGACTTCATAAATCCGCGCAATGAGAAAAACGTTCGGTCCTGCATCAATTATCCGAATTCCAAAAAGATTCATGGGTGTTTAACACGTTCGTCGTCTTCGGCCTACAATTACACCACATCGCCGACAAACAATCTACGTTCGGCGACCACAAAGTTAAAGGCTTCGCGGCAATGACGAAAGAAAATTCAGAAACCGAAAACCCAGAAAGCACTTCAGGTTCGGCCGAACCCACCATTCAATTGGACCATTTTCTGCAATCCTGCGGCGTTCCCACCGGAGGCCAAGCAAAACGGTTGATTCAATCAGGTGAGATTCTGGTCAACGATGAAGTGGAAACCCGTCGCAAAATGAAACTGCGGATCGGAGACGTCGTTCTATTCGACGGAGATGAATTCGAGGTCGCCCTAGATGAATCCACCGGCGAAGATCCACCGGAGTAGTCGGACAACGCCACGAGAATTACCCTGCCTTTGCATCGTCGCCTCGTCGCCGGTAGGGCTTGGCAGGAGGTTGCCGGTGGCGCCGGAGGACTTACGCTAAGTTTGAGAATCGCCACTTTTTAAAAAAGGGCTGCCTTAGCGTCAGCTCAGTCGCTAGGTCGCTAACGGCTTCGCATCACGGGTGACGGTAGCTTCTAAGATCTCCAGCAACTGCTCCAATCGGAACGGCTTGTACAGCACCGCGTTGGTGCGTAGCCCTTCTTCGCGGGCCTTGGGGACGGTATGGCAGGGGTCGTATCCGTATCCGGTCATCAAAATCAGCGGCGGGTCACCGTAGAACTGTTTCAGCTCCACCAGCAGTTCGTAGCCCTTGATATCCGGCAGGCGAATGTCCGCGATCAGCGCGTCGTAATCGCCGGTCTTACAGCTTCGCCGACGCACCATCATCATCGCTTCACGGCCGGTGTGAGCCGTTTCCACGACGCAGCCGTAGCGTTCAAGTAAATGGTGTGCCGAGGTTCGAACGTTTTCGTCGCCATCGATCACGAGGACACGTTTCTCTTTGAGCGCTGGCCGGGGTTGGATCTGAACACAGGTCGGCAGTAGGGAATCCGGCGCCATCTCACTTTCGATGTTGCAGATCGCGCGCTTGATCGCTCGGGCGTGTTCCAAGACCGTTTCCAAACGCTCGATCACCTCAGGATCCTGCCCGATAAAGCTTTCGATCGACTGAACGGTGTGGTTGAGGATCTCATCGACAGGCATACCCACCGCATTGCGAATCGCTGAAACGCTTTGCAACGCCGCGTCGGTGCGCTGCGCGTTGAGCAATTCCAGCGTGTTGAGCGCGATCGCGATGTACCGCGCGAAGGACTCCAAAAACGTCACATCATGCTTGGTGAAGCGATTTGTTTCGGGGCTTTCGACATTGAAGGTGCCGACGATCTCATCGTGATACTTCAGCGGCACCGTCAGCGAGCTTTTGGCACCCATCAGCCCATCCATATACAAATCGTCATCGGTGGTGTCTTCGCAAAGGTAACTTTTCCCCGTCGCTGCCACAAAACCCGTCACGCCATTGTCGGCTCGACTGGCAAACAACGTGCGCTGGGTGATACCCGAATCCATACCCACCGACAACAACGGTCTCAGTTCGCTGGTTTCTGCATTGAGCACTCGAATTTCGACGACGTCAAAATTCAGAAGATCCTCAGTATAGTGGAGTATGTTCTGCTTCAGTAACTCGATCCGCTCTTCGAAACCCATCTGGTAGATTTCCTCGGGCCGCAAATCGGTCAGCTCCGAACCCGCCTGATGTAATGCATCCAGCTTCTGTCGCTGGATCACCAGCATGGTCGATTCCCGCAGCGTCACCACCATCTGCTCGCATACGCCCGCCGAATTTAGCACCGGCGTGGCGTACATGGAGAAGTAACGATCGCCAACCTTCAACGTGGCCTTCACCGCCGTCTTGGTCGCCATCGCCGAACTCAGCGGACTGGGGTCGTCACCGACGATGCTGGTTTCGCCCAAGCAATCGTAAAAGGGCTTGCCCGTGAAGTTGGTCGCTCCTGAATCCGCCGAAGCTTCCGAATCTTGCATCGCGTCAAACGCTTCCAGCAACCGGCGGTTGGCTCTGGCGATGCGTTTTTGCGAATCCAACAGCGCCACGCCGAAGGGGATGCAATCCAAAATCGAATCGCTTTGAAGGATCCGCTTGAGTGCTTGATTGCCCTGCTGAGAATCGCAAACGTAAAGGGCATCGAATTCCTGATCGGCGAGCAGTTCGATGGCGTTGCCGGTCGAATCGGTTTCGACCACCATCGTCGCATCATCAAAATGCGGAGCCGAGACATTTGAGTCTCCGGCATCGTTCACGATAAGAACTTTAGGCACGGGAGATCGCCTTAACGGGTGTGCATACGTTATCGGAGAGTCAGAAAAACTTCCGAGCAATTCAATGGTATCCAACTCTGTTGTTTCGGCAACGTAGACTCTAAGATTTAGATACATTTTTCGATATTCTTTGCTGGGGCGTCAGATTAATCCGAACCTCGTTTCCAGCAATGCCGAGCTACGTTTAGACCCAATACCGTTCAATGAAGGCCATTTTCGTTTAACGACAAGCCGGCAGGCGACC
>CAYOZV010000313.1:0-927 GCA_964408465.1 uncultured Pirellulaceae bacterium
ACACCGGTGAATTCACCGACGGTTTCGGGAATTTTGCTTACGTTTACGCCGTCGGCAACCCCGAAGTTGGCACCAAAAAGAATCGCTACGAACTGGCCCATCAAAAAGGCAGCGGATTCGGGATGGTTACCATCGACACCGAGGCGAAGACATATTATCTGGAGTCCTTCCGTTTTTCTGTAGACGCCACTGATGGAAATCCAGCCAACCAATTTCCCGGTTGGCCCGTAACGATCAAGCAACGGGAAAACGCGGGCGAAAATCTGATCAAATAATCTGATCAAATAACGGGGCCATTAATGTGTGAAATCTTGGGCTTTCATCCCCCATTGCGATCAAATATGTCAATAAAATAGTGGGCTGGCACGTCAACGTTTCAGCAGAAAACGACACAAGTCGAAACGAGCCTTCGTCGGGTCGACACAAAAATCAATTACCACCAACCTCTCCAACAAAGAATCCAATGAAACATTTACTCGCGCTAATTCTGGTCACTGTTTTCGTCTCCGCCCCCTCCTTTGCTGAGGACGCTCCTAACGAGGGTAAAAAAGCGAAATCACCTTGGCAAGTGATGAAGCTGAAAAAGCTGCTCAAACCCGTTACCCTTACCGCAGAACAGGAAACCGGATTTGCAGAAGCCCTCCAAGCCTACTCAAAGACAATTGCTGAACTTGAGGGCAAGGGATTAACCAAAGAGAAGCTAAAGGAACGGGGACAAAAACGAAAGCAGGGCCGCGAATCTGGTCTCAAGGGCGCAGAACTTCAATCCTCGATCAGCGCTGGTTTCTCCGAAGAAGAACTGGACATGTTCAAAGAACTTGACGCGGCCACCAAAACGGCAGACCGAGCCGTCGCAAAACTTTTGACCGATCAGCAAACGAGCGCCCTTCCCGAAAAAGTGCAAAAACGGATGGCCATGCTGAAGAA
>CAYOZV010000313.1:937-3397 GCA_964408465.1 uncultured Pirellulaceae bacterium
GGCAAACGCGGTAAAGGAAAAGGCAAAAAGAAAAAGAACAAAGAAGCTGCCACCGAATAAGCAGTCACGGCGCGAGATCCGCTTGGGGCAATTCCTGACCGACAGCCTTGCTCTGACCAAAATCGAAGAGTTTACGAAAAGTTCAGCGCGATTGCGTTGGACTTTTTTACTATCACGAGAGCCAATGTTAACCATCGTCCGGCTCAGCCTCTCAGCCCAAAATCCGTCCATGCTTCAAAATCCCCACCGTTTCCAACCACTGGCTTACGTTCTTTTTACTTTCGTTTCGCTCGTGCTAACTTTCACATCGCATGTTCATGGGGATTCCGCCTTTGGAGAACGGACCTCGTTCAACGCCGGTTGGAAGTTCAGCAAAGGCGAAATCGAAAATGCGTCGTCGCAAGAATTTGATGATCAGAACTGGCAATCGGTAACGCTGCCACACGATTGGGCGATCGCAGGACCGTTCGAACCTAGGTTCAACGCGCGAAACGGTGGACTCCCGTTTCACGGAACCGGTTGGTATCGCAAATCATTTACGCTTCCTCAAGACGCCAGCGGCAAAGTCGTTTCGGTCGCGTTCGACGGAGCCATGTACAACGCTCACGTCTACATCAACGGTCAATTTTTAGGGAATCGGCCCTTTGGGTACGTTGGTTTTCAATTCGACCTGACGCCGCATCTTAGATTCGGCAATGATCGGCCCAACGTGATCGCCGTGAAACTCGCCCCCGAGGATCTCTCGACGCGTTGGTATCCCGGAGCCGGAATCTATCGTAACACTTGGTTGGAAATAAATAACCAAGTCCATGTTGCCCAGTGGGGAACCTATGTGACCACTCCGGAGATCACCGATTCAAACGCCACCGTCAACCTCCGTACCACCGTCGAAAACTCATCCGACAAAGATGTCAAAGCAACCGTCAAAACGGCGATCCACGATGCCACCGGAAACATCGTGGCTGAACTCTCCACCGCAAGGTCTTGCTCCGCATCGGCCCAAACGGAAACCGCTCAGAAATTGACGGTCCCCAATCTCTACCAGATCGTTACGCAAATTATCGTAGGGACTGAGACGGTTGACACTTACCGCCCGCCCTTGGGAATTCGCACGGTTCAGTTTAAGGCCGACGCAGGATTTTTTCTCAACGGGCGTCACGTTCCAATCCAAGGCGTCTGCCTCCACCACGACAACGGGCCGCTGGGCGCGGTCGCCAACCGCCGCGCGATCCAACGCAAACTAGAAATCATGCGGTCGATGGGCGTAAACTCCGTGCGCACATCTCATAATCCACCTTCGCCAGAATTAGTCGCCGAATCCGATCAACAGGGCATCGTCTTGCAGGTGGAAGCATTCGATGTTTGGAAAAAACACAAACAGATGGTCAGCAAATCGTACAACATGTTTTTTGACCAATGGCATGAACGCGACCTGCGTGACATGATTCGGCAGCATCGCAACAATCCGTCGGTGATCATGTGGAGCATCGGCAATGAGATCATGGAACAAGGCCAAAAAAACGGGGGCAAGGTCGCCAAAATGCTAACCGACATCGCTCACGATGAAGACCCGTCGCGACTGGTGGCCGCCGGCTTCAACAATCCCAACGGGGCGATCAAAAACGGTTTGGCCGATGCCGTTGATATTGTGGGACTCAATTACAAACCGCTGATGTATGAACAGTTTCGAAAAGAGCATCCCGATTGGTTGTTCGTCGCCAGTGAAACCTCGTCGGTAACCAGCACCCGCGGCGTGTATCATTTGCCCATCGAAAAATACAAAACACACGATTCTCGGCACGTCAGCAGCTACGATCTGATCGGCCCGCCATGGGCTTATCCGCCGGACCTTGAGTTCGAATACCTCAAGCGCAGTCCTGGCGTGATGGGCGAATACATGTG
Source organism: uncultured Pirellulaceae bacterium (assembly GCA_964408465.1). Lineage (GTDB taxonomy): Bacteria > Planctomycetota > Planctomycetia > Pirellulales > Pirellulaceae > Mariniblastus. The sequence goes on from CAYOZV010000313.1 coordinate 2,840, forward strand.
GACCGGCTTTGATTATCTGGGTGAACCAACCCCCTACGGTGGAAAAGACCATTCGGGCGATGGGTATTGGAACGCCGACTGGCCGGTGAGAAGTTCGTCTTTCGGCGCGGTCGACCTGGTTGGATTTCCCAAAGACCGATATTTTTTGTATCAGAGCCAGTGGACGGCGGAACCGATGGTGCATGTGCTGCCCCATTGGAATTGGGAGAATCGCGTAGGTGAAACCATACCCGTATTTGCTTACACCAATGCCGAAGAAGTCGAATTATTCGTCAATGGGAAATCCGCCGGCAAAAGGATCAAGGGGCAAGACAAAGCAAAAATCCCCGTCGACTTTCTTCGGTGGGAGGCCCTTGGGGAGGGGGCCAAGGGACCGAATTGGCAATCGCCTTTTCGCGTGCGCTGGGATGTTGAATACGCCCCCGGCGGCATCAAAGTCGTCGCCTCCACCGATGGCAAAGTCGTCGCCATAAAAGAAGTTAAAACAGCCGGTCCACCGGCGCGCGTTCGATTAATTCCTGACCGATCGACGATCGCCGCCGATGGACAGGACCTCTC
>CAYOZV010000314.1:0-3275 GCA_964408465.1 uncultured Pirellulaceae bacterium
TAAACTGACCACATGGCTGTGAGCCTAACCAATCAGTCCATTGAACGGTATTGCGGTTAAACATTCATTCAACGGTATTGGGGTGAGAGGGAAACCGGATGGCTTGCGCCGTGCCGCTAAGCGGGGGAGGGGGGAACCGGATGGCTTGCGCCATGCCGCTAAGAGCGGTGGGGGGGGGGAGGGAGCGAAGCTTTGGGAGGTTTCGTTTTTGCGACGGGCGAAAAGGAAACATGCTGCAGAAAATCGACCTGGTGACGGGCCGAGGATCGGCTTGTTCGGCCGATATCGAACAGGCTGTAACGGCTGTAGTGATCCTGTCGAACGTTTGGCAGATTGGCAAAGGAATTGCATTGATTCGCCATGCGAGCCTGCTCACGCCCGAAGTTGTAACCTAGCTTTTGGAAACCTTGAAAGTGTATCCGAGTTTTGGGGACGTTTGAGCCCCACCGGAGGCAAGGTTTTTCAACACGGCTTCAGATGAAAAAAATTAAGGGCAGACATGAATCATAAAAGAAAACAAAAGTTTGTAGATACGAACGTTCAAGGAGCACTCCTTCGCCGGATTCTCTTTCACTGGGTGGCGTTTTTCTTTGTTACCGCGTTGACGGTAATTCTGATGAAAACGCTGGTTGGCGATATGAATATTTCATTCACGGAGAACGTAAAAAACTCCATCGGCGAATTTAGCCTCTACGGCGTAATTTTACTGTGTCTGTTTCCGGTGTTCATGTTGGACACGGTCAGGTTCAGCAACCGTTTCGTCGGGCCGATTGGACGTTTGCGTCGCCACTTGAAAGAGCTTGGCACAGAAAAAACAACTCAGAAATGTGCGTTCCGCGACAACGACTTTTGGGCAGAAATGGCTGAGGAATTTAACAAGGTTGTGGAATTGGTAGAAGTCCAAGAGGCCGAGATCGCTCGCCTCAAAGGGCAGCTCAACAATTCTGGCATCACATCACGAAACTAAAGAATTGCGGGCCATCTAAAACGGGTGGTCAGATGTGGCTCACGCTTAAATTTAGATAGAGAAATAAATGAACAACACGAAATTTAAAACCGTCAGCAAACAAAAACGCAGACGCAGCCGGTTGGGTAACCGCAAGGGTGCCGCGGTTGTCGAATTCGCGGTTTGTCTTCCGGTGATTGTGTTAATCATGCTGGGATCAATCGAAGCCGCGAACATGCTGTTTCTGCGACAGGCACTGGTGCAGGCGTCTTATGAAGGTGCCAAAGCCGCGGTCAAACCCGATGCCGACAACGCGTCTGTTTCGTTGATTGCGAACCAGGTTGCCGAGGGACGCCGTTTGTCTGGTTTTACCGTGGAAACCATTCCCGCGGACGTGGCGTCGGTGCCTCAGGGGCAATTGGTGCGCGTTCGCGCCTCTGCACCGGTGGACTCCAACAGTTTTATTTCTGGAACGGTCATTCGCATTTTGAACCTTGACGCTGAAGCCGTGATGGTCAAAGAGTAACCGCAACGTTGGCTGATCTTCGGCCAAGAATCGTTTTTTCCACCCGCCTTTTTTAGCTGAGTCTTCGGCTATGTCTTCACCTTAGGAACCTTACTATGAAATCTCATTCTGTACTCAATCGTTTTCAGCAACGCGACGGAGCGATGCTGCCGTTTATTGCTGTTGTGATCGTTATCTTGTTTGTCACGGCCGCGTTTGCGATCGACGTTGCTCGAATTCACGTCACACGCAGCGAACTGCGGACCGCGACCGATGCGGCGGCCAAGGCCGGCATCGAAGCGCTGGGCCGCGAGCAATCCACCGCGGCGGGCGTGGCGGCCGCGTTGGCGGTGGCTGAGCAGAACATTGTGGCGGGCAAGGGGATGCTGCTGGATCCGAACCAAATTGTGTTTGGAACTTCTGGGCAAAATCCTGACGGGTCATTCTTCTTCGACGAGGGCGGCACGCCGCTTAATTCGGTCCGCGTCGTGGGAGAAAAAAAGGCCGGTTCCCCTGCCGGTTCGGCCAGCCTGTTTTTCGCGCCGATGTTTGGATTAGATAGCTTTGAACCGGTTCAGGTTGCCACGGCGACTCGTGTCGACCGCGACATCGCGTTGGTCTTAGATGTCTCTGGATCCATGTCGGCCAACGGGCGCTTCGAAGCGCTCAGCGATGCGTTGGATGTGTTTCTCGCGGAACTTGATGATACACCGCAGCGCGAAAACCTAAGCCTGACCGTTTACAGCAGCGAAGACCGGAAGGTCCAAGACCTGACAACCAACCTCAACGACATACGTAACGCATTTGCCGAAGAAAGTCCCGGTGGTTTCACTGCGATAGGCGAAGGGCTGGAAACCGGTTTAGATTCGATCTTGAACGACTCTAACGCGCGTCCGTTTGCTTTGAAATCAATTATCGTGATGACAGACGGAAACCAAAACCGAGGCATCAGCCCCGAACTGGTCGCGCCTCGTGCCCAAGAGGCTGGCGTCGTCGTCCACACGATCACCTTCAGCGAAGGAGCGAACGAGGCGTTGATGGAGCAAGTCGCCGACATCGGCGAAGGCCTTCACCTTCATGCCGAAGACGATCAAGAATTATTGGAAGCTTTCCAAACGATCGCCAAACAACTGCAAGTGTTATTGATCGAGTAAGCGTTTGATGCGGCTTTGATAAAACCCCACCCTTCACTATTGCTAGAGTCCACGATGTTTAGAAAATTAAAAAAGCGTTCACAAGGTGCCGTCACTGTCGAGGTTGCCTTGTGCCTGCCGGTATTGCTGACGATCTTATTCGGATCCTACGAATTGGCGCGCGTGAACATGATGATGCACTCGACCGAAAGCGCCGCTTACGAAGGAGCGCGTGTGGGAATCATCCCAGGGGCGACGCCCGAGAGTGTGCGGTCGTCGGTGGGCCGTGTATTGAATTCAGTCGGAGTGAGGACGTTTGAGATTGCGATTACGCCGGAAGTGATCACCAATACGACAGAAGAGATCGAAGTGTTGGTGACGGTTCCGTTGCGGGAGAATCTTGCGTTGCCGGTGTTCTTTATTCAGGATCCGACTTTTCAAGGCAGCTGTACGCTCAAACGAGAGACGCTGTAGGGGTGCTTGTTTTGCGTTTGAGTTGTTGACTCAGGTTTGAGGACGGGGCTCGGTGCGAAACCGGACGGCTTGCGCCGTACCGCTTGGGTTTGGGGGAGTGCAGGAAAGCTGCGTTGCGTTGGGAGGGATTGGTGTAGTGGATCTTGTTTAATATGCGGCGGGGTTATTGGTCGTAGGGTTCTTTTACAAAATACAAAACCCGGGCGGAGGGGGCTTA
>CAYOZV010000315.1:0-3272 GCA_964408465.1 uncultured Pirellulaceae bacterium
GAAATTGGAAATTGGAAATTGGAAATTGGATATTGGAAATTGGAAATTGGAAATTGGAAATTGGAAATTTTTGCAACTCCGCTCTTTAAATACCTAGCTTTACTAGGGCCACGATTTTCCAACTCGTATTTGAAGATACTTCCTTAACTGCGACAATAGCCAGAGGTTCAACATTTGACACACAAAAAAAAGACCGACACCCATAACAGTTTGACGATACCGTGCGAAAATTCCTCGAATACATTTTGATCCAGATTGTGATCAGCTTCCTCCAAGTCTTGCCGATCGAAACCTGCGACCGACTCTGCCGTTTCTTGTCTCATGTGATCGCTGACCGAATCAAGTTCCGCGAAAAAATTATTCGCGACAATATCTTGGGTGTCTATCCCGATGCAGATGACGGTCGCATCAAAACAATGACCCGCGAAATGTGGTATCACTTGATCTTGATGGCCTGCGAGATCGCTCAGGCTCCGCGCAAAATTCACGACACCAATTGGCGCAAACACGTCTACATCCGCGACATCCGGCAGATGACCAATTACTTGATCGACTACCGTCCGCTGGTGGCCGTGTCGGGGCACTACGGTAATTTCGAGATGGGCGGTTATGTCACCGGGCTGTTGGGCATGCCCAGCTACACCGTCGCGCGGAAAATGGACAATCCTTACTTGGATGACTTCATTAATAAATTTCGCGGCCACAACGGTCAGTTCATTCTCCCCAAGGACGGAAGTGCGACGGCCGTCCAGGAGGTGATGGAGAGCGGTGGTATTTTGACTTTATTAGGAGACCAACATGCGGGCACCAAAGGGTGCTGGATTGATTTTCTCGGCCGTCCCGCCGCCTGCCACAAAGCCGTCGCCCTATTTACGCTCAGCGGTAACGCGCCGATGATGGTCAGCTACTGCAAGCACACCGACCGGCCGCTGCATTTTGAGATTGGCTGCACGGGCGTGGCGGATCCGTTGGACTTGGACCCGAGTCTGCGAGACGTCACATCGTTGACTCAGTGGTACAACGACCGGTTGGCGGACGCGATTTACGAAGACCCGAACCAATTTTGGTGGGTGCATCGGCGGTGGAAAGAGAAACCGGTCCGCAAAACGAAAAAACGGAGGCTCGAAGCCGCGCAGGTGGCAGACGCGTAGTGGGCTGGTCCGTTGCCGCCACTTTAAAGCTTTTGGAAGGCTGAAGACGGGCCCAGAAGACGAGCAGTAGCGGGGCCGGCACATGTATTCTCAGCCGCGGGGCGGGTATTGCGAATCGAGAAAACTTGTTATCGTGATACCGCTAAACGAATACGCTGCAGGATGTGCCACCCTTGATCGAGTACCGCCCTTTTCTCAACACTGATCTGCCACTGATCGTCGATCTCTGGTCACGGTTGGGTTCTGTCGAGGGCCTAGTGGCGTCGGTTGATGACACCATTTTGGAGAAACATATTTTCTCTAAAATTTACTTCGATCGGTTTGGTTTCTGCGTCGCCTGCGAAAACGATCGGCTTGTGGGGTTTGCTCACGCGGGTTTTCCGCCTAACGAGGAACTGACGGATCTGGATAAACGCAGCGGCGTTATCAGTCAACTTCGTGTCCAACCGCGCGATGACAGCGCCGAAATCGGTCGACGGTTGCTGGAGAACGTGACCGCCTTTTGCAGATCACAAGGAGCGGAGACGATTTACGCCGGCTGCCGGTTTCCGTATTCGCCTTTTTATCTTGGGTTGTACGGTGGTAGTCGCCATCCCGGCGTTCTGGATTCGGACGAAGCCACGCTAAAGATGTTTTCCGATTTCGGGTTTTCGGTGGACGATCAAGTCATCATCATGCGGCGTAGTTTGGATGGTTTTAAAACGATCACCGATCGCCAGCAAATGACGGTGCGGCGAAGCTATTTAATCAACGCCAGCACGTACCCGATTGAGAATTCTTGGTGGGAGAGCTGCACGTTGGGGACTGCCGATCGCGAGCGGTTTACGGTCGTCGACAAACGGTCCAAAGCCGTTGCCGGTTCGGTTTCCTTTTGGGACCTGCGGCCTCAATCGCTGTCGGAGGCTCAGCCGTCTAGGGGGTTGTATGGGTTGCACACCGATCCGGATCTACGTCGCAAAGGCGTGGCGACCTATTTAGTTGGCGAATCGTTGAAGCATTTGGCTTCTTCGGGGATCGCACGGGTCGAAGCGCAGACGAAGGCTTCGGATGACGCATCGTTGAAACTGTTTACGAAACTGGGTTTCGAGAAAGTCGCGACCTCCACGTTGATGACGCTGGGCGAAGGCCCGTGACACGCGGACACCTCGTGATTTTTAGGACAATTTCGAAGGCGACGGTGGTTGGCCCGCGGTCGCCTACCGGCTTGTCGTTGAACTTGGTGTTGGGGTAAGATTTTTCGAAAATCGGATTTCAATGGCAGAGCGAAGCCTTGTCAAATGGCTCTGCAAAAATTTTAATTAATCACAACCTATCAACTTTGACTTTACGGAATTACGGAACAAATCATGTTCGAGACCATGATTAAAGCGGACGGCCTGAGCAAATTTTATGGACCCTTTGCGGCCGTCCGAGACGTCACTTTTTCGGTTCCCAGCCAGCAAGTCTGCGGCTTTCTGGGGCCCAACGGGGCAGGGAAATCGACCACGATGAAACTGCTGACTGGCCTCATCGCACCCACCGAAGGATCTGTGAAGATCGCTGGGTACGATATGGAAACCGAGCGAATCAAGGGTAGTGGCTACATCGGTTACTTGCCAGAGAACGGCCCGCTGTATGAGGAAATGACGCCCAAGGGGGCGCTGAAGTATTTGGCACGAGCGCGGGGGTTAAAACCGTCGGAGCGGTCGGATCGGATGGAGTTCGTCGCGGAGAAGTGTGATCTTGGCGAGGTCTGGAACAAACCGATCAGCAAACTTTCGCGCGGTTTCCGGCAGCGCGTTGGGATGGCTCAGGCGCTGCTGCACGATCCGGATGTTTTGATTTTGGATGAACCGACCAGCGGTTTGGATCCCAATCAATTGGTTGGCATTCGTCAGCTGATTAAGGAACTGGGGAAGACCAAAACCGTTCTGTTGTCGACGCACATTCTGCAGGAGGTTGAGATCCTCTGCGAACGCGTGGTTCTGATTGATAAAGGCAAAATTGTCTTCGACGGACCGCGGGAGAAAATGGGGTCGCGCGAAGCGATGGAAGACGAATTTCATCAGCTGACCAAGTTCGCCTCAAGATAGACAGAGACGGAAAAAGTTTCGCAATGGATCCCGTTCGTAAGGGACCTTG
>CAYOZV010000316.1:0-3269 GCA_964408465.1 uncultured Pirellulaceae bacterium
GGCTAAGAGCCCAACACTACCCGAAGCAAGCCGCTTCGAAATCAGGTGGAGGTCAAAAGTCGTTAAAGTGAGTGCCATTGAGCGTAGCCGGCGATGACTTAGGCCGATTGTGACTTCTGCGGAATGACAATCGCCCAGCGATTTAACGACGCGTCTCCGATCGCCGCGCGGTTGTGCAGAAACCGCCAAGCATCCGCTTCGCCGCGATGCTTCTTGGGGCCAACATATTCCACGATCCGGTAGCTGGGTGGGACCCCCTGCCAGTTGGCCGGGGCAAAAACATCGACCGGTTCCACGATGAAGGCGTGATACGAATTCTGGACGCGCGTCTTATTGATGGCGGGATGTAAAGCTGACATGTGGGAAGTCTCCTTGAGATCAGTTTCGATTCCTTTCCTGTTCCATTAAACAGCGACCTCAACAGCGGTCGCCGTTTCCGTTCCTTGCCAAACCAGCGGTTGAGCTACCTAAAGAATACGACCGCGCGTTGACACGTTAGGTCAGCGCCAATTTTTTTCCTGCGAAATAGTTTTGGCGGATCAATTTTACGCGTGAATTTAGGGGTAGACCCTACGGTCGGATGTGCAAGAATGACGCCCTCAAACAAATCTAACTGGTTAAAAACCAACGGAGCAGTCGCGGATGACACCTGAAATCCTAGCCCTAGAACGTGAAGCCGATCAACTCAAAGTCGACGGCAAACCTGAAGACGCAGTCGCAAAACTCGAAGCCGCGTTGGCCATCGACGAATCATTCGCACGCGCCCATTTGGGGCTGTCGGTTCTTTTCAACACACTGGGCAACTACGAAAAATCAGTCGCTCACGCCGAACGCGCCGTCGAACTCGAACCAGACGACCCGTTCAATATGGCGGCGCTCAGCGTCACCTATCAGCGCGCCTTCGAAGGCACCAAGGACCCCATCTTCATCCAAAAAGCCGAAGAAGCTCTGGCCAAGAACAACCGGTAGCCAAGCGGCTGGCTTCGGGTAGGGTGGGCTCTTAGCCCGACCGAAACGGAAGGGCGAATCGGCTAAGAGCCAAATCTACGGTTCGTGTTCGACGCGTCACCCATCTAAAGTGAGTGTCATTGGGCTGCCGGCCACCACTGAAATTACCTTTGTACTCCGCGTCTTGACTCCATCGCTGCAACCAGCGCGGCCGTTTCGACTCGAAGAATAATCTCACCGAAAGAGACCGCTTGCCAACCCGCGGCGACTGCCTGAGCCACCTCTTGTTCGGCGAAGCCGCCTTCGGGTCCGATCAGCCAAACACATCCCTGTGGCCGGTCATCGCCGGCGATCGAATCTACGGGCACCGCGTCGTAGGGATGAGCGATGAAACAACATTGCTGTGCGGTGTCGAATTCGGCCAGAACCTCCGAGACTGTTTTGGCCTCAGATACTTCCATCAGATAACTGCGGCGGCATTGTTTTGTGGCTTCGATGATCTGTTTTGAGATACGACCGAGCACCTTCGCGTTGACCTGAGCCACGCTGCGGGGGGTCGTCAGCGGGACGAACTTCTCCACGCCCAACTCCACCAGTTTTTCAATCAAGAACTTTTGGCGGTCGCCTTTGGGCAGCGCCGCAACAATCGTGATGCTTGTCGCCAACTTCCGCTGCGGCCGCGTCGTCGCGATACGCTTGAGCGTCAACTTCTTTTTCGCAACGTCAACGATCTGCGTTTGATATTCGTTTCCATCGCGATCAAAGAGCACGACGGCGTCGCCCAGTTTTGCCCGCATCACGTTGATCAGATGATGGGCCTGATCATCGGACAGCGTAATCTGATCGTCGATAAAGGTTGAATCGGTGAAAAAGCGGTCAGACACGGCTGATCGTTCCCAGTTTGATCTGGCGGATATTTAGAAAGTTACGTTACAATCGAGCTTTTCTCGACTGCGGTTTTGAACCTAACGATATGACCGAAATTGTATTTCCACAAGACGACGGGCAACCGCTGACAGTCGATCTTCGTAACCCCTACCTTGCCGCGCTGTTGGCGTGGTTGATTCCCGGTGCCGGTCACTTCTATCAGCGCCGCCGCGCCAAAGGGGCTTTGTTTTGCATCTGCATTCTCAGCACGTTTTTGTTCGGGTTAGGGCTGGGCCGCGGCCGCGTGGTCTACGCTTCGTTTGCTTCGGAGGATTTTCGTTGGCAGTTCGTCCCGCAGCTGGCCTGCGGTGCGGTCAGCTTCCCCGCGCTGGCTCAGAAGATGGTCACCCAAAACGGCGGAGATCCGTTGTGGGTTTTGTGCGAACGATTTCCTGGCAATCATCCCAACAGCGACCTTCGATTTTCGAAAATCACTCCCGACAACCAAGATCAAAAGATCAGCGACGTCACGCTCAAAGACGGGTTCATGGCACCTCCATCGGGACCGAAATTAGCGCGTGGCAACGACGTTCTATCGAAGTGGCATTTTGACTATCGGCATGATTTTGAAATGGGGACCCTGTTCACGGTGGTCGCCGGTCTGTTGAATTTAATGGCCATCTACGACGCCTTTGTCGGTCCCGCGATCCTTACCCGTTCGCAAAAAAATCGGCTTCAGGGCCAACCGGAGGATAGTTGATCATGTCAATTGGACTCTTTTTAAGCGCGGCACCGAAACTGCCCATGCTGGCGTTAGTGACTCCACAACTCTGGTACGCCGTACCGCTGGTGGTCGTGGTCAGCCTGGTCTGGGGCGCGACGCGCCACGAGCGCCTACGCGAGATCGTCAGCCACTCGATCCGGTCACTTTTTTGGGTGCTAATGTTCGTTACGATCGTGTTCGGCCTGATCTATCTCTCGGGCTACTTCACGCAGTAAACGACTCGCGTGAGCGATTCTGGTAAATGCTTCGCCCAGGTGATTCCCAAGTGGTTCCCTGGTGCTCGCGACTGAGGGAAGCGTTGCCGATCGCTTCAACGATCGTTAATTTCCCGCCCAATACGTTCGTACAGACGCGGACGCGGACTAAAAAACATCACCGGCCCGCTTGGTCAGTTATTTCAAATCCAGTTTTCCATTGACACAATAAGGGCACTTCAGCCTGTCATCTCCGCCGCAGGTCGTACAGCGGTGGCTGCGCACTTCAACACGATAGAGATTTTTCCCTTGAGCGTCTCTGCCAATCAAGACGGGCTTTCGTGTGCCAATGCTTCCGCGCGTGCAGTTTGGATTAGAACACTTCACCGTTCCCTCGCCGCGGCAATTGAAGCACCAGATGTCAGGGAGAAGTCGGTTCTCTTTCATCGTGGCAGATTCGAGCGTTCGTAATTCAC
>CAYOZV010000317.1:0-3235 GCA_964408465.1 uncultured Pirellulaceae bacterium
GTGTGTGATTATTTAGCAAAGATTGTCAAAGGCTTGTTTCCAGAGGATTAGCCCCAACGCGTTGGCTCTCGTTGCATCATCCTTCAGAAAAGACGCAGAAAGAATTCACAATCCACCCCTCACTCAAAGGGATTTTTTAGGAAAATCCACTACGATAAATTGAGTTCCGCCTCCCAAAATAAAGTTTAGAAAGCTTCTAGCAGCCGATCCTTGAGCATCCTTTCCCCAAAACCTGAAGACGATAAAGAACCCATTGTGCCCAAAGCGGTCATTTCGCGGCTGAGTCTTTACCTGCGCGAGCTCCAGCATCTGATCCGCGATGATCAGCAGACGATCAGCTCCAGCAAGCTTGGCCGAGTGCTTGGTTTCACCGCGGCCCAAGTCCGCAAGGATTTTGCTTACTTTGGCCAATTCGGATATCCGGGCATCGGCTACCGGTGTGAGGAGCTCATTGGCCAAATTAAGAAGATCTTGGGCACTGACCGCGTTTGGCCGGTGGTCCTGGTGGGGTGCGGGAACATGGGCCAAGCGCTGTTGGGTTATCGTGGCTTTGAAAAGCAGGGGTTCGAGGTCGTCGCGGCGGTGGACGTGGATCCTGCGGTCATCGGCAAGCAATTTCATGGGCTGACCGTTGCGCACATCGACACGCTCAGCACGATCGTCACCCAACAGAATGTCAGCGTGGCAATTTTAGCGGTTCCGGCCAAGGCGGCCCCGGAGGCGGCTGAGTTGATACTTAAATCGGGGATCGACGGCATCCTGAATTTCGCGCCAGTCACTTTAAATGTGCCCAAGAATGTCAGTACCGTCGAAGTTGATCTGGCGATGGAGCTGGAGCAGCTGGCGTTTTCGGTCTACCAAAACAAGGATCAGTAAATCTCCATCACCCGATCTCCGGTGGTGTATTTTCTGAAAAAGATCCGAGGGCGCCTGCGGCTGGGCACCCAGTTTTAGGATTTTCCAGAAAACCAACAACGTCTGGGAAAGTTTTCAAGCCGGAGAAACGCATTTTTTGCAGCTCTTTCGCTTGCTCTGACGCGAATCCGATAAATCCCAGTAAAAATTATCAAACCCCTATTTTTACGATGAAGGAAATTTGTTAAAACCTCGATCAGAAGATTATTGCCTGATAGTGTAATGGTAGCACTCCGGTTTTTGGTACCGTCAGTCTAGGTTCGAATCCTAGTCGGGCAATTTCTTCTTCTTTCTTGAAAGCACAGCTTTGTCTTCATCTTGCTTTCACTATGTGCGCCCTGACTGCTTATGGTTGCATCTGCGGCTAAGGCCTCCCCAAGTTGCTTCCGCGCTGTTTGCAAGGAGTCCTGTAGAACGATAGATGGTCCCCTGCAGTCCGATCAGACCGGAATTTGACAATTCACCAGTTTACGCAAACGATTCCAGCGGAACTTTCGAGCAACGACTTTGCAGTAATTCTTGAGATGAGGCTGGTCGCCGGCAACCTTTTTCCGCGCAGACCGTAAGCTGAACATCCGCTCCGCGTGGCGTCCCTGATAAACGTTGGGGTAGCGGTCGAGTCTGAGCGTCCGTCAGTATGGTCGCTGTTCCATGCAATTTTATTAGCCGCTTTCCTTACCCCCTTCCATTAACCGCTTTCAAAAATCGCGTCCCCCCTGTCCAGTTGAATTTTTCGGCCTGTTTACTGCCGCCAATGGAGATCCAATGTCAATCAAAAAGTTTACCGCCGCATTATCGACGTTGGCCTTCTTTCTAGGTGGGCCGACTGTTTTCGCACAAACGTATGCGCTGCCACCGGTCCAAACGGTTCCTGTTCAGCAGTCTTCGCCGCCCAACGGACAGGTCTTCCCTGCCGCTGCCACGTACACCAGCGATCAAAGTTTTTCCGCTGCCGAGGTCATTCCGGTGTATCCGGGTTCGGCTGAGCCCAATGGAATCACCGCACCGCAGGTCCCGGCCTCGGAAGTTCCCAGCCTGCAAGTGCCGTGGACTCAGGATCTGGTCCATGATGTTGAGACCCACCACGATTTTGGTTCGGTCCCGACCGGATCTCAACAGGAACACGTTTTTGAGTTCGTCAATTCTTCGGATGCTCCTTTGAACTTGATCAGCGTCAAAGCCAGTTGCGGCTGCACCAAGCCGACGATACTGACGTCGCTGGTGCAACCGGGCGAAACCGCGCGGGTGATGGCCAAATTTGACACCATGAAGTTTCGCGGCGAAAAAGCGGCGACGGTGACCGTGGGCATTAATAAGCTGACCTCCTTCAGTGAGTACGGCGAAGTCCAGCTTTCGGTCAAAGGCAAAATTCGCAAGGACGTCGTGCTGACCCCGGGCAGCATTTCGTTTCACAATGTGCCGGCAGCCTCGGCTTCGCAGCAGACGGTCAAAATGAAGTACGCGGGAAATCCGCTATGGAAAATTCTGCGTGTTGAATCTACCAACGACAACATAAAGGCCGAAGCTCGTGAACTCAAACGCGCCGGCGGGCGGATCACCTACGAATTGGTCGTGAAACTAAGCGGTTCCCAAGCCACGGGGACGTTTGCCGACGAACTCTACGTGATCACCAACGATGCGCGTGTCAATAAGATGCCGATCTCAGTCGCGGGGCGTGTGAAACCGAACTTAGAGGCCGCTCCGATCAAACTGGGTGTGGTCAAACAGGGTACCCGCGTTAAAAAGCGTTTTGTGATTCGAGGCGAACGACCGTTCGAAATTCCTGAAGTGCGCGTCGGCAATAAATTTATCTCCTTCGCTCCGGTGACCGGCGAAAAAAAGCTGCACGTGCTGACGTACTCTTTGGACACCTCAACCGTCGGTGAAATCAACGACACGATTACCGTTGTGACATCCGATCCAGACAATCCAGAAAAAACGGTCGCCTTCTCGGCGCAGATCGTCGCCGGGAATTAGAACGGCCAACGCAGGGAATAGCCGCCGCCGTCGGGCGAATCACTGGCTGTTCCGACGCCACCGCGTCCGCGCTCGTTCCCAGGCTCCCGCCTGGGAACGCACTACTTGGGATGGCTCCCGCCATCCGAACTTACGGCAGGCGGGAGCCTGCCGGAAATGCATTCCGAGGCGGGAGCCTCGGAACGAGGACTGTCGAGCCTCGGAACGAGGGCTCGCTGCTCCGACACGACCGCGTCCACGCTCGTTCCCAGGCTCCCGCCTGGGAACGCACTACTTGGGATGGCTCCTGCCATCCGAACTTACGGCAGGCGGGAGCCTGCCGGAAATGCATTCCGAGGCGGGA
>CAYOZV010000318.1:0-3219 GCA_964408465.1 uncultured Pirellulaceae bacterium
AGCGCCGCGACCGCTTGTTCGATCTCGTCGCCGGTTGTGCAGAGATGCGGCGCGAAGCGGATGTAGCCATCTCTTGGCGTTACGATGATGTCGTTTGCCTCGAGCTCTTTGCAAATTTGAGCGGCGCTGGAGACTTTGGGGATCAACGAAAGGATGCCCGACCGAGTGGCCGCTTCGTGAACAACGGGCTGGTATTTTGCCATGTCCAGTTGCGAAAGCGCTAACTCCTGCATCGCAATAATGTGGTCGCGGCGATCTTCCGGCGTATGCGGAAGGAACACTTCTTCCACGCCCACCGACAGACCATCCAGCAGTGCGTAAGAGACGGTGGAGTATTCGAATTTCCTGCCATCGGTGTGAGGGTTCCAAGTGTGGTCCAGATATTGAGTGTCCTGAACCATGTGATCAGCACCGGACATCGTGATCTCAATTTTGGCGCGAAACTCGGGGCTGGTGTACATCACGCCGGTACCCACCGGACCTAACAGCCACTTCCATCCGGCCGATGCAACCGCGGCCACATTCCACTGTTCAGGATAAACTGGCAAACTGCCAAGTGATTGTGCGGCGTCCACGACCAAGTCGATGTCTTTGGATTTACAGAAGTCGCCCAGCCGTTTGAGGTCCGCGGCGTAACCGCTGGTGAACTGAACATGACTGATGGCGATGATGCGCGTTCGTTCGGTAACAACCGATTCTAATTCTTCAAACGACCATCCCCGCGCCAGTGAACTATCAATCGGCCCCGTGTACGGCCGGTCCTCTTGGGGCACATCGGTGTCAGATAACAAAATTAATTCGACGCCGCGCCGTTTGGCTTGCAACACCCAAGGGTAATGATTGGCAGGGTACTCGTTGACGTAGCTGATGATCTGATCGCCGGGCTCAAACGGATACCCGTTAGCGATCATCGAAATCGCTTCGGACGTGTTGGTCGTCATCGTGATGTTTTCGGCGGACGTCTTCATCAACGTGGCAAAATTCTGATGAAACCTTTGAGCAATGTGTTCATCGCCGGTGTACTCGAACAACATCCCGCGTCCGACCGCCACTTGCCGCTCAAGAAAATACGCCGCTCGATCCGCGGCCGGTTTGTTCAAGTGCGACACGCTGCAATGAGCCAGAAAATTGATAGACTGCTTGATCGGAAAGTGATTGGGATCGAACGAAATTGCCACAGAAACGCCTAAAAGATTAAATTAATAATTATCAAAGTTTTTTTTCAGCCACGCCTCAATTTGTTACACCGCAAATTGCGTAAGGGTTGTCAACGTTACGAAACGGTTTAGCAAGTACTGATGTAAGCAATGGCAAGGGGGAATAAATCAACAGTATGCCGATGGTAGCGACTTTCGGTTCACCCCACTACCATCGACCGCTCGAGAAGCCTCAAAAACTCAAAGATTTTAACTCAAACGCTTGTTAAGTACGGGATTTCTCGTTACCTTCATATACCTGCAGTTCGTGTCAAGGCCACTTTGCGACGCATTTTTTTTGGCTCTCAATTTTTTTAGATTCAGCTTGCACTGAATTTGGATTTCGGTACCGAGCTGGAGACCGATCTTTTCTGCCGATCCGATTCGAGCTCATCTCACTAGGATCAAAAAAGGAATTTTTTATATTCAAAGGAATCGAAAATGTTAGTGCTCAGTCGAAAAGCTGGAGAGCGAATTTGGATCGGAGATGATATCTCCGTCACAGTTGTTCGTATCACTGGTGGAGGGGTGCGAATTGGTATTGAAGCCCCTCACGAAATGCCTGTTGTGCGCGAAGAGTTAAAACAAAAAATGGAACAGGCAGAATCCGAAGAGTTCGGCAACGGACCGTCCACGATTAAATTCCCTGCTTCCAACGCCAAATCAACTAATGAGTAAGCGTTGTTTTTGATTCGATCTGGTGCCTTAATTCGATCTAGTGCATTAATCAACTCGGCAGCCAGATAACCTTCGCACATCCGACATCGAGCAGTCACTCGGTGGAGCGGTTTTGGTTTACTATTTCTGTTGGGCTTTGAGGATGTTGGCGTCGCGAACCGAACGTCACGTGCATCCCGCTCTTGCTACCTCGAGTCTCCTTCTTCTTTATTAAAGCTCAAAACGCTGCTTCGGTCGTCAATGAGTATTTCGTCGCATCCGCAAAAAGACATTCCTCGGCGCAGACGATCTCATTACTTTTCACGTCGTGGCGTGCGATGGGCATTCGCCCTGCTTTCGCTGGCGTTGGTTTTGCTACCGCTTCTTTTTTTTCGTTTGTCCAGCGATGCGCGGAAGCTTGTTCGTTGCGACTATTCCGATATCACCACCAACGTCCGCACGTTTGAAAACGGCCAATCACCAACCTTGCGCATTGCGACGTGGAACATCGCTCACGGTCGCGGTTCGGGCGACAGCAATTGGGAAGAGGGTGGCGAGCCGAAGCGCGACCGCGTCGGGCAAATTGCCGAAAAGATTCAATCGTTCGATGCGGACGTTGTTATTTTAAACGAGGTGGATTTTTCGGCGTCGTGGAGCGGCGGCAACGATCAGGCTGAGCAAATAGCGATGCAAGCGGGGTATCCGATTTGCATCAAACAAGCCAATTTGGATTTTGGGTTCCTGTTGGGCCGTTGGTACTTTGGCAACGCAATCCTCAGCCGATTTCCGCTCAGCGATGCCCATGTCGTCGAACTTAAACCGCTCAACCGATGGGAGTCTTGGCTGGTCGGCAACAAACGCGGGGTTAGCTGCCGCGTGGAGCTGCCCAATGGAGACAGGGTGTCCGTTGTCGGGCTACATTTGGAATCAAGAGGGGAAGCGATCCGCGTGAAACAGGTCGACGACGTGGCTCGGCATCTTGGTACGCTTGGTTCGCCGATCGTCGTGGCGGGGGATCTGAACACGACCCCCAGCCAGTTCCCCAACAGCCAACTGGACGCAGACGGTGTCAATGCGTTCGATAAATTGATTTCGCAAACCCAATTTTCTTATCAGGACGACTCAGCCAATCGTTCCGCGGGCCCAGCTTCCAACAGGATGACCTATTCGACTCTGCAGCCGAAACTAGTGATTGACTGGGTGCTACTAAGCGACGGGCTCAGCGTCGTCGATCAGCAGACCATTGCGACGGAGCTGTCGGATCACCGACCGGTGGTGGCCGCGATTGAGATTAAGGCAAGCCAAAACTAGACCGCAAAGATTCTTCCGCAGTCCAGCAGCGCACCCATCTCCGTAGTGGGTATTT
>CAYOZV010000319.1:0-3201 GCA_964408465.1 uncultured Pirellulaceae bacterium
ACGCCCCGAATCGTCATGCAAGAATGTTCGGCGGAGATCACGCAACCGACGCCGGCGGTATCAAGGTTATCCTGCACTAATTCGGCGATCGTTTGCGTCATGCGTTCTTGGACCTGAGGCCGACGCGAGACCTCTTCCACCACCCGCGCAAGTTTGCTCAAGCCCGTCACTTTTCCGTTGGGGATATAGCCCACGTGGGCGACGCCGCTGAAGGGCAGTAAATGATGTTCGCACATGCTGGTGAAATGGATGTCCCGCACCAGTACCATTTCATCGTAGGCTTCTGGAAACGTGACGGCCAAGTGACGTTGCGGATCCAAGTGCAGACCGGAGAACATTTCGGCATACATGTGGGCTACGCGGCGCGGCGTGTCCAGCAGTCCCGGGCGATCCGGGTCTTCGCCCACGGCCGTAAGAATTGTGCGGACCGCCTGTTTAATGGCGTCGACATCTACGGGGCTGTCCTCGATACGGAAATTCTTATTTGCTTGAGGGTTCACTTTGATGCTGGGTTTGGGGAGGAGGGCGAGCGGGAGAGGGGAAAGAGATACCGATGGTTCAACGGTCTGATCCTAACCGATTTCGTGCATCGAAACTAGAAATAATTCCGTGAAGTCACTGTGTCGCACCGAAGTTGTTTATCTGTAACGCGGTGCTGGTTAATGGTTATGAAACCTTTTCGGCGGACGACAGATTTGCCTGGCGGCAGACATCGGCGATCCCCTTAACATCCAGTTTCAAATCCGCTAACAGTTCCGCGCGGTCACCGTGTTCGATGAAGCGGTCAGGGATGCCAATTCGATGAACGTGTGCGGCAGAAAGCCGCAGTTCATTCGCCGTCTCCAGCAACGCGCTACCAAAACCGCCCATCAACATTGCTTCTTCGACGGTGACCACGAAATCGTAGTCGTTCAAGCAAGTCTTCACCATTTCTACGTCGATCGGTTTAACGAAACGGGCGTTGATGACGGTGACGTTAATTCCCTCGTTGGCAAGAATCTCTGCTGCATCCAAACAGTCTTTCAACGGCGTGCCGGCGCAAACGATCACGCCGTCGGAACCGGTTTTTAGCGTTTCCGACTTTCCAAGTTCGATCGGGACCAAGGTGCGGCTGATTTCGTTGGCGGCAAGTTTGGGATATCTCAAAGAGCACGCCACATCGTGCTGTAATGCGAAATCCAACATGCCGCCCAGATCATTCGCGTCGCCAGGAGCCATCACCACCATGTTGGGAAACAGTCTCATGTATCCAAAATCAAACGTGCCGTGATGCGTCGGGCCATCGTTGGCCGTCAGGCCGCCTCGGTCCAGCAGAAACGTGACGGGTAACTTCTGTAGGCAAACTTCTTGGAAGATCTGATCGTAGCTGCGCTGTAAGAACGTGCTGTAGATATCGACGATCGGACGCATGCCGACTTTGGCTTGTCCCGCCGCGAACGCAACGGCGTGCGATTCGCAGATCCCGACATCGAAAAAACGGTCTGGGAAATTCTCACGGACCGGTTCCAGTTTGTTTCCTTGGCACATGGCGGCGGTGATGACGGTGACCTTGTCGTTGTGTTCCATCTGGTCGTAGATTGCATCACGGGCGTAGTTCGTGTAGGCCTTGCTGCTGGTTTTGGATTGGGGGACTGCTTCGCCCGCTTCAGTCAGGTCAAAGGCCGGCGGGGTGTGAAAATAAACCGGGTCTTCAGCCGCTGGTTTAAATCCATGTCCCTTTTTGGTGATCACGTGCAGAAGGACAGGGCCATCCACATCGCGCACCATTTTTAAGTACTTTTTCATCAGGGCGATGTCGTGGCCATCGATGGGGCCGAAGTATTTGAATCCGAACTCTTCGAACATCATGCCGCCATGAAGTCCCGCTTTGACGCCTTCCTTAATTTGGAAAAGCAATCGTTCGGTGGAGTCACCCAGCACGGGTACCTTGTTCAGCATGTTAACCACCTCGGTTTTCATACCTGAATAAATTCGATTGGTCCGCAAACGATCAAGGTAGCTGGCGACGCCTCCGACTCTTGGGCAGATTGACATTTCGTTGTCATTGAGCACGACCAGCATTTTGCTTTTAAGTTCGCTGGCATTGTTGATCGCTTCGAAGACGATTCCCGATGGGAAGGCGCCATCACCGATGACGGCCACCGAATAATTGTCGCGTCCCATCAATTTATCGCCGCTGCGGAGTCCCACGGCGGTGGATACGCTGCATCCGGCGTGGCCGGTCATGAACAGGTCGTAATCTGATTCTTCTGGATTGGGATATCCCATCAAACCTCCGCGTGTGCGGATGGACGGAAATTCGTCAAACCGGCCAGTGATCAGCTTCTGAGGATAAATCTGGTGCCCAGTATCCCAGATCAATCTATCTTGGAGAAAATCGAAGGTGCTGTGCAGCGCTAGAGTGAGTTCCACAACGCCCAGATTCGATGCGAAGTGTGCGGCGCGCAATCGAAGTAGATTGCACAGCGTCGCGCGAATTTCATCGGCGGCTTGATTCAACTGCTTCACCGGCATGTCATGCAGGTCTTTCGCTGATTTCAAATTGGACAAGATTTTAGACATAGATTTTTTGTGGTTAAAAATAAATGGTGGCCATCACTGATGACGATCGACGACAAACTGGGCCAGCCATCTCAGTGGAGCGGCTTTGTCGCCAAACGGTTCGAGTGCAGCAATCGCTGCCTGAGACATTTGAGCCGCTCGGATTTGGCTTTGCTCGGCTCCAATCAAGGCCGGGTAAGTCAACTTTCCCAGCCCCGCGTCTTTGCCTGTTCTTTTCCCCATTTTGTCTTGCGAGCCCCTTAAATCCAACAGATCATCTACGATCTGAAACGCTAAACCCAAATGTTTCCCGTACTGGGTCAGGCTTTGCAATTTGTCCGGACTAGCACCGGCGGTCAAACCGCCTAATTTTAGGGAGACCGATATGAGAGCGCCCGTTTTGCGGCGGTGAATTCGTTCCAACGAATCAAGATCGGCCTCGGCAAACTGGAATCCTAAATCATCGGCTTGTCCCCCCACCAGTTGCGACGGGCCCGACGCGTAAGCCAGGGCGGCGACACACTGTGCCGCGACGGAGGCCGGCTGAATGTGTTTTACCAACAGTTCAAACGCCATCGGAATCAAAGCGTCCCCCGCCAACACGGCCGTCGCTTCGTCGAAAGCGATGTGGCACGTCGGACGACCCCGACGTAATTCGTC
>CAYOZV010000320.1:0-2664 GCA_964408465.1 uncultured Pirellulaceae bacterium
AACCAGCGACCTCTACACCCCCAGTGTAGCGCGCTACCAACTGCGCTACAGCCCGCAGTTTGAAGGGGATATCTTACGTGACTTTCTCCTCGCGTTCAACCAGCAGCCGAGGAAACATTTGCAGATATTGGGGCCGGCCTCTCAATGCGGTTGCCAAGCCCATTTCGCAGACGCAGGGGCCATCAGATTTAGTTACCCGCCAATGCCGCAATGAATGGAGCGATGTCTAAAAAGTTCAACTCGCCATTTTGATCGCAATCGGCTTCTGCCTGGAACAATCCGTCGGCCAAAAGAACGATGAACGGTGCGATGTCCAAAAACGTTACGCTCCCATCAAGGTTGATGTCACCGCAAAGAGCCATTTCTACAACCGGAACTCCCGTGATTAAAACGTTGTCAAATCGAACCGAATCATTCCCCTCGAAGTCATCCAATCGAAACGCAAACACCGCCTGGTCGCTGGCCTCAACCGGAGCGTTTAAAACGATTCGTTGATAGGCAGAGGAATTGTTGGTCACGGCGACATTGGTCATTAGGTCGATCGACGCGCCGTCGAAGTCTTTAATGGCTACCGTCGTGCTGACATCAGGAACAAAAACATCAACCAATTCCGACAAACTGTACTTGGCGTCGAATTGAGTGAAGCCATCTGAAACGTTGACGGCGTCTCCATCTAGATCGTCATCGTTGCCTCGGTAGTCAAAGGAGATTTGAATGTTTTCGAATCCAGTGGTAGACACAACCGCAAAAAATTCGCCATCGTTATCGCCAGATTTTCCAAAATCATCCCACGCAATAGCGCGACTCTCCGCCACATTAATTCCCAACGTTGCATCGGAGAAAGGCGTGCCGCCTTTGCCATTTCCGTCGGTGTCAGCCCGCTGTTGATACAGAACGCCCGTTCCGATACTGGGCTGGTTCACAATCTGCGGCTGCTCGTCCTGGCCGGTAACAACCTCAAAATCCCAAAATGCAATCGTCTGCTGAGCACCGGCAGACGAACAAAGGCTCAACGAAAACGTAAACAGCAGGGCGATAAAGAGAGCTTTCATATTTCTCATTCTCAATTGTTAAGCGTGTAGAAGTGTGATGGGCCGAGCCACAACCGGAACCCGAATTTAGCTCGAAACGGTGCGAGACCGCAACTCGAAAAACCAAAACTCGAGAATCCGAAACTCGATGCGGCGATCTAATTGCCGGAGAGCGCCTGAATGAACGGCGCGATATCCAAAAAGTTAACGACTCCGTTGAGGTCACAGTCAGCTTCGGCCTGAAAGCCGTTTGAAGTCAGGATCTCAATAAACGGTGCGATGTCTAAAAAGTTAACTCCACCGTCCAAATTAATGTCACCACAAACGGCCATCGTCGCAACGGTAGTGATCGTGGTACTGGTAGAAAATCCAAGCTCACCGGGACTCCCGGAAACCGTGTATGCCAAAGCGCCGAAGCCGACCGTGTTGCCGGCTGAATCTGTGCCGATCGAAATTTCGTCAGACGCATCCAAGGAAACAAACGTGATCCCCGGAGGCATAATGTTTCCCAAGTTGACCGTTGTGACGGGGAATGGATTCGATGTGTCCAGAAACGCGATCGTGTCTTGGTTGGCAGGGGGCGTGTCGATCGGGGCTCCCGCGGCAGTCGAACTGTCGACATTGCCAAACAGCAAAAATCCGTTCCCCTCGGAACCATCAGGCCCCAAGGTCTCGATCGAAAACAACTCGATCATCGGGTTGATGATTTCGACCTGCACGTTGCCGGTGTTGATATTATAAATCAGACGTATGTCGTCTTGGGCGTTGGCGTCGGTGCAAAACAACATCGCCGACACGGTCATCAAGGCAAACAAACGGAGCGTGGCAGATAAAGTCATAGGAAGGAGGCCCGGAAGAGAATTTGACGCACAACACAGCGGGTTAGTCCACCGTCACACGTAATTGGATGGCCAGTTTGGATTAAACTGTGGGTCCACATATTAGTTTAAGCAGCCGTTAATGTCAACATTATGCCAATAAGCGACAGGAGAACGGCAAAGTCAAAATTTTCGTGCGATATGCCATTCGGGAGGTCGAGGCTCCGACCGAGACTTATTTGATTTCGTAGGTTTCAGGCGGCGACTCAACCTCCCGGTTCACGCGAAAATCGACTTTGCAGTTCGCCTGCAATAAGCGGGCCCGGAGGCAAATCGACGACAATCACATTCAAGCTGACCGGCTGAAATCTTCCGAGCAACCGTTTTTTCAAAACGAACGCAGACTTATTAGTGATTCGTTTGGTTGGATTATCGCGCGAGGGCTACGTTTGGGCGATTGCTTGGGGTACAACCAAGGGGATTCAACGCGTCCGAAGCCAGCCACCCATCTTTATCACCCGTCCATGATCGAAGTCCATCAGTTGAGCAAGGCTTTCGAGTTGAATGGTCGTGAGTTCTTGGCCGTTGATAACGTCAGTTTTTCCGTCAACCCCGGCACCGTTTATGGTTTGCTGGGCCCCAACGGAGCCGGCAAGACGACCACCATGCGGATGGTGCTGGGTTTGTTGCGTCCGGATTCGGGATACTCCGAGATTTCAGGGATGCGGTCGGACATTGATTCCGACGGGGTCAAGCGGCAAGTTGGGTTCGTTTCAGCAGCGGCCGGCGTCTACCAATGGCTGACGGCACGAGAG
>CAYOZV010000320.1:2674-3193 GCA_964408465.1 uncultured Pirellulaceae bacterium
GACCAACGCTGCACGACGCTGAGCACCGGCGAGAAGCAACGAGTTAACTTGGCGCGGGCGTTGATGCATGATCCGCCGGTGATGATCTTGGACGAGCCGACCTTGGGCTTGGACGTTGTCGGAAGCCAAACCATTTTTTCCTACATTGATTTGTTAAAATCAAAGGGCAAAGCCGTCATCCTGAGTACTCATCGGCTGGAACAGGCGCAGCGCGTTTGTAATCAGTTTGGCATGTTACATCGCGGCCGAATCGTACGCGCCGGAACGCTGGAGCAACTTCGACAGCAAACCGGGCGGAACGATTTGGTGGAAATGTTCGTAGATCTGATCGCCCAAGATAGACCCGAAGGTAACGCCCAACGCTCCTCCCAAGACAATGCTCCACCGGCAACGGACAACAACACTCCCACGCCTCCCATGTCAAACGGCGGAGCCATCTCTTGAGCACGGGCCTCTCCAAAAATCCGCGCGGCGGTTTCAGCTTCGGTCGACTGAAGCGTCTCTCTATTAAGGAACTGC
>CAYOZV010000321.1:0-3132 GCA_964408465.1 uncultured Pirellulaceae bacterium
ACAAAAACAAATTTATTCCACTGCCGCCTAACGCGGCAACCGAGTTGCACCCATTTAGAAATTGAAAATGAGAAATTGGAATGCCTGATCAAACACGCATTGTAAAACCAGGAAGCACTGACCGAACGGTCATTACCGATTCGGGTGAAACGTTGCAGGTGCCTGATTCTTGGAGCTTACTTAAGCCCGGCGATGCTGGCGTCACTCGGCGAGTGAAAGCGGCGGGAGCGACTTGGACGGTGAAGGCTAAGCGCGGTCGGCGCGTGATATCGTTGGGGGTGTGGGCAGCAACGGAAACGATCGAAAGGGTTACGGCCCAGTTTGCGACCGAAAGGTCTACCGAAGCTTATGCGAAAAAGCAGCGTGCGGCGAAAGCTCGCCGGAACAAAGCTCAAACGGAGTACGTACAAGAGTTCGAATTGGCCGTTTTTAATTTTCTCGCGTTCGATGAACGGTATCGTGCGCTGAGCACCGAACTTTCAAAAGCGGTGGCGACTCATGCGACGCCCGTGGGCAGCGGCACGGTCGCGCGCACCAAACGCATTCCCGTTCAGCAACGCGCTCAGGCGGCCGTGATCGCTTGGCTGCGCCACCAAACGACCGCTTATGACGATATGGTCATACCTCGGATCAAAGGCAAACGACGAGAAGTTCGCAGGATGTTGGCCGAGCAATCGCGTCTGCTGCTGGAGGTTTATCGCAGCGGCAAGACGATTGACCCACAGCGCTGTATTTTACGCCAAGCTTTATCGCAATAGTCGGGCGAAAACGATGGACGTTGTTGGGGGCATACGGGAATTTGATTGTGGGCTACAATTCGCACCCCGCTGCACAACCGCAGTTGAGGATTGACAGGCAAATGAAGGAAACACAATGAACGCAGATTTTTCGGTCGGACAGGTTTGGAAGTACAGGACGCGGCCACACGAGGGCGAATCAGAAATCACGATCGTGGCGTTAGATTCCGACGGTGAACTGGGCAACATTGTTCACATCTACGTGGCCGACGTGGATATCCCCAACCCTAAAGCTCCCGACGGTAAAACAGTGTTCATTGGCCATCTGCCATATTCCGAGGAGGCGTTGCGCGGGTCTGTGACGGAACTGGTGGCAACCGCGGATTCGCTACCGGACTTCGAAGCCGGATATGAATTATGGAAGAAAGCGTTCGATGCCGGAGAAGCCGGCGTTTTTGAGGTCGCAGTCTCAGAAGCAATCGACGGCGTCCAGCAAAACGTGGCGTAGATGACGTGCTGCCAAACGGTTACGTCGCTACCGGCCAAGCTCAACCGGCCGAGCGACCTGGAGTTCGCTTCAGCGCGGTCGCGATTGTTGCATGAGTGACAAATCTAACGTCGAATAATCTACGCTGACTAAGTAAGGTACTGCGCGAGCAGTTCCTTGGTCTCTTGTTTTGCCAAAGCCGCTTTGCCGAATCCGGTCACCGCACCGGCATCGACAGCGGCCTTTTGAGCGTCTTCGAAATTTGAAACGATCATGACCGGAATGCCCGCCGTGGCTGGCGTCGTCTTCAGCGATCGTAAAATATCCATCCCGGGCGACCCATCGGCGTCCAAAAGTCGGTTGATCATGATTAGATCAAAGTGCGCATCCGCCGCCAGTTTAATGGCTTGTTCGTGCGAATGGGCGCGCTGAATTTCAACGTCGAAAAATTTGCCCAGCGTTGCACTAATTTGAGAATGGTCAGCATTGCATTGGCCGACGTCAAGCAGTTTGCGCTTCACTTTGTTACCCGCGGTTTGGTTAATTCGATTGTCTTGGTTTGGCTTGTTTGGCTTGATTTGAAAACCGAAGAAGATCCTCACTACGTTCTCAGGCCTCAAAAATCTCGCGAACGTTCCGGCGAATCATGCAGGCGAGTTTGTCGGTTGGCAGATCGTTAGGATCGTCGCCAAAGGGCATTTCGATTTCTTCGGCGATGATTTCCAGCGAGACCAACACGTAAAAGACAAAGACTGAAATCGGAATCGCCCAGTATTCAAAATAAGCGACGAACCCGATCGGCAGCGTCACGATGTAGAAAAAGATAAACTTCTTCAGAAAAATACTGTACGAAAACGGGATCGGCGTATTCTTAATTCGCTCGCACGCTCCCATAATGTCAAAGAACGATTTGAGTTCCTTGTCCACGATGATCAATTCATCGCCGTTGAGGTGACCCTCGGCGTGCAGGGATTTCGTCTTACGATACATCTCCTGAATTAAGAGATTGGGGATATGTTCGCGGTCGGCAAAACGATCTTTGTAGCTCTCAACATCTTCCATCTCTTCCAATTTGATTCCCGCTCGCAAGTGTTCCTTCAACGCCGTGGGGAATTCGCCGATCATCGTTTTGAAGAAGACGCGTTCCGATTGGCAGCTGGACGGTAGGAAAGCGTTCAACTTGACCGATAGGTTTCGGGTATTATTGACCAGCGCACCCCACAGTTTTCGTCCCTCCCACCAGCGATCATAAGCCGTGTTGGTCCGAAAGACGACCAGCAGCGACAACACAAATCCGAGTATCGAATGCATGATGGTCGTGTCTTTGAGGGCCTTCTCAATCGCATCGCCGGAACCGGTCATGCGAATTTCTCGGAGCAAGTGAATTTCAATCGCCGCCACCATCGCGGTGTACAACGCCACGATTAACATCTCGAACATCAAAATCCGGAACGTGTCCGTTTTATGAAAGTTAAGAATGTGACGAAACCAGACTTTGTTGTTGTATTCGATCATCGCGTGGGTTGGATCGCTCGTCACGCGAGCGCGTATTCAGTTCCGGAGTCATTTAACGATGCCAATTTAACCGACTTTATTCAAACTGCACACCTGCCCAAACTAAAACTCCCCTTGGATTGCGGTTCCGTTTGACGAAGACGCGTCGAGGGAATGGTGTCCGAGAGTGGCAATGAAATTCGCGCTTTCGATTCGGAGAATCGAGCGACATTATCGGGCAACTCGCCGAGCCTCTCCGAGTTGTAGGCCTTTTCTCGGTTGACGGTCACCCAATTGAGAACCGAAACGCGTTTACCGGCTGGCTAGTGCAGGAACCCGCAAATGCGTGGATGGTTTTTGCCAGCGTAGTGGATCTTGTTAAAGATCCTGAAGCTCCTTTTCCCCGCAGGATCT
>CAYOZV010000322.1:0-103 GCA_964408465.1 uncultured Pirellulaceae bacterium
AGCAGCTGGGGACAGCGGCTTTACTATCGATAGTACAGTCGCCGTCTCGGCTACTTATCGCGCTGCGTTTGAACATCGCCGATACTCCGGTCGAACATGAATC
>CAYOZV010000322.1:203-3050 GCA_964408465.1 uncultured Pirellulaceae bacterium
GATTAGGAGAACTGCAAAGTTGACGCACGAAAGCAATTTGACGGGATTAATGTGAGGGGCTTGATCTGGAATCGAGTGCTCATCGCGTCGATCCTTTCTCCAGAGAACCAAATCGCGTGTTTTGATTTAGGACCGAAAAATGGCTAAAGGATCAGCTTAAGCAGCTGGGGACAGCGGCTTTACTATCGATAGTACAGTCGCCGTCTGGGCTACTTATCGCGCTGCGTTTGAACATCGCCGATACTCCGGTCGAACATGAATCACGTTAAGGTAGAATCAATTAGGATAACGTGATTAGGAGAACTGCAAAGTTGACGCACGAAAGCAATTTGACGGGATTAATGTGATGGGGTTGATCTCAAATCGAGCGCTCATGATGTAGATCATGTTCATCCTTCTTAAACCGCGTGACAAAGGCGTACGTGTGCTTGAAATGACGAATATGCGTGACGGTTAATCGGATTGATAAACGCTACTCAGCCTCAGCAACACTATCGCGAAACGTCACTAAAAAGATCACGGCAACGACCGCCGCAAAAATGGCGGGCGCCAGCCAGAACGCTTGCCCATCAGCCAGCCAACCCTCTCTTGTGCTTGGATCCAGCCCGATTCGATCGCCCCAAAAACCTAGCAGATAGTTGCCGACCAACATGCCGGCTCCGTAGGTCAGCAAACCCACCAAGGCTTGAGCGCTGGTTCTGGTCTCCGCAGGAGCGACTCGATCGGTGTACAGCTGACCGGTGACGAAGAAGAAGTCATAACAGATTCCGTGCAGCGCAATCCCCAAAACCAACATCGCCGCCGAAGACGGGAACAGCCCGAACAGAACGTATCGTAACGCCCAAGCGAACATGCCCACCAGCAGCATCCTCTTCACCCCCAGTTTTGAAAGAAACAACGGCACCAACGCCATGAACAGAAGTTCGCTGACCTGGCCCAACGCCATCACTCCGCCGGCGCGACTTCCAAACGCCATCTTCCCGACGAATTCACCGGTGCGTGCGTAATAAAAGGCCAGAGGAATACAAATCAAAAACGAGCAAATGGCGAACACGAAATAGGACGGATTCTTAAACAGCCTCAGCGCGTCAAAGCCAAGCATATTCAACACGCTGACCGGTTTGCCTTTACCCTCCGGAGGCGAGGGCGGCAATGTGAAACTGTAGAGTCCATAAACGGCGCTGACGATCGCCGCGATCTTAAACTGAATGTTGGAGCTACCTCCGTCTTCGACCCCCGGCAGCAGCGGCAGGCTGAAAATCCCAAACATGGACTGGGAGATGACCAGTCCACCCACGATCCAGCCAATCGTTCCCCACAGGCGAATTTTGGGAAAGTCGCGTTCGATGTTCCCCACGTTTTGAAACGTGATTGTATTGGCCAGCGCCAACGTCGGCATGTAGCAGATAAAAAAGGCCAGCATCGCCCAAAAGAACTGAATAGAATCGGTGATCGTACTGACCCACCACAACAACGCCGCTCCGGCCAATTGTAGGATGCCGTTGAGCCGTTCCTTGTTCATGATTCGATCACCAAGGAATCCCACGATCAGCGGCGCGAACAGCGCGGCCCAAGTCTGCGTCGCGTAGACACCGCCAATGATCGAATTGATTTTCTCTTGGTCAGAAAAGACTTTGCCAAGATACGTTCCCATCGTGACAAAGAACACGCCCCAGACGAAATACTGGAGGAACATCATCACCGAAAGCCTAACGGTGGTTGCCTTGGAATCGGCTTGGAGAGCTATGTCGTTGCTCATAGATCAGGCGTTGCATTTTAGAGTCGGAGGTTAAAGGACGACTTCATTGTAGCGCACGCCACTGGGCGGTTGGAGCAGATCATTCATAACGACGAAAAAATGCCAACGGAGTTTGGTGGCTCCGCAGTGACATCAAATACCGCCTGCACAGTTATCAGCTGATTTCGATAAGGTTACAGAGTGATTTCGAAGCTAGATTGCTCGACCGAGGGCGTACACTTCAGTGGCGTGCTAAAGAGCCGCTCATATTCTTTGGGGATCGGTCGATTCTTAAGTGATTTCTCAAATCTGCGAATCGATGCTCCCTGATCCTTAAAATAGGCCGCTCTTGCATCGTCGGGCGGTGGGCCTTCGGTGACAAGAACTTTGTGCTCACAGGCCAGTGCGCCCAACTCTTCACTTCCGCGCAGCTTCAATTCGCACCTACCGTCTTTACCAGTGACACCGCTGGCGACGTGGTTTCCGTCAAGTCCGTCTATCAAAGGGACGAACTTCACCAAAGCATTGTTGACTGCTCCTCCCGAAGCGCTTGTCACTGTGACGGACATCGGTACGAGATCGGGAATTTCGTTCCCGCATCCCGTGCAGCAACCAATCCAAACCAAAGCTAAACCAATTAAAGCACATCTCAAATTACTGGACATCACTAATACCTGCCACAACACCGTCATTTCGGATTGCAAGAAACTCAAGTACTTCAAGATCAGAAGAGCCTTCATTGGTTAGAAAGTGAACTGATCCGTCACAAAGAGCAAAGTTAGCACCCCCAGGGTGTCCACTGCTGAAAGAGTTGTACTTCAGGTCTTTCAACGTGTTGCTAGGATTTGGACCCGAACCTTCTGGAAATTCGTAATTAATTGGAGCTTGTACGCCCGCGATGCAATCTTGAATTCCAAGGGCACTTGCCCACGCCCAACCGCGACGGTTCGTCCAATCAAGCCATTCTTTATCAAACGAAAATCTTTCACCAATCAATAATGTATTGGAGGAGCCGTCTGAAATTTGGCCGAAAGTTACCGAGCTGTTTGGGTACAACATTCCAACTCCAGAAACACCGCCTGAAATGAACCAGCTCTCGCTGCCTGCCG
>CAYOZV010000323.1:0-2959 GCA_964408465.1 uncultured Pirellulaceae bacterium
CCTTCGCCGACGGCGAAAGCGTTGGCCATTTTACTGGGGATGTAATAGAGGGTTGGGATGGGTGCCAGTTCCGCGCGTTGACAGAGCGCGACAAAAGTATCATACAGCTGTGGTGATTGGTGGCGTTGGATGGGGTGGGCTTTGTACATCTTCATCACCATCGCCGTGGTGGCCTTGCGGGCGAAGAACAGCCCGCTGAGCGTAAACGCCAACGATAAATAAACGCCCATGGATCCAAAAAGAATCCAAGCCGAAAACGCCACCAAAACCAAGAGCGCCACAATCAATAATAGGGATTGGAACCGGTTGGATTCCCAGTGGTGTTTTGAGGAGAGGGTTGGTTTCATGGCTGGATGAAAATGAGGAGGCATAGAGCGGGCGGCCACCATGTAGGCTGAGTCGCCAACGGTGGGCAGCGCCCATGCTACTTGCTAAATCACGAAATTGAATCGGCGAAGGTTTGCATGTCTTTGGCGTAGGCATCCAAACGCGCTTGCATTTTCGTTTTGTCTGCCGCAAGATCGGTGATCTCGTCTTTGGGCACGTAAGTGAACATGTAGAACTTAACCTTAGGTTCGGTGCCCGAAGGGCGGGCCGCGACGTAGTTCCCCTCCACGCTGGTTTCGAAGATCAATAGATTGCCGACGGGGCCTTCAAATTTTTCGACCGAACCGTCTGCCGTTTTTCGTTCCAGCACGCTGTAGTCGCGGACGCCGACGACGTCTAATCCGCCGAGAGATTTCGGAGGATCCGAGCGGAAGGTTTCCATCAGTTTCTGCATGCGCTTCATTCCATCGGACCCTTCCATCTGAATGTTGATCAAGCGTTCGGAGTGAAGGCCATATTTGGCATACAGCCCGTCCATGTGCTGGTGCAGTGAAATTCCTTTCGCCTTCACCTCGGCTGCCAATTGGGTCATCAACATGCAGGCCACCGCCCCGTCTTTATCGCGGCAATACTGCCCGACCAAGTACCCGTGAGATTCCTCGGTGCCGAAAATGAAATTCTCGGGCCCGACTTCATCCATCACGCTGCAAATCCACTTGAAGCCGACCAAGTTTTCGTACTTACAGCCAATGCCGTATGCATCGCAGGCTCGTTTGAGCATCATCGAGGTCACCAAGGTGGTGACGATGTAGTTTTCGGGCGTCAGGGTACCCGCCGCCTTGCGTTTTTCCATCACGAAATCGCCCAGCAAAACCCCCAGCTGATTCCCGTTGAAGGTCGCCCAAGGACCAGTGGTGTCGGTCGTCAGGGGCGCTGCGGCACCCAAGCGATCGCAATCGGGATCGGTTGCCAGAATCAATTCGCTGCCGTTGCTCTGAGCATGTTCGATGATGGCATCGAAGATGGCTACGTTTTCGGGATTCGAGCTATGACCGGGAACGTTGGGGAAGTCACCGTTGGGTTCGCGGTGGGGTTGGTAAATCTCAAGCGATTCAAAACCTACCTTCTCCAGCAACGTGCGGACGTTGACTTCGCCGACGCCGTGCAGCGGGCTGTAGATAACCTTGATGTCGCGCGGACCTTCGAAACTGTGTTTAAGATGCTCGTTGAGGAACGCTTTGTCGGTTTCTTCGGTGACAATGTGAATTTTCTTATCAGCCACCGCTTGGTCAAAGTCGGCGACTTCGATTTCGTCAACTTGATCGACCTTGGCGATGACGGCGCTGTCGTGCGGAGGGATCAATTGAGCTCCGGTCGACCAGTAGGCTTTAATCGCGTTGTCGCTGGGCGGGTTGTGGCTGGCGGTGACCATGATGCCGCAGTCGCAATTTTTGTAGCGAATCAGATACGAAAGTTCGGGCGTGCTGCGATAGTCGTCAATGAAGTAAACGTCGAAACCATTGGCCACCATAATCCCAGAGCACAATTCGGCGAATTCGCGCGAGCGATGTCGAGTGTCGTAAGCGATCGCGAATTTCCAAGGCCCTTTGGGTTTGACTTCCTTCACGTAGTCGGCCAGCCCCTGAGCACTTTCGCCCATCGTGCGGGCGTTGATGGCGTTACTGCCGAAGGGGTACATTTTCCCGCGCCGGCCGCCGGTGCCGAAAGGAATCACGGTCCAAAAAACGTCATCCAGTTGCTTCCACTTCTCCTGGTCGATGTGTTCGACGATGCCATCGACATAAGCGGAGTACTTGGGTTCGGTCAGCCAGCAGAGCATGTTTTCGGCGGCTGCGGGGGTGATTTTTTCTGCCGATTTTGCGTCGCTGATAAGCGTTTTGTATTGGTCGATGTCGTGGGTTGCGTCTGCCATGGATTCGTGTCTGCAATGAGTGGGTTTTTGATGAATTTGAATGAGAGATAATCTTAACCAACATCTGGCGAGGGTAACAGCGTCTGAGTTGGTGGCCGTGGTAAATCGTGGTTTCGTGTTGCCCAGAGTGTGATTCTCCGTTGAATGAGGCCCGCTTTCAAATCGCAAACTGAGCCGCAAGGCGCTAGCCGCGGGTGCCATTGGTAGAAGGAAACCAAGGGAAAGG
Source organism: uncultured Pirellulaceae bacterium (assembly GCA_964408465.1). Taxonomy (GTDB): domain Bacteria; phylum Planctomycetota; class Planctomycetia; order Pirellulales; family Pirellulaceae; genus Mariniblastus. The sequence goes on from CAYOZV010000323.1 coordinate 2,487, forward strand.
GTTTGGCAAACAAACCAGCGGCTAGCGCCCTGCCGCTCACTCAGTGAGGTAGGACAATAGAAAAAGCCCTCGTCAAACGACGAGGACTTTTAAATGAAGGTAAGTTTTTCCAACCGCAGTTGCGTCTGACGAAGTGGCGAATTATCCGCCGCATCCGCAGCCACCGCCGCAGGCGCCGGTCAGACTTCCACTGACGTAGCTTTGCATGCCGCCGTTACCGTACTCGTAACCGACCGCTTCGTTGAAGTAGCTTCCGCATGAGCCGCAGCTGTCGCAGCCGCTGGAGAGGTAGCTGCATGAGCTACCGGCGTCGGTTGAACTGTAACCGATGTAAGAGTTGGCTGAGTGACGGGCGAGCATCTTGTTGAAGAAGCGTCCCTTGACGCCACAACCTCCGCGTAGGCATCCGCCGCGACCACAGCTGCTGCCGTGTCCGCCGATTTGACTTGCACCGAAAGCAGAACCGTAACCGC
>CAYOZV010000324.1:0-2941 GCA_964408465.1 uncultured Pirellulaceae bacterium
GTCGCCAAGATTGGTTGAAATCGCAACGCTGTCATACGCCGACCAAGCGTCATACTCCCCAACCACCGTCAGCACGTCGTCCACGATTTGGACATAGACCGAACCGGCCAACATCGCTCTTTTCTCAAGTCGACCGTAGCTAAGTTCTGTTGATTGCGGATATGGGCGAGGCATGCAGGCTCCGATTGTCTTTTTGAATGAGACGATTAATTCGTTTTTCGCTGGGCAATTGCTAGGTCGCGCATCACGGGCCGTCTGGCTGGAGACACGCATTCTTTAGTTTTCAGTCCGGTAGCATTTTGCGGTGTCGCCCGTCTAGGTCAGCTTTTTGCCAGCACGAAAATGAGATGCCGCTGATTCGCGTTTTTTATGCCTTGATCGTGATGCGCCTTGCGCCGCGATCTATAAAAACACGGCGGAAGTTTGTGACAAAATTCACAAGCCCATTTTTCTTGTCTGGCAGACAGGATTTTCTTTGATCTGAGCTCGTTTGTCGCATAGAGTTGAATCCGCTTCATTGATTCGACTTCAAAGGCTTGTTACTTCTTTCCGTTGACGGTTTCACTGAATCCGTCGTCGGTCCGTCTTCCATTAAGTAAGGAAAAATCCATGGCCACCGGACTAAAACTTTCCAACGTACTGTGTGCGTCGGACATCATGACAAAGAAATTGGTGAAACTCAGCCCAGAGCAGGACGTCTTTCATGCGATCGACCTGCTGGTGAAGAACAAGATCTCCGGTGCGCCGGTCGTCGATGAGAACAATATGTTGATCGGCGTCTTCACTGAAAAATGTTGCTTGGAGGTGTTAGTGGATACCGCCTACGAATCGTTGCCGACCAACGAGGTCGGCGCGTTCATGATTCAGGCTCCATTGGCGATCCAAGAGAACATGCAGCTATTAAGCATTGCCCAACTGTTCATCAGCCAGCCGGTTCGTCGTCTTCCGGTCGTCCGCGATGGCGAGTTACTGGGCCAGATCAGTCGACGCGATGCGATGAGGCACATGTCGGAGATGAATAAACCGGTGCGCGCCAAAGGTAGCGCCACACTGTATCTGTCGGCGTTGGATATGCGGAGATCGCCCGCCGTTTAGGTGTCTTCCCGTTTCCCCGTTTAACCGCAATGCCGTTCAATGAAGGCCATTTTCGTTTAACGACAGGCCGGCAGGCGACCGCGCTTTGCCCCGCCGAAACACTGACGCCTGAGGGCTAATCGTTAAACTGACGACATGACTGTGAGCCAAACAAATCAGTCCATTAAACGGTTAAACGATTTGCTCAGCCGCCGTACATCGATTACTTCACCAAACGAGTCTCAGGAAACTGAGCTTCCCAGCCAAACCAAAACGCGCGGTGGGAAGGCATACGCTCTAGCGACTTCGTCCCCGAGCTAAGTTTGTCTTCGGTGACCTGCCATTGCCGGCCACTGGTGTCGGTCGCTGTTTTGGAACCATCCCATGATTTAAACTTCGTGCCGTCAGAGCGATAGACTCGGTTCGCTCCAAATGCGTTGGTTAGAATGATAAATTTTTGGTCGCCTAAGGCATCCTCGTAAATGGGATGTTCAAGCAAAAAATCAGCGGAGATCGCAAGCTGCTGCTTTTGGTGTCGCAGCGCAACGACTTCCGATTTATTCATCAAACGATCGTCTTTGCCGGGCACGGTGAACATTAATTTGTCGGTGTTGAAATAAGCATTGTAGGCGACGCCTTCTCCGTAGTTTCGTGAATAACCGGTGTCCAAAGACAGCACGGTCGTCTCAGGGTGTTGGCGTTTCCAATCGCCCCAAGTCGTCGTGACGCAGAACCGCCGATTGAGAGAAATGCCTTTTCCGACCAGTTCCCCCACCACGGGTTCCCCCTTGAGCGTTGACCAGAACGATTGCGTTTGGTGGTCGTACATCAATTTGTTGGATCGGTAAAGGAATCCGCTGGTTCCCAATTCGTAGTGTTTGCCGTCAATTTCTGTCTGATACACGATCAGCGCTCCGCAAAGCGTTCAGTAGACGCCGCAGACCGATTCGTCGCCGATGGTGTCTTTGAACATTTCATGCCACGCCAAAATGCGTTTCGGGTAGCATCGCGCGTCACCGTTGAGTTCGATCCCGAACACCACGTCCGTGTCGGCCAGATAATCCGCATCCGCCGCCGCGAGCATTTTTGGATCTTTCAGCGGCGGGATTCCGTCACGTTTGACGCCGCCCCAGCGGATTTCGTCTAAGCGAATTTTGGAATCCTTGGTGACGCGGAAGTACTCAGCAAAGCGCGGATCAATTCTTGAATAAAGGGCGGTTTTGAATTGGGCGTACAGCGGATGCGGTTCGTACTTTTGCTTCCAGATCCACTGACGCCATTTTTCCGGGTCAGTCCCCAGTGTTTGGCCCGTCTTTGTTTCCAGCAGCGAAAATATTTCTGCGGTCGCTCGACGGTTTCTTGAGAATCGCGCGACCTCGATCATCATCGTCGCCGAACCCGGATGCCAATCATCGGAGATGATGTTCAACGAATCATTGACGACCGCGAGATCGTTCGATTTCAATCCAAAGTAAGCCTCCAGTTCGGTACCGGTGGTGATAAGGCCCGACTGAAATAAGTACGGGTTTGCTTGGACCTGTTTTGGTTCGTTCAAAATCTCAAGCGCAACGATCGCCAACAAAATGAAGGCCGTTGATCCGACGATCAACATGGCGTGCAAACCATACCTGCGAAACGGGTTTGCGGGTGCTGTCGAGGATCTCATTTGAACTCCAAAATTTAAACATCTCCAACTGAGTTGGAATCGGCGGATGGGATTTGACCCACACCATTTCCTAAAGCTTACCTGGAAATCCAATGAAATCATCGCAAATCGAACCGTCTGTAATCCCTCCCACAGTTCTCCCCATCGTCGCCTTTGCTTGCGCGAAAGAGCACTCGCGGCCACTCCTTTCGCGCAAGTCCT
>CAYOZV010000325.1:0-2939 GCA_964408465.1 uncultured Pirellulaceae bacterium
GGCCACCAACATGCCGCCGCATAATTTAAAAGAGGTCTGCAACGCGCTGCTGAAATTGCTCAAGGACCCCGAGATCAAGGACTACCAGTTGGTCGCCAACGACGCGATCCAAGGTCCCGATTTCCCCACCGGCGGCCAGATCATTAACTCCAAAGACGAACTGCGCGAGATCTACGCCACCGGCCAAGGCGCGATCACCACCCGCGGCACGCACAAAATCGTCAAAACGAAAAAGCAAACCGTCATTCAAATCGTCACCATCCCCTACGCCGTCAACAAAGCCACCTTGGTCGAGCGTATGTCCGACGCGGTGTACAGCGGGAAACTTCCGCTGGTTAACGAAGTCCGCGACGTCTCCACCGAAGACATCCGCATCGACCTGGAACTGAAAAAAGACGCCGACCCCGACAAGGTCCTCGCCTACCTCTATAAAAACACGCAGCTCCAACACAACTTCAACGTCAATATGACGTGCCTCGTGCCGACGGAGAATCCCGAGGTCGGGGCCCCCAATCGTTTGAGCCTCAAAGAAATTCTCTGGCACTTTCTGCACTTCCGCCTGGAGGTCATCACCAAACGGCTGGAGAATGAATTAGCCTCCTTGGAAAAACGATTGCACATCCTCAATGGCTTTGTCACCGTGTTTGATGCACTGGACACCATCATCCGCATCATTCGAAAATCTGATGGCAAAGCGGACGCGGCGGCGAAAATCATGAAACGGTTTCCTGCCGCCAAAGGGGGCTTGGACGAAATCCAAACCGATGCCATCCTCGAATTAAAGCTCTACCGCTTAGCGCGACTGGAGATCAATCTGATCCAAGAGGAACTCAAAAATAAAAACAAACGCGCTCGCGAGATTCGCAAACTGCTCAAAGAAGACACCGCCGACACCAATGCGTCAGGACGCTGGGCGATCGTTCGAGGCGAAATTGAAAACCTGATCACCGAGTTCTGCAAAGACAAAGAATCCAAACGACGCACGATCATCGAATCGGTCGGCGAAGAAACCGAATACTCGGCAGAAGATTTTATCGTCGCCGAAGACTGTCACGTTCTGATCACCACCGACGGATGGGTCAAACGTCAGAAACAAATCGCCGACCCTTCCAAAAGTCGCGTCCGCAGCGGCGACAAGGTGCTCGCGGTTGTGGCCGGATCCACGCGCGAAACGATTGGACTGTTTTCTTCGCTGGGGGTCTGTTACACGGCGCGGATGATCGACATCCCCGCGTCCACAGGATTCGGTGAACCGGTGCAAAAATTATTCAAACTCAAAGATGGCGAAAAAATTGTCTCGGTAATGTCCTTCGACCCGCGTGTCATCGGCGACACCGCCGAAGACCCCAAAGATCCCGACGTGTGTCCTGACATCCACGGTTTCGCCGCCTCCAGCAACGGCTACGCATTGCGGTTTACGCTGGCCGGTTTCGCCGAACCCTCCACCCGCAGCGGCCGCCGTTTTGCACGCTGCAGCGCCGGTGCCCAAATCGTCGGCGTCGAACCCATCAACGGCGACGAAACCATTCTGGCGATCTCCGAAGCCTGCCGCGCGGTGGTTTGCCCCGCCGAAGAAGTCAATTACCTCTCGGGCCCCGGCAAAGGCGTGATGCTGATAAAACTGGCCAAGACCGATCGCTTGTTGGGCTTCAAAGCCAGCGCCGGCGATCGCGATTTGCTGACGGTGGAGACCAATCGCGGTGCGAAGAAAACCGTTTCGACGGTTAAGTACCGCACGACCTCGCGCGGCGGCAAAGGCAATGAGATTCAAAAGAACGGCAAGATCGCCAAAATCATCTGGCCGCCCGTTAAATCTCCTGAACCACTGCCCGAGAAGAAATCATAGTAGCCTTTCGCTCCGCGAAAGAGCACTCGCGCGCCAAAGTGCGGTATTGCGCTAAATAGCGCGGATGCTCTTTCGCGGAGCGAAAGGCAACTATGGAAAGTCATTTTGGCGCGACAATCGCCCCCTCTTCGGCGGCGATTTCGCCACAGATTTCCGCGTCACCTTGATCGAAACAAATTGCGGTCACCAAACATAAAAACGCATCAACGCCATCGTGATCCGCGTCGCCGGTGGTGTAGGTTTCACAAAATCTTTTCACAGCGGGATCAAAACCCAACTCGATTCCACGCCGCGCTAAGGCCCGCACCACAGCTTCAAGGCATTCCAGCGGGCGTTGTTTATAGCTGCCCTCAAAACCCATTCTCGCCGCCACGACGCGCGGATAGGTCTCCATCACCGCCCTGCCCGGCTTGAGATCGACCAACTTTTCTCGATAACCACAGTCGGCCATTCCGTGCAGCAACGCAGCCCCCGCGATCGTCATATTAAAAACACTCTGAAATTTATCCTTCAGCGGCGGGCTGGCGTTAGTTGCCCTATCGGTCACACGTGGAATCCAAAACTCTGATCCTCGCCAAACATCAAAACATTCCAACCCAACCAACTTCGAAGTTGCTTTTTTGCCGTCAAAATATAGCGGCAGCTTCTCCGCCACAAACGCCTGCCAATTCTTTCGTGTTTCAAACGCGGTCCTGCGTCCGACCAAGCCAGCAAACTCCGGATTTTCTAACAACGGCTTGGGCAATGAAAACGGAAAATCAAACGCGGCGGCCTCGATCGAATTATCGCCGCACAATGAATCACGCAGCCTATCAATCGTCCATCCGCGTCGGCGACTGAGCCAATTGCTTCCAGTGTCGCGTACCAATCGCGTGTTGCGGCCGCTGGGGAGGATTACGTACCGCGCGTCAGATCGCTTGACCGCTTCGATCAAGATGATCTTTTTCGCTTGGTCCCCCGCCCGACGTGGAACGCCAAAGTCAACGCCAATAAATTTCTGCAAGTTTTATCACTCACTTTCGTTTCACATAATGAGACCGGATGGCGAAGTGAGATTTTAGCGATCTGGCGGCGGGTGGGAAACCGGAGGGCT
>CAYOZV010000326.1:0-2822 GCA_964408465.1 uncultured Pirellulaceae bacterium
CCGATCATCGCCGTGACGCTGCTGCTGATCGCAGCAACGCTGTTGGCGTATTTTGCACTCAGATCGGCGCTGACACTCGAACGATCCGGCAAGCGATTACTGTTTACAATCGTCTGTTTCGGAATCAGCCTGCGGGCGATCGGATTATTCACGACGCCGATCCTCGAAATTGACTACTTCCGATATATCTGGGACGGCAAGGTCGCAGCCGCAGGAGTCTCGCCTTACTCCTATTCACCAACGCAAATTTTGCGGGCTCAACCCCAAGGCGAACAGCCCTACCAACAGGCGGTCGAGCTTTTCAACAGGTCCGAAAGCAATTTCGAGATCCTGCAAAGGATCCACTTCGAAGACTATCGCACGATCTACCCGCCGGTCAGCCAGTTCGTTTTCGCGTCGGCGATGAAGTGGTTTCCGCACACCGCCAGCGTTGAGTCACACGTGTGCGCAATCAGAGCCGTTATGGTTTTGTTTGATCTGCTGACGATGTGGCTGATCTGTTTAATACTGAAAAGGCAGCAGTACCATCGGGGCTGGTTGATCGCTTACGCCTGGAACCCCTTGGTCATCAAAGAGATTTCCAACAGTGGGCATCTCGACGCAATCGTGGGATTTTCTATCGTTGCCACCGCCTACTTGCTGGTTCGGTGGATGCGTCTTGAGCGGCCCAGAGCGAATTCAGCCTTGCCGTTGGCCGGCGGCATCGCTCTCGGTTTGGGCGTCGGCGCGAAGATCTTTCCGGTTGTACTATTCCCGGCGCTCCTGTTCACGATCGGACGCGTCCAATGGTCCAAGGCCATGTTGTTCGCGGCGGCGTTTGTGGCAACCAGCGCGACCTGCCTTTGGCCAATGTATGACGCCACCACCAATCGTGCCCAGGCATTTAGAACGACACCAACCTCAGATGCCGCTTCGCCAAGCGACGACGTTAGCAAGGAGGGACTTTCGAGTTTCCTATGGCAATGGCGGATGAATGACGTAATTTTTTCGGGAATCTACCTCAATCTAAAACCGGCCGATACCCAAGGGCATCCCTGGTACGTGCTCACCTCCCAGAAGTTTCGTGCACGAGTAAACGATTGGTGCGAATCAGCAAATCTTGGGCCGGACAACCCAGCTTTCTTTATCGCGCGTATCTTAACGTTGACCCTATTTGCTATTTTTTATCTCTGGCAATTGAAAGTCATTTACACGGAAACCAATCTTGAGACGGGCATTAATTTTTCGCGTCTGACGTGGATTGCCGTGGTGTTTCTTTTTTTACAACCAACCGTAAACCCGTGGTACTGGATTTGGATCGCACCGCTGGCATGTCTTTCACGCAACGCCGGTTGGTTGATCGTCGCCGGATGTTTGATGATCTACTATTGCCGTTTCTGGTTTCAAGCGTTGGAAGGATCTTTTCTGTTGGCCGGAACAAGTTACTCTGGAGCGGGACTATTCGATCACGGCGTCGCGTGGCTAGAGTTTGCCCTCATCGTCGTCGCACTGATTTGGTCCACTTACGCCAAGAACCAACCGACAAATCGTCTTCCTAAGCTTTAATTATCGACAACTATGACAGCCGGTCAAAAACCAAGCCCCGCCACCGTTGTGATATAACACACGCCTAAGGCAATCTTAGTTTGGCGATTTAGAGTCTGGGCTGTCGATGACGTACAACATTCGGTCTAACTTAGTGTTTTGATCCAAGAATTCTCTTTCGGGTGCGAGCGTGAAATCGAAAAAGAAGAGCAAGCCAGCATATTTTGCAACGGTTCCCCCGCAGGAAATTTTACCGATCGTCGACGGGCGATACGAATCGTCTGTGAAGGGTCTGTTCGTGATCGGTGACGTCACGGGTTTACCGCTGGTGAAGGTCGCCGCCAACCAAGGCCGCGAGGTCATCCAACGGATGGAAAAGGGGGGCCTCTTCAAATCCAGCGACCAGCAAGAAGGGCTGGATTTGGTTATCGTTGGTGGAGGACCGGCAGGTATTTCGGCCGCGATCGAATGCGAAAAACGTAATCTCAAATACGTTTTGTTGGAACGCACGCAGCTGGCCAACACCGTCCGGACCTTCCCCGCCGGCAAGAAAGTCTACGCTGAGCCCCAGACGATCGCGAACGTGAGTGAGCTGGACGTTGATCGGGATTTGGATCGCGACGATTTTATTCAGATCGTCGAACAAACGGTGGCCGACCGCAATCTGAAATACAAAGAAGGGGTCGAGGTCAACAACATTCGCAAGCTGCAAGATCGGCAGTTTGAAGTTCACACCAAAGATGGCGCCGTGTTTCCAAGCCGCCAAGTCGTGATCTCGATCGGTCGCCAAGGGCAGCCTCGAAAACTTGACATACCCGGCTGCGACGATTGCAAGAAGGTAACCTACCGCTTGCACACACGCGAAGACTACAACGACCAAGACGTGTTGGTGATCGGGGGAGGAAATTCTGCGATCGAAGCCGCATTGATGCTCAAGGATCACAACCGCGTAACGATTGCCTATCGCGGCGATGATTTCTTTCGCGCCAAGGAGGAAAACCGGCGCCTGTTGGATGCCGCGATTGCCAATGGCGAAATTACCGCTTTGATGAAATGCAACATCGCGGCCAGCCGCGATCATGAAGTCGACCTAGACATCGACGGGGAAATCCGAACGCTCAAAAACGACAAAGTCATCATCCTGATCGGAACGCTGCCTCCGATCGAATTCCTGATGGAAACGGGAATGGAACTCGATGGCGTCTGGACCAGTCGGCGTGTGGTCTGGTCGGCAATCGGAATTTTGGTCGGTATCTTTCTGTATTTTGGAGCGAAAAATTTTGTGCTCCACCCTGAAG
>CAYOZV010000327.1:0-2746 GCA_964408465.1 uncultured Pirellulaceae bacterium
AAGCAAGCCGCTTCGAAGTCAGGTTGAGGTGCAAAAGTCGTTAAAGTGAGTGCCACTGGGCTCCGGCCTCGGTTTCTGTAGCCCCGGTTGCTGTAGCCCCTTAACGCAGTGCAACCGAGGCCAATGTTGCGGGGACTCGGCTGTTGAATAAAAAGACAGCCTCTTCTCTAAGGCCGATAAGGGCACCAAGGGCGACTACGCTGCGCGGCGTTTCGTTGGGCTGCCGCCGGATCTTGGCTCAAATTCTTCCTGCGTCTTACCGTGCTTGAGTTCCCACAGCCGCGCCTGTTTGCTGAAGCAATAGAAGGCAGCCAACCAAGACGTTTGCAGACCTGCTTTCCCGTCCAAGATCGCGCCCTGCAAAATGTATTCGCGGAAGAATCGGAACGCCGGCCGCACCAGCAACTTAAAATAAGATGTGTCGCGGCCCTGCTCGAGCCATTGTTGCGCCTGCAAGGTCGTGTACCGGTGATACTTATCGAGTAATTGGTCGTAATTCCAAACCGAATAGTGCGTCATTCGATTTTTCAACCGGCCGACTTTCCCCGTCGATATTTTTACCTCGCCGTGATCGCTGGGCCCCTCGTAACGTCCCTTGTCTCGGAGAAACAATCGGATCACGGCGTCACGTCGGGCGTCACCATATTTTAACCGGTGGCCCATGAAGTGATTGTCCCGGAAGATCCAATAACCATCAAACGCAGCGCCACGACTTAACTCGTCAACAATCTCACCACACAAATCCGGCGTGATCCGTTCGTCTGCGTCGACGATCAAAACCCACTCATGCGAGGCCATTGGAATCGCCCAATTTTTAAAGTCGCCGGACGTGCGATACTCGCGTTGCACAACTCTAACTTTATTATATCGCTGAGCAAGTTCGATCGTGTTGTCACTCGAGCCCGAATCGGCAATCAGAATCTCATCAGCAATCTCATAGAAGCTCTCAATGCAAGCGCAGATGTTCGGACTTTCGTCTTTACATGGGACCAGCACTGTTAAAGGTTGCTTCATTTTTTTTCGCATCAATCTTCTCAAGGGCCGGTGCCGTACGTTCAGCACCGCTCGCGTTGGCGGAGGTTACGAGCCTGAATTAATGCTGTCAATCCGAATATCCAAGCAGAATTTGGTTAGTGCGCCCAGAAAACCAGCATCGCGACTAGCAACGTGACCACGTAGATTCGGGTCAACTCTATGCGGCCCATCCTCGGCGCTAAACAGCCGCCCGTTTTTCACAAATGGTGGCGATGGATGAATCATCTTTCAAATGGCGGCACACGAGGCCTTGGTTGATCAAAGGCCCCGACATCTGAAGAAATTCCTCATCAGAAAAGCAATTCACAATCACTTCTACCGAGTATCCCTGCCGAACCAGCCCCCCCAAAGCCACAGCATTCTCCAGTTTAATCCTCGAAACGATAACAATCACGGTGGCATCGCGCGGAATTTGAGCTTGGGTTTCAAACAGCAAATCCGGAAGTGCGAGCCCCTTGGAAATTTCCATGCGGGCGAGTGCTTGGAGGATATGGGCCATTTGCTCAGGGCTTTTGCGTGTCGGCACGATGACGGGGTTGAGGCGATCGCTTTCATCGGCCATTTGGGCGGACTGTTTTGCGGCGGCGCGTGTGCGCTGGTCCGATCGCCAGCCGTGGAGACGAATTCGATCCGCCGCATCAGTGGCGTTGGAAACTAAACCGACCTGCTGCCCCATGCGTTGCAAGGTGTCCGCAATACTGGCGGCACATTTGATCGCCAATTCACTGCGCACCGGTTCGTGCTTAGGATCAAAAGCGTCGACATGAAAATCGACGGCGATCGTCGCACCGGCCAAGGTCGACGGTTCAAACACCTTGCACTGCAGCGTCCCCGTCCGCGCGGTGGCTCGCCAGTGCACGCGCGACAATGCGTCCCCGTTTTGGTATTTTCGCACCCCGGCGATGCGGGTTGGATCTTCGAACAGTCGGTGGGTCATCACGACTTCGCCGATGGGACGGCGCGACGCAATATCGTATCGCCCCACCACCGCGACTTGTGGCAGCACGGTCACGTAAACGGGTTCGGTCAGCACTTTGAAACGCCGATTGAGCCCCAGTAGATCGCCCGTTTCGATCACCACCGGCCCAATCTGATAGTAGCCGCGACGTTTGAATTTGATTTCATAGCGCAGTTGAACCACGGCCCCGGGTGCCATCTGTTGGACGGTGATGCTGTCGCCTTTGACCTTGATCGCAGGCACTTTCGCAAGGAGGGCTCGTTTTTCTAACATGTCGTCAATTAAGATCCATGAGATGGGCAATGTTCCAACATGCGCCACATCCACCGCGACCGAAACGTCGTCGCCAACTTCGACTTGTTGAGGGATCTTCCGTCGCGTTGCGGTGATGTCTTGCGACCAACGCGCCGTCACCCAACGGCAAACCAACAACACCCCGGCAATCGAATAGACCGCGTAGACCAGTAGGTTCAAATTCAACAGCATCGCCACCAACAGCAGCAGCATCGCGGTGATGGCTAATTTGATCATGGGGGAATTATTTTGAGAGGAATAAGTTACAACGCCGTAGGGTGGGCTCTCAGCCCACCCGAATGAAAGTGACTTTGGACAAATCTAAATTTCGTTGGGGCTGAGAGCCCAAACTACAGTCCGCGAAGCGGAACCCAGCCCGTAGGGTGGGCTCTCAGCCCACCCAAAAAAACGACTTTCGACAAATCTAAATTTCGTTGGGGCTGAGAGCCCAAACTACGG
>CAYOZV010000328.1:0-2669 GCA_964408465.1 uncultured Pirellulaceae bacterium
CACCCATCTCCGTAGTGGATCTTGTTAAAGATCCTGAAGCTCCATTTCCCCAACAGGATCTTTAACAAGATCCACTACGTTTTTCGTCACAGGCTTCGCCATCGGATGAGCACGCAATGCCGGAACGATGCTACCGCGATGGTTCCGACCTGCGTCAATCGTCGGCGGGCTAACGTGGTTTGGTCTCGTGACCGGAGCGATAGAAACCGATGGCTTCTAATGATCCATAAACCTCTTCGAGCGTTTTTTCGCCGAAGTTAGAAATGCTGAGCAAATCCGCGCGGGTCGTGTTGAGCAGATCTCGAACGTTGAAAATGCCTTTCTCTTCAAGGCAATTTGTTGTCCGGACCGTTAAGCCGATCTCGGCGGTGCTGAGCTCCAGCTTTTCCCGTAGATTTCGAGTCTCTTCTTCAGCGGCGCTTAATGGAATGCGTGTGCGAGCCATCCTGGTCCCTCCCTGAGTTTAATCCAAAAATTTCGAATGATCTTTTCGCGGCTACGTTCAAAACTACATCGTGTCGTTTTCGTAAGGAACCTTAATCTGGCCCTGCCAACCTTGCCGCGTTGGGCGAAGATTATAACATAGATCTCAAGATCGAAAACATCGGGACGGCAAAACGCCCAACCTCTGCTAGCAACTCCTCGGGGCATCATGGAAGACAACATCCACCAACAACTCGTCGCGCCCCTCAACGAGGCTCAGCAGTCCGCGGTCCAGCAGATTGACGGTCCCTTGTTGATCGTCGCCGGCCCCGGTTCAGGCAAGACGCGCGTGATCACTCATCGCATCGCGTATATGATCGCCAAGGGCGTTCCTTCCCAGAAAATTGTGGCGCTAACGTTCACTAATAAAGCCGCCGACGAGATGCGGAAGCGGCTGTCGTTGTTGGCGCCTGAAAATTTCACGTGGGCGGGGACCTTCCATCGGTTTTGCTCTCGCTTGCTGCGTGTGCACGCGTCGATGGTTGGTTTGCAAGAGAACTTCACCATCTACGACATGACGGATACGAAAAAGGTCATCAAGCAAGCCATCGAAAATACGGAGGTGGACCTGCGGCACTACAATCCCGATGCGATCGGGCGCGAAATCAGCAACGTCAAAAACGTCGCCATCACACCTGAGAAATTTCAACCGCGCACCGGCAACGTGATGGATAAGATCGTCTCCCAAGTCTATCCCGAATATCAAAAGCTGTTGCAGATGGCTAACGCGGTGGATTTTGATGACCTGTTGATGCACACCGTCGATCTGTTGACTCAGAATAACGAACTCCGCACTGCCTTGGATCATCGGTTTGAGTACATGATGGTCGACGAGTACCAAGACACCAACGTGGCTCAGTATCAGCTGATTCGGCTGTTGAATCATAACCTGCAGAACTTGGCGGTCACCGGCGATCCGGACCAGTCCATTTATGGCTGGCGCGGAGCCAACATTCGAAACATTCTGGAGTTTGAAAAAGATTACCCCGACGTGTCGGTGGTTCGGCTGGAGCAAAACTACCGCAGCACCAAAGCCATTCTGCGTGTCGCCGACCAGCTGATCGCGAACAACGTTCGTCGCAAGAAGAAGGTTTTGATAACCGACAACGAGGAAGGCACCAGCGTACGTTTGGTGGCTTACCCATCGCCACAGGACGAAGCCGCCGACATTGCCGATTCAATTGCGTTGGCCATCAGCAAGGGACAGCGGAAGCCAAACGATTTTGCGATTTTGTACCGCACGAATTATCTTTCGCGAGCCCTAGAGCATCAACTCCGCGCGTCGGGCGTGCCCTATCAGGTCGTGAAAGGCCACGAGTTTTATCAACGCAAGGAGATCAAGGATGTCATCGCCTACCTTCATCTGATCAACAATGATCGTGACATGGTGGCGTTTGAGCGCGTCGTCAATGTTCCATCGCGCAAAATTGGAAAGGTCACCCTTTCGCGCGTGCGTAACTACGCGATGCAGAACAACATGTCCATGATGGACGCCGCCCGAAACGTCGATGCGATCGAAACCATCTCCGCCGCTCCGTCGTCGAAGTTGAAACAGTTTGCGTCTATGATCGACGAATTTCAACAGGCGGCAACGGAGGAAGTGGAAACCATTATCCGCAAGGTGTTGGTGCAGACCAATTACCGCGAGTGGTTGACGATGGACGGCAGCGAAGAGGCGTTCGAACGGGCCGAAAACGTCGATGAACTGGTCAACGCGGCTCAGGAATTTGACTCCGAGCATCCCGAGGACGGTGGACTGGAAAAGTATCTTGAACTGGCCGCGCTGGTGTCGGATACGGACGTCTATGAATCAACGTCAGAATTTGTGACGATGATGTCCCTGCACGCGGCGAAGGGACTGGAGTTTAAGAAGGTCTTCATCATTGGGCTGGAGGACGGCATCCTCCCGCACGAACGGTCCAGTACCGACGATGAACAGATCGAGGAAGAGCGGCGACTGTTGTTCGTTGGCATTACGCGGGCCGAAGAAGAGCTTCAACTGTCGCGCTGTTTGAATCGCTTTCGGCGGGGCAGTTACTGGCCGGCGATCCCCAGCCGATTCTTAATGGAACTGCCACGCGACGAGATGCAGGTCTTTGAACCGCGTGACCAAAGCCATGGCATGTCGGATCAACAATTGCAGGACACAATCGCTGGGATGTCCGATTGGTCCAGCGACGTGCCGG
>CAYOZV010000329.1:0-2610 GCA_964408465.1 uncultured Pirellulaceae bacterium
GACTTTACCACCGGCCAGATGGATCACCGCATCGGCCCGTTTGGCCAATCCATTATCATGAGTCACCATCACGACGGTCAGATTTTCCTGCTGTCTTAGGCGGTCCAGCGTTTCCATCACCTCGGCACCGTTCTCTTCGTCCAAATTTCCCGTTGGCTCATCGGCCAAAAGAATCGAAGGATCCGAAATCAGCGCTCGCGCGATTGCCGTCCGCTGCATCTCGCCGCCAGACAATTCCGATGGCTTATGCGTGGTCCGGTGTCCCATGCCAACCATCTCTAACAACTCCATCGCGCGTTTTTTATACGCCGCTTTGTTTCGCAGGTAACTGAAGAAGCCATCCTGCACCATCTTCGGCACCAAAACATTTTCCAGCGTCGATAGCTCCGGCAGTAGATGATAAAACTGAAAAATCAGCCCAAACTCTTCGTTGCGTAGCCTCTCGCGCTCCTTGGCAGGCAAATTGTCGACGCGGCGATTTTGAAAATGCACTTCCCCGGCATTGGGGGCATCCAACGTCGCCAGTAAATGCAACAGCGTGCTTTTACCGGAACCACTTTGTCCGATGATTGCGGTAAAACTACCGGCTTCGATTTCGAGATCGACGCCGTTGAGCACAGGCACGGCAAGGCTGCCCTTGCGGTAACTTTTCTCCAGTCCGCGCGTCCACATGAGGGCGTCCGTCGGGCGGTCAAGCGTAGCGACGGAATCCTGAGTGAGAAGTTTACTCATAGCGAAGTGCCTCCACCGGATGAAGTCGAGCCGCTCGGAGCGCCGGTAATACGCTGGCCAAAACGGCGATTGAAATCGCACCTAAACCCACCAACACAACCATCATCGGACTGACGATGGTTGGAATCTGTGAGAAGTAATAAATCTCGGGGTCGAAAACTTCTTGGCCGGTAATCACCTGCACCAGCCCAGCGATTTCATTAATGTAACGCACGAACAAAAGCCCCAGCACGATGCCCGCACCCGTCCCCACCATCCCCAGCGACATGCCATAGCCAAGAAAAATTGACATGACGCCACTGCTTGGAGCGCCAAGTGCTTTGAGGACACCAATGTCTTTTGTTTTTTCAACGACAATCATAAAGAACGTGGCGAGGATACCAAAACCGGCGACCGCAATGATCATGAACAACAGCAGGTTTAGAATCGTTAGCTCCATGTTCACGGCGCTAAGTAACGGCCGCTGAGTGTCTTGCCAAGTGTGAATGTCGTAGGGGTATTGTTCCGGTGGGAATTTGGCAATCAAGGCATCACGCGCCTTATCGAGGTCAGCCCCCGGTTTCATCTTGATTTGAATGCTTGAGACGGTCGCGTCGCCGGTCAGCGGATCCATCATACCGCGGACCTTTTGAAGTTCCTTGATCGGCACAAAAGCAAACGAGGAATCGTATTCGTGCATGTTGGAAGAATAGAAATCGACCAACGTGCAGTTTTCACTGACTGGTTTTGCATTCTGGCCAACCGTTGCAAAGATCAACTGCACGTCGTCTCCGGGACGGACCATGTAAAAGTCCTTTTTATTTCCGGCTTCGTCAAGCGTTTTGCGTTTGGAGATCGCGATCCCCAAAATGATACCCGTGTGCTGATCTTCTTCAGGATCGAAGAAATCTTCGGGATCTGGTTGTTGCCGAAATTCAGCGTGCGCGTCGAACGGTTTGAACTTTCGAAATTTTCTTCCGTCTGGCGAGGTGAAAACATCGGCCTGAGGTTCCGCACCTACATCAACGCCGCCTGCGCGGCCGTGGATTTTGTCGAAGTCGGGGGCTTGAGCAGGCAATTTGCGGTATTCAATTTCACGTCCTTCACCGTCTGTTGCGGCCACGGGCTGAGTGTACGCGGTTTGATGGAACTCGCCGGGCGACTCTGCCAGGTAGTCCGCGGCGACGGAGTCGTAGTAAGCCTGTTGCTGCCGCTGCATCAGATCGATACGCTTTTTTTGTTGAGCTTTGGTCCGTCGGTACTTCCAGCCTGAGTTGCTCACGTAGTCGGGGTATCCGGACTCTTCGAGGTTGAACGTAAACTGCTCTTTTTTGTTTTCGTTCTGCAAGTACGGATGAAAGTCGGTGACCTGGCCAAACGATTCATCGTCGATGCCCAACAGCATCACCTGTTGGGTCATCTGGCGGCCGTGAACGTTGAAGGTCACCATTGCGGGCGATCGTACAACGCCGGTCATGCTCTCAATGTCATCGCCCAGGACATCACGAATGATTCGCATGTGAACGTCGGGATGAGAGATTTGCCCCAGCAGCGGAGCGGCGATCTCAACGTCAGAAAGGATGCCGTGCAGTCGCGTCTTCATTTCGAAAACGAAACCGGACATGACGCTGTTGACCACAATCAGCGTCGCCACACCTAAAGTCACACTGACGATCGACGCCAGTGCAATGAACCGAGTGCGGAGATAACGCCACGACAACAATAATTTATACATCGCCAATCCTTTGGCTTTATTTAGCGAACGATTCCTTGTGAGTCGCTCATAATCTTCACTCTCTCAGTCGCATCCATTGGTGTAGTGGATTTTGTTAAAAATCCTGCCTACCCTTACCCGCGGTGGAACGTTTTCACGCTCGGCAGGAGGTTTAACAACCTCCA
>CAYOZV010000330.1:0-2578 GCA_964408465.1 uncultured Pirellulaceae bacterium
CATCGACATTGGCAGCGCCAGCGATCGAGAAGGTTGCAAAGTCATTGTCGGCGATGGTAGTGGTGTTCGATGTCGTTCCCAGTCCGACTTCAGCACCACCAACGGTTCCGTTGAAACCGGCATCTGAAATAGTGACGGTGTAGTCTTCGTCACCTTCCACCAAGGCGTCGTCGGTCGCGGTCACCATGATCGACAGCGAAGGCTCGGTCGATCCGTCTCCTTGGAACGTGAGTGTGTTTCCGGTCAAGGTGAACGAGTTATCGTCTCCCGAGGTCGTGCCGGCAATCAAGTGATACGCATCGACCGCATCCTGCACGTCATCCAAGAACACGCTGTAGTCACTGGTTGTGGTATCATCATTGGCCAAAGCGATATTGACCTGTGCGGTGTCACCGGCTTGGATCGCCGCGCCTGGGCCCGGAGTTCCTGTCCCATCTAGGGTCAATGTGTAAGTCGCCACTGAGCCTTCGTCCACGTCGGTGGTCGCTGGTGTCAGATTCCAGACCGCGCTGTCGTTATCGGTGACCATAGTTGTCACGGTGTTAGCCGACGTGTCGATCGAAACTTGAGGATCGGCAGAGCTTGTCAGATTCGAAATGGTTACGGTGCCAGTTTCGGTGCCTTCGACAAGAGTGTCATCGAAGGTTTGCGAGACGATATCAAGATCAGCAACTGCACCATCATTTAAGCCGTGGGTGTAAGTGATAGACACAACCCCAGGGCCGGTTGGTGCGGAGATGTCAAACGCACCGCTGGTCGTCGTTATGCCTGTTACTGGTAGGCCAGCAAGAGTTGTCCCGCCAACGGTCACACTGCTGAAATCAGCACCCAAAAGATCTGTACTGGCAATAGTCAGGTCAAAAGTGATCGTCTCACCGGCCTGAAGGTCGCCGGAAATGCTGATCGTGTATGTGCCGGGTTCGCCCTCCGCAATCATACCTGGACCCGTCAGCGAAACGACTGCCTCGTCGTCGTCAACGATGGTAGTGGTAATTGTGTTCAAGCCATCCGTTGCATTGGCATCCGCATCGTCGTCGACGCGAATGTCAGCGCCGGTGGTGCTGCCTGGGTTGCTCAGTTCAACGTCGAAGTCTTCTGGACCTTCCACCAAAGCGTCGTCTGTGATCGCGACTGTTATCGTGAGGGGTGACATCATAGCGCCGTCTGACGGTGCCGTGTATGTCAGCAGGCTGATTCCGTCGAATGTTAGATCTGCATCTGCGGCAGCCGCTGCAGTAATCGCCGTCAAGAATCCGCTATAGTCAGCGCTGGTTGTGTCAACATCGTTCAGTGCGATTTCAACGGTTGCTGTTTCACCGGCTTGGAAGGCTCCCGAAAGTGCAACCATGTAGGTTGCTGTGGCACCTTCATCGACACCTGGGGTTACCTGAGTCGCCGATTGCGTCACCGACCATTCACCGAATTCATTATCTTCAATTGTGTGGAATGTTCCCACATTTTCGCCGCCGCCGTTAGCATCGCCGCGAACAAACGCCGAACCAACGAAACTCAGATTCTGAATCTCGAAATCTTCTGGGCCTTCAATCAACACATCGTCAGTGATGACAATCAGCCCCTCGGCGATCAAGTTGAATTCGCTGCTGGCACTGCCGTCGTAGACGCCTGCTGGGATGACAATATCAATCGTGTTTGTGCTTTGGTCGAAATTGGCCCCTGGTGGGTTGACGGTGGCCGCATTGGAAGGTCCGGAGACTGTTCCCGTTGGCGTCGTGATCGTGACCGTTCTTTGTAAATCACTTAATCCCGTCAGATCACCGTTCACCACCAAAGTTGGTCCGTCTGACGTTAATCCAGCATTTTCAGCGTCAGATGTGTTTGATTCGGCGAATTCGATCAGAACGCGTGTGTCTACCAACTGCGTGAAGGTGCCGGCTTCACTATCGTTGCCCGCAGTGTCCTCTGCTACGGCAGCGGCAACACCTGCGGTGATGTCAACGTTGGAGCCCGTTGGGGGGGAAACAACCAATGTGTAAACTGCGTCCCCACTATTGCCGGTGAAAGCCCCTGCAGTTCCACCGGACAACGAAACATCCGACGCGGTGAACCCTGTCACCGGCTCGCTGAAAGTAAATGTCAGCGTGAAATCGCCAGTCGCATCACCTGGAGTGTCACTTGTGATGGCGACTGTTGGGCTTAGCGTGTCGAATGTTACGGCAAGTGTTTCAAAATCGTTACTATCATTTTCGTTAACAACGAACAGAGTTACGTTTGTATCCGTTCCGTTAAGAGCGGTGAGTACAGGATCGCTGAGAGTTGCTGTGTAAAGTGTTGAGCCACTAGCGTTGTCTGGCAAATCAACAACACCAAGCAGTGGACCTGTTGCACTGTTGAAGCGGATCTCAGCATCTGGATTCGTCGCAAGCAGATCCATCGTTGTAGATGCCTGAAAGGTTATCTCCGGAGACAAATCATTAGTGATGTTGTCAGTGCTGCTAATTCCGGTATCGGAAGCGGCTGTAAGGTCGACGGGCCCGAGAATATCTGCCGCCAGCAGCTTGCGGCCTTCAAGGCTTTCGTAGGTTTTTCCCGTGTCGACGCTTTTAAGGCTACGCGAATT
>CAYOZV010000331.1:0-2532 GCA_964408465.1 uncultured Pirellulaceae bacterium
AGCACTTGCGCGAAGACCAAGGCTTCTCCGGGATAATTAAGCGTTGACCAGAATCTCTTCGCCGACGGACCATTTCAGGCGATCGTTTTCATCGCGATTGATCTTGCGGTAAATCGTGTCCCGTTCGATCGGTTCGCGTCCGGCCTCTCGAATCAGCGACTCCAATTTCTCGACCGAGAGAAACTCCGGCGTTGTCGCACCAGCGTCGTGGTAGATTAATTCATGTCGGACAGTGCCATCAAGATCATCTGCGCCGTAGGACAGCGCTGTCTGGGCCGTACCGATGCCCAGCATGATCCAGTAGGCCTTCACGTGATCAACGTTGTCCAGCATTAATCGGCTGACCGCGATCGTGCGAAGGTCTTCCACCGCCGTTGGTTTTTTAATGTGCGACAGCCCTGTGTTTTCGGGGTGAAACGCCAGCGGGATGAACGTTTGAAAGCCGCCTGTTTCGTCTTGCAGTTCGCGCAGGCGAATCAAGTGGTCGATGCGGTGGAACGGTTTTTCAACGTGACCATACAGCATCGTGCAGTTGGTTTTGATCTTCAATTGGTGAGCCGTACGGTGGATGTCGATCCAGTTCTTGCAGTCGGCCTTGTGTTCACAGATTTGGTCACGCACTTCCGGATGGAAAATCTCCGCACCACCGCCGGGAAGACTGCCAAGTCCCGCGTCGCGGAGTTCGGTCAAGATCTGGTCCATCGGCATCTTGGTCAAAAACTCAAACCAATTCAGTTCGACCGCTGTCCAACCTTTGAGGTGCAATTGAGGATAGGCGTCGTGCAAAATTTGCAGAATGTTTTTGTACCATTCGAATTTCTTTTGATGGTGCAATCCGCCGACGACGTGCATTTCGGTGCAGCCATTGGCGATCGCTTCGGCGCCGCGTTGAAGAATTTGTTCGTCCGACATGACGTAGCTTTTTTCACTGCGAAGGTCAGAACGGAACGCACAGAAAACGCAGCGGTAGACGCAGACATTGGTCGCATTGAGATGCGTGTTGATGTTGTAATAGGCCGCGTTGCCACTCTTGCGTTCGCGGACCAGATTCGCCAATTGGCCAACATCGTTCAGAGGAACTTCCGGATCGTACAGCAGTAGCCCATCGTCCATCGACAACCGTTCTCCGGCTTCGACTTTTTCTTGAATGGTTTTGAGTTTTGGATCAACGGTATAGATCATCGGAAAGCTCTCGGATATCAGTTGAAGGATGAACGAAGAAGTCTATTTTGCAGTTAATTTTCTGTCTATCGCTATCGGTCAAACCGCATTGCACTATTGCCAAATAACGGGCTAAACCCACAGTAAATCAACCGTTGCCGCCACGAATAATCCAATGCTAACGATTGAGTTGACGTTGAAAAAAGCGATGTTCACTCGTGTCAGGTCGTCCGCGCGAACCAACGAGTGTTCATAGATCAACAATCCCGCCACCAACATCACGGCCAAACCGTAAACGTAGCCCAAACCCAACGCCGGCCCGCACCACCGCCCCATCAGCGGCAGTAGCACCAGCAATCCCAGCATCATCGCATGACAAACGGCCGCCAGTTTTAACGCTCCGCCGATGCCCAGCATGACAGGAACACTGTTCAGTTTTTTTTCGACATCGTAGGCGTAGTCCTGACAGGCGTAGATCATGTCGAAGCCGGCCACCCAAAACAGAACCGCCAAACCCAACACCACCGCCGGCGCCAAGTCTTCGGGGTGGGCGATTACCACCGATCCACGGACTGCGATCCAAGCGCAGATGGGGGCCAGCATCAGCGCCAGTCCCAACCAGAAATGCGCCAGCGCGGTGAAACGTTTGGTGTAACTGTATCCAAAGAGAATCAACAGTACGGGGACCGCCAGCACCAGCGGCAGGTAGTTCGGCAAAAACAGCGCGTTGCCAACCAAAAATAACACCGTAGAAACCAGCGTGAACGACCACACGGATTTCACCGACAGTTTTCCCGCGGGCAGGTGTCGCTGGGCGGTGCGAGGATTCTCTGCGTCGATGAAGCGATCGACCAAACGATTAAACGCCATCGCGGCGCTGCGGGCGGCGACCATGCAAATGACAATCGCGACAAGATGTAACCAACTGAATTCGATCTGTTGTCCAGCAGCAACGGGTGCCACCCAAGCCATCACCGCCGCTAACAGCGCAAAGGGTAACGCGAAGATCGTGTGGCTGAAGCGGATCATCTCCAGAATGTTGGTGAGTGTCTTGATGAGTTCTTCCCAATGGGTTGTAGGGTAGCCGTAAAAGTAGAGCCGGTTCCCACCGGCCTCTTTGGGTAAAATTTGGGCAAATAAGTTTCGGGCAAAGGTAGGCCTTGGCCGGTGGGGACCGGCCCTACCGCAGAGTGCGTTTTTATTGTGAGTTGCCCCAGCGCCGGATAAGGTCGTGTTCGATATCCAAGTGGTCCAGAATTCTTGCCACGACGAAATCTACCAGATCGTCAACCGATTGATAACCGTGATAAAATCCGGGCGACGCCGGAAGAATCGTCGCTCCCGCGCGGGCGGTCGATTGCAGGTTCTCGA
>CAYOZV010000332.1:0-2522 GCA_964408465.1 uncultured Pirellulaceae bacterium
CAATCGGTTCCCAACGCGATGTTGCCGATACTGCGCTCCGTCCAGCGCAACCGGATGCGGTGAAGGCAGCCATGGTCAATCCCGTGAAGCTACGTGTTGGTGAAGAAGAGGAAGTCGTCGAAGTTGCCGTCGCCGAAGTAAGATCAGCGGTGGGTTTGGGCGATGATATCGACGCTGAGATCGAAGCGGCGCTGGGCGGCATCTCGATGGATGACGTCGTTGAAAAAACCGAAGCCGCCGAAACGGAGCTTGAGCTAAACACGCGGATCCCTGGCTTGGTTACCAAAATTTTTAAGGATAATGTGTTCTTCAAGTTGAAAGGCCAGTACGAAGGCGTCGCGGCGTTTCACACTTTTAAAGAAGAACCCGCCGAAGGCGACACGATCGAGGTCACCGTCCGCGGCCGTAACAAAGAAGACGGGCTGTACGAACTGACCGTTCCCGGCGCCACGTTGAACGTTTCGGATTGGGACGACTTAGAAGAAGGCGGCGTCGTCGAAGCGACGGTCAATGCCGTCAACTCCGGCGGATTAGAAGCCACCGTCGGTTCGCTGCGTGGTTTCATCCCCGCCAGCCAAATGTCACGTTACCGCGTCGAGGATCTCAACCAGTTTATCGGGCAGAAGTTTCAATGCGTGATCGTCGAATGCAATGCCGATAAACGCAAACTCGTACTCAGCCACCGCGCCGTGCTCGAACGTGAGTTCGAAGAGAAGCGCAAGGTGTTGATGGAGGAATTGGAAGTGGGACAGATTCGCGAAGGCGTTGTGACCAAACTGATGGACTTTGGTGCCTTTGTTGATCTTGGCGGCGCCGAAGGTTTGATCCACATCAGCAAAATCAGTTGGCAGCGCGTCCGCCATCCCAAAGAGGTCATGCACGAAGGCGAGCGTGTCAAAGTAAAGGTCGACAAGATCGGCGAGGACGGCAAAATCGGCCTCTCTCATCGCGATACGCTCGAGCATCCTTGGCACAGCAGCGACAATCAATTTGCGGTGGATGATGTCATCACCGGCACGGTTACGAAGGTGATGGATTTTGGCGCGTTTGTCGAAATCAAGCCAGGCATTGAGGGTTTAGTACACATCTCGGAGCTGGCCCATCATCGCGTGTCCAAGGTCTCCACGGTCTGTAACGAGGGTGATTCGATCGAGGTAAAAGTTCTTTCGATCGACACCGATTCTCAGAAGATCAGTCTTTCACGTAAGGCTTGCCAAAACGCTCCGGCCCCCAAAGGCGGCGCGAAGAAGGAAGCCGATCCTACCGACATTCCCGACCGCGAACTGGCCGTCAAATCTGACGGAGGCCCGCTCAAGGGCGGCACCAACCGTCCCTCCGGTGGCGAAAGCGTCGGACTCAAGTGGTAGTCTGAAGACATGGCCGCGATTTGCCGCAGAGTGAGTAATTTGACAAAAACATTAGTGACAAAAAAATTGGCGGACGCACGCTGAAATCTTTTTGTCATCAATCTTTTTGTCAAATTTACTGCTGGTCTTGCCAGTCACGCTCGTTCTTCTGAGGAATTGATTCAGGGAACGACTAACAGCTCGATTGAATTTACTCATGCCCGTTCATTGCCCAATTGATTTCCCAAGAATTACCGACGAAGAAATGGGGGCAATCGACTACGCGGTCATGTCGCATGCCTTTGCGGCTCAAAATGAACTGGGGCGGTTGGCTGATGAAGTGGTCTATCAAGAGAAACTGATCCAGCTTCTTCATGCCGCTGGCATCGAAGCGGTGACCGAAGTCCCGATCAAAATTAGCTTTCGTAATTTCTCCACTCCGTTAGCAATGGATTTGGTCGTTGAAAGCAAAGTGATTTACGAGCTTAAGGCAACTTCGCAGTTGTTACCGGCCCATGAGAGCCAGCTGCTGAGCTACCTGTATCTGAATAATGCCACACATGGCAAATTGGTGAATTTCCGAAGTCCATCGGTCAAGTCTAAGTTCATCAATTCGAATTTGACGACTGAAAAACGTCAGCAATTTGAAATGAACCTGACTAAATATCATGGCGAATCTGAACTGGTGGAAGCAGTGGGTGAATTGATCGCTGACTGGGGAACAGGCTTGAACACAGCGCTTTACCGACGGGCGATTTTACCGAGCTTTGGCGACGAGGCACAATCGGAAAAATTATTAGACATGACGTCTGCGGGGCGTCGGATCGGCAAACAACGGTTCCATCTATTGTGCGCAGACACCGCTCTTGGTGTTACTAGCTTTAAAAAGCTAGGACACGATAGCTTCATCGCGTTCCAGAAGTTGATCACCGCTAGTCCTCTCAGGCAAATGCAGTGGCTGAATATCACTCACGGAACGGTAACCCTTTCAACGATCGCAAGTGAGTGATTTGACAAAAAAATTAGTGACAAAAAAATTGACGGACGCGCACTGAAATGTTTTTGCCATTAATCTTTTTGTCAAAACCTACCTGAGCCAGCCTCCTCCAAATCGCTTTCGTTACAACCTACGCCAGTCGCCGAATCGGTTCCAGCGAAAGTTCGTTTCGGCAACAA
>CAYOZV010000333.1:0-2484 GCA_964408465.1 uncultured Pirellulaceae bacterium
ACGCGAGTCACGAATATTTCATCCGCGTCTATTCGCGTTCATTCGCGGTTCTTTTCAAGACATCCTCACGCGGTGATATGGACCATCGCCTTGAGCACCTTTGACGCTGGATCGAGGAACGCCGGGAAGTCTTCGGCCAACGTCTCCATCGTGCTGCGATGAGTGATCCAAGCGTCGGTGTCGATTTCCCCCTCTTTCATCAATTCAATGATCTGCGTGAAATCTTCGGCCAGCGCGTTGCGCGAACCCATGATCGTCATCTCACGCCGATGCATCAGCGGATGCGGAAACGTCACATGGTCTGCCGTGACGCCGACGTAGACCAATTTCCCTGCAAACGCTACGAATTCCAACGCCCGCGACATGCTGAACTTATTGCCCGTCGCGTCGATGACCGCCTCGCAAAAATTGCCGCCGGTTAGCTCTGATAACGTTTGTAATTCCGAACCATCCTTTTGAACCTGAACGGTCGCATCGACGCCCATTTCGTTTTGAGCGAAGTCCAACCGATCTTGGTTCATGTCCATCATGATGACGCGGCAACCGCGAATCTTCAGAAATTCAACCACCGTTAAACCAATCGGGCCGCAGCCAATCACCAGCACGTTTTCGCCCGCCTTGGGATCGGCTCGATTGACCGCGTGACAGCCAATCGCCAGCGTTTCAACCAACGCCAGTTGCTCGAACTTCAAACCGTTGCCGACGTGAAGCTTATGAGCCGGCAAAACGAATTCTTCGCACATGCCGCCGTTGCTATGGACGCCGATGACCTGAAGATCGTCACAGCAATTCGGGCGACCGCGTTGGCTGGAGTAGCTGTCGGGATTGTTCATGTACGGTTCGACGCTACAGCGGTCGCCAACTTTGACATTCGTTACGCCGTCACCGATTTCTACAACTTCCACACCCAGTTCATGGCCGGGCGTGCGCGGAAACTGAAAGAACGGAAATTTACCCAAATAAGCCGACGTGTCAGTACCACAGATGCCAACGCGATGGACCTTCACTTTGGCATTGCCGGGACCGGGCGGTCCCGGAGCATCCACTTCAATAACAGCGATTGACTCTTTGGCATCAAACGAAATGGCTTTCACGAGTAACCTTAAACTTTGTCCTGAATGGTTGGGAGCGATCTGTTTTTTGCGCGTCCTTGAAACCAAATGCACAACAGGATTTCCCCACAGGCACCCTGACAGATTGCTAACAATTTACTATAGTCACAGCCAAACAAATTGAACACTCACCCGCTTAAATTTCGGAAGCTCCGTATCCCATGGCTCTCATCATTGAAAAATTCTCTTTCGGCGTCGGCGATCGGTTTGCTCATCAGGCCAAAGCGCAACTGGCGGCGGTCATGAGGGCAGCAGAGGAGGGCGTCGAAATCGTGCCGGTGTGGAACAAATCAAACCGTGAACACACCACCATCGGTTCTCAACCACAAAGCACGCGCGATGCGGCCGACGCCGCGTGTAAGGAATTGAACTGGAAACATTCTCACTATGTCGATGCGGATCACATCAATTTGAAATTGGTGGACGGCTTTCTGAGTAACAGTGATTTTTTCACACTGGACGTTGCCGACGCGATTGGTTCGCCTGCGTCGGCTGAAGATGTGGCCGCGTTTGTCGCCAGCGTCAGTGATTTAGTCGGAAAGTTGAAGATCGACGGTATCGAAGGTGAACTTGAGATCAGCGAAGAACTGATTACCGCCACGGCCAACAAATTTCTTAAGGCGGTTCAGTCTGCCGGCGAAATTTATCGCCACATCGCCAACGAAAAAGGGGCAGATAATTTCGTGACCGAGGTCTCCATGGACGAAACTGACAGTCCGCAGACACCGCCGGAGTTACTGGTGATTTTGGCGGCGTTGGCCAAGGAAAACATCCCGCTGCAGACGATCGCCCCTAAGTTCACCGGGCGTTTTAACAAGGGCGTTGACTATGTGGGGGACGTGGGGCAGTTCGAAAAAGAGTTCTCGGACGACCTGGCTGTTATCGCTTATGCGGTAAAAAAATATGGCCTGCCCGAAAATCTAAAACTGTCGGTTCAT
The DNA here is from genome assembly GCA_964408465.1 of uncultured Pirellulaceae bacterium. Classification (GTDB taxonomy): domain Bacteria; phylum Planctomycetota; class Planctomycetia; order Pirellulales; family Pirellulaceae; genus Mariniblastus. The sequence goes on from CAYOZV010000333.1 coordinate 2,051, forward strand.
TCGGGCAGCGATAAATTTTCGATCTATGGTCCCATCCGCCGTTGCTTGGAGAAGACGGGCGCCGGTCTCCACATCAAAACCGCCGGGACGACGTGGCTAGAAGAGCTGATCGGTTTGGCGGAGGCCGATGGGGAGGGCCTTCAATTGGCCAAAGACGTTTACGCTCAAGCATTCGAGAAGAAGGACGCACTTTGCGAACCTTACGCGTCGGTCATCGACATTGACTACGCAAAACTCCCCTCGCCGGAAACGGTCAACGGTTGGACGGCTGACCAGTACGTCAACGCGCTGCGACACGATCCCAATCACGCGGAGTTCAACGCTTCCTTGCGACAGTTGTTGCATGTGGGTTACAAAATCGCGGCGCAGATGGGCGATCGTTACCTCAACATGTTGGTCCAGTGCGAAGAATCCATCAGCCGCAATGTGACCGA
>CAYOZV010000334.1:0-2461 GCA_964408465.1 uncultured Pirellulaceae bacterium
TTGGCGCGATTGCATTGTGCAATCGGCGGTTGACAGCAATTTTTTCCGACGATACAACATCGCTCTGTGATTTACTGGCCGTTTCCAAGAGTCAGCAAAATCATACAACCCGTTTCGGGGCTGTAGCTCAGCTGGGAGAGCGCTTGCATGGCATGCAAGAGGTCAGGGGTTCGAATCCCCTCAGCTCCATTTTGCCAGAAGATGGCAGATAGTGACAAACCTCGCTTAAACCTATGTTTTCGTGGGGTTTTTTTCGTGTCCCGGCGTTTAGCCTGATCTTTGAGATTGTCTTCAGATGCCCCATTGTGACACAAGTCTAGGCCCAATGTAGGCCCAGAAAAGTCTAACTTGGCAATCGCTGCCGTCTGACGATCCTGCTCAACCTGAGAATAAGCCATCGTCATTTTCACATCCGAGTGCCGCGCCAAACCCGTCGCCTCTACGACTCCCACGACTGACGCGCACAGATGTGAAAAGAACGAATGTCGGCCTGCGTGGAAATCGCAATAACCCAAACCCGCTAGGCCACCGTCAGGGGCAGCAGTTATTTGAAGGTGACGTTTCGCGACAACGTCGCCTTGCAATCATTGAACGCGATGGCGGTTGCTGCCTTGTTTGGGGTTCAACGATTCATCTTGAGGTTGACCAGCGAATAGCGCTGATGAACGGCGGTGACAATAAAGACGCCAACCTAGGGACGCTCTGTGATTCTTGCCACGTTGAAAAGACCCGCTACGACTGGGCGGATAAGAAAAGGGGACGCAGCTCAATACGGACGCTGACGAATGAAAACTATGAGCTGCGTCCCCTTTCTTTGTCCGCGTTCTTGCACGAGTCGATCGGTGGAATTCGCCCTGATCCGGATGCGCCGGGCTATAAACATTTCCAGCTGAAGCCTCATCTAACGCGACAACTTGATTGGGCAAAGGCCAGTGTTGAGTCGCCGTATGGTTTGATCCGCAGCGAGTGGAAAAACGAAGCGGATTTGTTCCAATGGAAAATAGAAATCCCTCCTAACACTTCGGCCACGATTCATTTCCCCAACAATCGCGAAAGCGAAACAGTTGAGTCGGGCAAGTACGAGTACACAATCAAACTTCGATAAACTTTAGCCCAATGAAATTCATTTCTTTATGGGCTCTTCATAGACTTTAGTGGCTAGATTGGTGTAGTGGATTTCGCCAAGAAATCCTTTTTGGTCAAGAGAGGGAATTCTGGCGAATCCCACTACAATTCAACGTACTTTAGCCACTAAATTTCCCGAAAAACCTCTTTATGTTAGTCCTACTTCCGATGCATAGTATTCCAAAGCAAATCGTCGTCATGGTCATGGTCATGGTCTGTGTTGCTGGCGGTTATTCGTCAACTCAGGCTCACGATGGCCACGATCACGAAAAAACTGCTGACGTTGACACGGCTATTGGCGATGGGACGCCAGACAGCAGTCGCGTCACAGGCTCGGGGGATTTTCGGTTCAGGTACCACGCCGAGCTTAGTACGTTGCCCAAGAACATTGCAGCGGGGATCGCCAAAGCTCACGGGGGATTTGCCAAAACGCCCAATGGCGAAATCTACTTTGGGCTCAATGGCACTGGATTGATTCGAGTGTCGGCCGATCTGAAAACCAAGACCCTCATGTCGAAATCAGACTCGCTGGTTAAGGGTGGGCTTCATAATTGTACGTACGTCGATCGAGACGGAGGATTTCTGGTTTTGCCTGACAATCGCACCGGTCGTATTCTGATGGTTCAAACCGACGGCACAGAAATTAAAACGCTTGGAAGACCTCCCTTTTTGGGTAAAGGAAAGTTTGCCCCGACGGATGTGGCGGCAGCCCGAGATTCAAATCTCTATGTCTGCGATGGTTACGGTGCCAGCAAATCTGTTTTTACGATTGACTTGGATCAAGGTAAATATGGCGAACTGAAATTTGGAGGAGCCGCCGGACCTGGCAAGCAGCCGACTAAATTCAGCACCAACCACGGGATCGTCTTTGACAAAGTTGACAACACGCTGATCGTGGCCGACCGGGAGCGCCAGTGGCTCCAGAAACTGACCCAAGATGGAGAGTTCGTCGAAGGGATGAAAACAGATCGCGCCAACCCTTGCGATGTCGATTTTGTGCAGCATGGTGACGACCGTTTGATGATTGTTGGGTGCCTCAAGAGCCCGGACGATGGCGTCGTCAAAATCCTGCGTGCCGGTAAAGTTGTTTCAACGCTTAAGCCCAAAAAGGACTTGGGGCTGAATCGGTTCAAGCACGTTCACAATGCAGCGGGCGTTGTCGTCGAAGGTAAACTTTACATTTTGTGCTACGGCTGGAATCCGGGCTGCTACGCGGTACTTGAGCATGTCGTTGAAGGGGAGACGGAGTAGATCCGATGCAACGAATTGCGTTCAAAATGAAGCTGAAACCCAACAGCGCTAAAGAGTATGCTCGGCGGCATGACGCGATCTGGCC
>CAYOZV010000335.1:0-2442 GCA_964408465.1 uncultured Pirellulaceae bacterium
GCGATTCGGCTAAGAGCCAAATCTACGGTTGGTGTTCGACGCGTCACCCATCTAAAGTGAGTGCCATTGGGCTTACTTCGGGCTGACGGTGAAACACACGTGCCTTAAATCGGCCGTGAATTCCGTGAATTAATAGGCGAACCGTGGCCCGACATTCAATCTCTCATGCGACCCGCAGCGGGTCTCCGATTGCATGATAGGCGTTTCGTGCTGATCATCGATGCGACCGGCAATGACACTGGCAATCGGATCGGGCGCCACAATTACCACGGTGCCCGTTTTGTGCTTGCGAGTGATGGCTTTGAGGATCGTATCTACACGCGGCATGATCTCTGTCGTTGTTTCTCCACCGGGTGGGCAGATGCTGCCGGGGTTTTCTTCCCATTGCCGCAACAACTTTGGCTGGTTGGATTGAAGCTCTTGGATTTCCTTACCGTGCCACAGCCCGTGATCCATATTCTTCAGATTGGCATCCACGCGCACCTTCACTCGGGTGCCAACGGTCAATTGTACGGCCGTCTGTTGAGCCGCCAGGCTGGGGCTGCAGTAGACCGCTTTGAGCTTAATCTCTGCCAATTGCTCGGCGGCATCCTTTGCCTGCTGTTCGCCCGCTTCGCTCAACGGCACATCCAGTGAGCCCACGATGCGGCCCTGATCGTCAAGGTCCGTCGCGCCGGGTTTCACGATAATGATTTGAAGGTCTTGGTGATTTGAATACCTCATCCGTTTACCCTCCCAAGCATGCCATCAATGGCATCTTTGTAGTTGTCCTGTTTGAAGATCGCGCTGCCGGCAACCAGTAACTGGGCTCCTGCATCGGTGCATTTTTTGATGGTCTCCGAATTCACGCCTCCGTCCATCTCCAGCAATATTTTCTCACCGCCGGGCAGGGAACGAATCTCAGGCAGTTTCCTCAGCACGTCTTCGTTGAACTGTTGCCCACCAAATCCAGCGTTGACACTCATTACCAACGCCATGTCTGCATGCGGCAAACTTTCGGCAATCGCCGACACGGGCGTCTGCGGGTTGATTGCGATTCCAGCCCCCGCACCAAGTGATTTAATACTGTCCAGCACCGGACGAGGATCATCGACGGCTTCGGCGTGGATGGTGATGATGTCAGCGCCCGCCTCATAAAATTGCGGGATGTATTTTTCAGGTTCCACCATCATCAGATGCACGTCGACAACCATATCGGTTAACGAACGAACAGCATTTACGATCGTCATCCCGTAGGTAAAGTTCGGCACAAAGACGCCGTCCATCACATCAAGATGCAACGTATGAACGTTGGCGTCGGCCAGACGCTGAACTTCATCGGCCAAGTGGCCGAAATCGCACTGCAACAGCGATGGCAAAATCGCCGGCGCTTGTTCTGCAAGTTTTGACAAACAGTTTCGTCGCATAAGTTTTTACTAAATCAATAAGAGCAATAAACAGTCGTCGTCCATGACTAAAATGCTGCGGCGTTAAGTGCTGCAGGACATTCCTCAATTGCTGCGATCGAGATTCCCATCCGCGTCGGAGCGTACTCACGGTGCCAAATATACCCGAACCAAAGCCGTGCGTATTTCGGCAAAAACGAAACAGATCATCCATTTCAAACCGTCTCATCAGGTGCGGATTCTAACTAGGTGATTCGCAAACAAAAGACCTCTTAAGGGACGCTCGAAATGGCCTATTTCCAAGGGTTTACGCCGATTTTTCAATTGCCGAAGTGGGGTTGACGCGTTATTTGCCGATCGAAATCGACATGTTTATTTTTTGAAAATAAAAGCATGCCAAAACACTTGTTTGCGACCGTTTGCAACAGTTGGGCGGGTCTGGCGGTAAACTCGCACAATCCAATTTCCCTAGGTAATTCAAGCAAAAGGATTGGCTCGGTTGTGCGGCCCGATTTTACGGCCCATTCTATCTCCCTTGGTCACCAATTTACCTCCGGAATAAGAACACAAACCCGAGCGGTTTTCGGCGTTACAATTTAACAGCGCGCGGAAATTTTATCGTGAACAGTCATCTCCAAACGGATTCTCGACGCCGATTGCTAAAAGATTTGCGTCGGCGGACTAGCCAACAAGGCGAAGGCCAACGAGCCCCGAGTTCCTTTTCCCCGCAGGACACGTTGCCGCGCCCTCTACAGGGCCCCGCGGACGCGCCAAACTTTACGTGTGAATCGCACGACCGTCGACGGCGAGTGCGGCTTCTTGCATGATCTCCGAGAGCGTCGGATGGGCATGGCAGCATCGCGCGAGGTCTTCGCTGGTGGCGCCGAAGTTCATCGCCACCGCAGCCTCCGAAATCAGATCGCCCGCGTGAGGACCAATCGCGTGAACGCCAAGAATTCGATCGGTATGTTTATCCGCCAAGATCTTAATCTTACCGCCCGAATCACCCATCGCAAGCGCGCGGCCATTGGCACCGAAGGGACAAACGCCCTTGCGG
>CAYOZV010000336.1:0-1522 GCA_964408465.1 uncultured Pirellulaceae bacterium
AGCACTCATTCGGGCGGGTGTGAAGTGGTTAGTCTTTCGTTCGTGCCCGGTGATCACAGACGTTATCCGCTTCAAGATCAATTTGATGCTGTCACGGACGGAAGCTGGGGATGGGACGTCTTGCCGGACGATAAGGAGCGCTTCCAGCGCGACTCGAACGTTGGTTGCTGCATCACCGATGGCAACAACTTGAACTGTTCAGGATGGTTCTGGATCTCTAGGAATGGGCACGAAACATCAATGCTCGTGCAGGACGGAAAAACGCGGGGTGAACAATTGCCATTGGAGAGTTTTACTCAAAGGCTGATCCCGGGCGCGACGTACTCCCGCCATTGTGACTTTAGAAAAACAGTGGTTTCAAATGGCGGGAGAACGTCGCTTCCTCCAAGGTTTACGCAAAACCGCTCCGCTGCTGCGGGAATCGTCCGCATATCGCTTTTGAAGGGGCTAGATTGATATTCGGACGACACCCTTGCTGCTTTGCGAGAGGCTACTTCCTTAGGAAAGTCAAACATCCAGCGCGCGGACATGCTCGACCAGAATCACCTTGATTTCAACCCGTCGATGATGCAGAATGTCACCCACAGGCACGGAGTGCGCTAAACACCGCAGGAATTGCCGACCTTTGCCCATCGGCTGACTCCATCGGATAACAATACGTTGAACCGAAGTGCCGTGCTTTGGGCAACAGGATGGATAATCTAATCACGGCACTCGGTTAACTAAAACGTTATCCGACTCAATCATGGACGCAAAACGGGACAGAAGCTAACAAATGACAACAGTGCATTCTGGGATTTTATCTGCATCCTGCGTGAGACGCGGCTGGATCTCACGTGAAATTCAACTCGACGGGATTTCAAACGTGGTGATTCGTTATGATGGCTCGGGTGCTGGTGAATCCGTGTTCGTTGATGGTGAACTCGCAGGCAAATCAGACTTCCACACGTTCAATTGGGATGATGTTGCGCCATCAATCGACTTCGTTGTCCCGTCTTCCATGGGCGAACTTGCCGCGACCATCGAGGTAAGTGCTCGGCTGATACACCTGCTCAGGATCTCCAAGTTTAAGCTGACAATTGGCGGGCTCTTGGTTTACGACGATCGAAAACGAGATCTGGGTTGACAGCTGAACACCCGTCGGATAACAATTCGTTGAACCGAAGTGCCGTGCTTCGGGCAATGGGATGGATAATCTAATCACGGCACTCGGTTAACTAAAACGTTATCACGCTTCAACTTCAATGTTTATGAAACTGCCAACATCAATTCGATTGACGGATGGCGGCGCTTTTCTCGATGGAGGTACACTCACTTTTGACGCGGTGAACAACTTTGGCGAATCCGTCAAGATTCGTCTTAACCAGCACAAACTTGGTGGGACCGATGATCCGGGCCGCTTGTTTTACAACGGCAACATGGTTGATGTACGTTCTAAACTTGAAGAAGCTCTGCTCAGCCTTTTACAGGCGGCAGAAATCCAAGTCGACGCGGTCCAGTGGTCGGACACTGATCTAAACTA
>CAYOZV010000336.1:1532-2429 GCA_964408465.1 uncultured Pirellulaceae bacterium
ACATCTGGGAAATTGCTTTAGTAACGCTTTTGCTCGCTCTAACGTTAACGTTCGGGCCACTGATTTTTCAATCCAAAGAGGACTTTTACTTTTCCGCCATAGTCTTTGCTGCTGGTAGTTCAATTCGGTTCTTTGGCTGGCGGCTTGCCAGAGTGTTCACACTATTGGGGCGTTATGCTTGTGCTTGGTTGTTCAGCGCAATCGGCTGCGCGATTGCAATTCTGATAGTGAACTTTGCTAAAAACCCTCGACCTATCAACGATTTTCTTGTCGAAAGTTGGCCAACTGTCATTATCGGTGGAATCTGGTTTGGCTTTGTCGTAGAAATGGTGTTTCTAGGCCTCGGCTTCCTTTTGAGATTGAGAGTTAATGGCAGTTCAAGGTTATGAATTAATCACTTTGCTACACTCTGAAGAGTACTGACTTGGCAAATCGCCTTAACAACATGGTCTCATGCTTTACAGGCTGCATTATTGCTGCACTGTTTGCGTTTGTAATGGTGGTCACGTATAAAGCACCTTTGGTGGCTTTGGTTTCGCTTGTAATTTTTCCGGTATCCGCTTGTTGGATGTCAGGCATCAAGAGCAAAAAACAACTCTGTAAAATTGTTGCTTATATTGTGATCAGCTGGATATTTGTTGCGATGCTTAAACCCTCGATTTCGGAAACCGCTGCCAGTCGCTCTGTGAGGCTCGCTAAAATGCCGCTTCTCGGCTATGAATGGTACATCATCACAAATTCTGCCTCTACACTTTTCGCGTGCGTCGGTGCGTTCCTCGCGCCTCCCTTAGATGCTCATGAGGAAAAAGACAAACACAAATCTATCAAGGCGGGTCCTGAATCCGCGTGATAACAATACGTTGCACACGGAGCCGCGGGCCGCGCGGCTTTTGAAAA
>CAYOZV010000337.1:0-2423 GCA_964408465.1 uncultured Pirellulaceae bacterium
AAGCAACAGCACCAGTACTTGGGTGCTGGGCGCCGGCCCCTTTCAAAAGGGTTCCATTTACGACGCGACTCGATTCGCCGGTCGAGACCTCAACGAAGTCGGTCATGGCAACGTGCTGCGATCAGGGCTGATCCGTGCGAATTCATCGCACGACAGTCGGCAGGACAAAATAAATTACGATTCGCCTCATTTGTTCGCGTTGCCTAAATCAAAGCCAGCCGAAACTGACGTCATCAAAACGCCCGACGTTCAGCAGGCAGGCTTCGAAGATTAACCCGCGCCTTATTTAGCTTCCAGTCTTACCTTCCAGTCGCATCATCACCTGCGAGATATCCGCCGGCGTGATCCCACTGATACGCTGCGCCTGATCCAGACTCTCAGGGCGGAAACGCGTCAGTTTCTCTTTGGCCTCGCGCCGCAGATGCGTCATCCCTTCATAGTCAAAGTTGGTCGGGATCTTCTTTTTGGCCAAACGCTTGTGACGGTCGATCATGACCTGCTGTTTGTCAATGTAGCCGGCGTACTTGAGATCATTGACGACCTGTTCCTGCACTTCGCCTGTCACCGGTTCTAATTCGGGAGCATCGGCCAACAGGTCCTGCCACTGCGTTTCGGGACGGCGTAAAAATTTAGCCATCGGGTTCTCACCGACGCGCTTTGTTTCAATCACCGCAATCACGCGCTTGATTTCGGCTTCCTTGGCGATCAAACGTTGCGTTCGTTCTCCGCAGACCAACCCGACTTCTGACGCTAACTGAGTCAAACGGCGGTCGGCATTATCCTGACGCAGCAACAAACGATACTCGGCGCGGCTGGTGAACATCCGGTAAGGTTCATCCACGCTGGACGTCACCAGATCGTCTACCAACACGCCGATGTAGGCTTGATCGCGCGTCAGCACCAGACCCGGCTTGGATGCCAGTTTCAGCGCCGCGTTGGCTCCGGCCATCAGCCCCTGGGCGGCGGCTTCTTCGTAACCGGTCGTGCCGTTGATCTGGCCCGCGAAAAACAGCCCCTCCACCGAACGCGTTTCCAATGTGTTTTTCAATTGATCCGGCGGGCAAAAATCGTACTCCACCGCGTAACCGTACCGCATAATTTGGGCATTCTCTAACCCTGGAATCAGTTTAAACATCTGATCCTGAACATCGCGCGGGAGGCTGGTGGAAACGCCGTTGACGTAGACTTCTTGCGTTTGCCGACCTTCGGGTTCGAGAAACAACTGATGGCGATCTTTATCAGCGAATTTGACGACTTTGTCTTCGATAGAGGGGCAGTAACGCGGACCGCTGCCGTGAATCTGACCGCTGTACATCGGAGCGCGATGCAGGTTGTCGCGAATCAAATCGTGCACTTGCGGATTGGTATAAGTGATCCAACACGGCATCTGTTGGACCGAAAAATTATCACTGAGAAACGAAAATGGTTGAGGGGCATCGTCACCGGGTTGAATTTCGGTTTTGCTGTAGTCGATGGTCCGACTGTTGAGCCGCGGAGGCGTGCCGGTTTTGAATCGCTCAAGCGCAAACCCCAATCGGTTCAGCGCTCCGCTGATGCCCGCTGATGTCCCTTCACCGGCGCGGCCGCCAGCGATTTTCGATTCGCCAGTGTGCATCAGCGCCGAAAGAAACGTACCGGTCGTCAAGATCACCGCGTCGGCCAAGTACTGGACGTTGCCTTTGGCTGAGATGCCGATGATCTTCTTTGCGCCATCGACTTCCTCCACCAATAGATCTTCGACGATCTCTTGCCGCAGTTCGAGATTCGGCTGGTTCTCGATCGCACATTTGACCCAATTTTGGTAGCCCTTTTTATCGGCTTGAGCGCGCGGACTGTGCATCGCCGGGCCCTTCCGCGTATTGAGCATCCGGAACTGGATGCCCGACGCGTCGATCGCTTGCCCCATCAATCCCCCCAGCGCGTCGACCTCGCGGACGATGTGCCCCTTGGCCACACCACCGATCGCCGGATTGCAGCTCATCTGCCCGACGGTGTCGAGGTTGGTCGTCAGCAGCGCCGTATGAGCGCCCATCCGCGCGGCGGCGGCGGCGGCTTCGGTTCCGGCATGTCCGGCGCCGACAACGATAACGTCGTAGTGGTATTTGAGTGGTTGAGCCATTTTTATTTCCGTGAAAGAGTTGGCGATATTTTAGAGCCAATCCCACAGTTGTGAACGTCGAAAAAGGCAGTTTGGTCGATTGCCGGACAACTTAGACCGCCCGAGAGTTCGCCGCTGCAACTTCCGGAATAACAGTCAGACCTTGAACCGGACGCCCAACTTCAAATGGGGATTCTATTCCCGAGAGAACTGCAAAGTCAAAATTTTCGTGCGATGTGCCATTCGGGAGGTCGAGGCTCCGACCGAGACCTATTTGATTTCGTAGGAGTTGTAGGTTTCGCATGTTTCGGGCGGAGCCTCAACC
>CAYOZV010000338.1:0-2422 GCA_964408465.1 uncultured Pirellulaceae bacterium
CAGTCACCAGTTTAACGATTAGCCGGCAGGCGACCGTGTTTGGAGCGCGCCGACGCCTGCCGGCTAATCGTTAAACTTGGCCGCGGGCGACCGTGTTTGGAACGCGCAGGCGCCTGCCATTTTCGGTTTAACGATTAGCCGGTAGGCGACCGTGTTTGGAACGCGCAGGCGCCTGCCGGCTAATCGTTAAACTGGCCGCGGGCGACCGCGTTGGGAGCGTGCCGATGGCTAATCTCTAAACTGGCCGCCGGCGAATCGTGCTTGGAGCGGTCGCCACCCGAACGTTCCCCTTGGCCCTCGGCCTACCGTATTTGTATCGCACCGTTTACTCCGATGGGTAGGTGCCGCGAATCTCTGACAGAACATAAGCGTCTTGTTCGATTGATTCCCGCGACTGCAAGTGCTCTCGCGCGACCTGAGAGTCAATCTGCAACAGCGCCCAAGCACTCGCCCCGCGGACCAGCGGTTGGCTATCATTGAGCCCCTTGCATAGCGCCTCCACAGAATCCGGATTCGCCTCGTTCCCAAGCGCGATGGCCGCGTTTCGCAGAATGCCTCGACGTTTGGGACGCCACAGGGGCGTCTTGCGAAATCGAGCCCGAAATTCATCGTCGGTCAGGTCGAACAACTCCACCAGAGACAATGGATTGAACTCTTCGCGCGGTTGGAAAACCGATTCCCCCAGTGCTTCCGGTTTGCGATTCCAAGGGCAAACCTCTTGGCAAATATCACAACCAAGAATCCAGTCGCCCATTTCGCCTCGCAACGCCGGGTCGATCGGTGACCGGTGTTCGATCGTCAAATAACTAATGCACTTGTTCGCATCCAACACACGCGGCGAGACAAACGCGTCGGTCGGGCAGGCGTCAAGGCAAGCCGTACAGGTCCCGCAGTGGTCGGCCACAAACGGGTCGTCGTAGTCCAGCGTTTTATTGATCAGCAACGCCGACAGAAAGAAGTAACTGCCAATCTCTCGATTAATGATCATCGTGTTCTTGGCCGCCCAACCCACGCCCGCCTTTTGAGCAAACTCGCGTTCCAGCAGCGGCGCGGTATCAACGACGCCACGCGTGATCACGTCCTCGTCCAACCCTTGGGCGAACTTGCAAAGCTGCTTCAGCCGTTTATGAATGACGTCGTGATAGTCGGCCGTCCCCCACGCGTACCTGGCAATGCGTCCTGATAACGGCCGGCCGGTGTTCGGAGCCACCGTTTGATACGGCAGCGCCATCACGACAACACTGACCACCGATTCCATCACGCTGCGCGGGTGGCGGTACGCATCGCGGCGCGTTTGCATGTACTCCATTTCGCCGTTCATCTGATCATCCAGCCAACTTTCTAAATGCGGCATCGTGATCGTGTCGACCGCGCGCGTGCAATTGAAAAGCGCGAACCCAAGACGGTGGGCTTCGGATTTTAGGGACTGTGTCAGTTGTGACGGAGTGAGCATGAATTGAGTATCTCTTTTAATGAGACATCGGTTTGACAAAGCCTATTGAATCGTTTTGAAGTCTGTTTAGGCTGGAAAGGACACACAGAGAAAGACAGACATGACCGTGATTGCTTCGATCACTTTGACAACTTTTGAATGAAGGCCCAACTATGAAAAACATCCTAACACTCGCCGTCGCGGTCGCCGCAATGGCTCTATTTGCTTCTGAGCAGGCAGCGGCTCAAGGTTACAACAACGGTTACCTGTTTGGAACCGGAGTCAATCAAGCTTGCTGTGGTGGCGGCGGTGGCGCTCGATTCACAGCACCACCTTACTTCGCTCAATTCCCGCCCGTTTATTACAGTGGCATCGTGCGTCGCCCCTACGGCATCAGCCCCTACGCGGCACCTGCGGGAATCGAGCCGGTCGAACTTCGCGCCATCCCAGCAGAAGTAAAGCCGCTGACCGTTCGCAACCCTTACATGAACAACACGCAATCAGCATCAGGGCCTGCGATGGAAGTCGAAGCCGATTCAGCCGATGACGCAGCCAACAAAACGACTTGGACAAAGAATCCTCACTTCGACGTTATCGACAGCGTCGCAGCATTGGCTTTCTTCCAAAAAAATTAGCTTCGCGCTAGTTTAAGTTAGAGACAACGAAGTAGATCTGGTTCTTCCGTAATGGGGCAAGGGAACCAGATCTTTTTTTATGTCGTGGCTGGAAGGGTGGGCATGATCATCTCACCGCCGTGACGGTTAAGGGATCGGCCTAAGCAGCTGGGACAGCGGCTTTACTTACGATAGTACAGTCGCCGTCTCGGCTACTAAAGGCATCTCGATTCAACACCGCCGTGACGGTTAAAGGATCGGCCTAAGCAGCTGGGGACAGCGGCTTTACTCACGATAGTACAGTCGCCGTCTCGGCTACTGAAGGCATCTCGATTCAACACCGCCGTGACGGTTAAAGGATCGGCCTAAGCAGCTG
>CAYOZV010000339.1:0-2395 GCA_964408465.1 uncultured Pirellulaceae bacterium
TGTGCAATTCGGGAGGTCGAGGCTCCGACCGAGACCTATTTGATTTTGTGGGTTTCGGGCGGAGCCTCAACCTCCCGGTTCACGCGAAAATCGACTTTGCAGTTCGCCTAGCCCTTTAGAAGGCGACGCTAAAACCGCCAGTCTAAAACTTCAATCGCATTCCGAAGAAAATGTTGTTCGTCTGAAAGTTCAGCTCGCCATCACCATCGAGCAACGAGCCCTCGGGAAGACTGGTGTCAAACCGCAACGAATCAGCCGCGAAGTGACGGTACTCGATGAACAGATCCGAGTACTGACGCACTTTGTAATTCAATCCAATGATGTACTGATACGCAAAACTGGAGTCCTCCCCGTCGGTGAATGCGTCCGTGCCACCGTCCAGTCTCATGTCGGCGGTCACATTAACCGCTCCGACACCTGCTCCGACGTAGGGAGCGATCCGGCCGCCCAGCAGATCGACGAACTCCCAATAAACGTTCAACATCCCCGCGTAAGATTCGATGTCGCCGACGCCTTGGATCACTTCACGCCCACCGCCGAAATCACGCAGCAGCAGATCTTCGACGTCGTGACTACGATAGGAAAATTCGAGCTCCGACCTCAAATTACGACCTTGGATCTGACCAAAAGCACCACCGAATCCAAACCCGTTGGGGCTGTCGAAATTAATCGTGCCTTGTTCGTTGGCAATCTCTAAATCAGACAGATCCGACCAACCGCCAAAGAGGCTGAAGTAGTACAACGGAACTCCCGACGGTGTCAGGATGCTGTTGGAACCACGATTGCAAAGGTTCAATCCCAGCCCGCAGACGCCCGATCTTGCAGGTTGGCTGACCACGTTTTCATAGACATCGTCACAGTCGGCTGGCGTTGGCGTCGGGCAGCCGGCGTAGGCGTTGGTCGGTGGACAACAGTTTGTTGGAGCACAACTTTGACAGCTTTGGCAACCCATGCATGCCGGCGGGCATCCATAACCCATGTAAGGATTCATCGCGTAAGGCGCGGGGTAGGGAGTCGGATAGGGCGCTGGATAAGGTGCCGCGTACGGTGCGGGGTAGGGGTTGGTGCCATAGGGATTGGGCGCGTAAGGATTCGCGGCGTAAGGGTTGTAGGCATTGGGACCAGCGGCCGCCGCATAAGAGTTGGACGCGTAATTGGGGCGTCCGTCGCCAGGCAATGCTTTGGAATAATACGTAGGTTCGGGCGCGGGGCGATAGACGTTGCTGCGGAAAGGACGCCTCGGATCGTCGTAGGCTGCCTCCCGCTCTCGACGTCGGGTCGCTCGTGAACCGCGGCGAGCATCCGGATCATCTTCTTGGAGGCTTTCGTCGGTGAAGTCCTCAAGGGTAACCTCGTCGGGATCCGGCACGCTGCGCTCAGTGCGCGCGGTGTCAGATTCGCGTGTGCTGCCGTCTGGCTTGGGAAGTTCAGGCACCTGGTCTGGCGTGAATTCAGCGCCCGGTGGCAAAACTGGTTTTTTGGGAACGGTATCCATCGGCGGCACGCGTGGAGCCGGATCAACGACCGGTTCTTCGATCTCGGGTTCACCAAAAGGGTTGACAACCGGAGCTTTCTTTTTCCGAAACGGTCCAGAATTAAAAGGCGCAAACGGCGATTCTTGGATGGGTGACTCTACCGTCGATTCGCCGAACGGATCGTCGCTTCCAGCTTGATCTTCCCCGAAGACATCACCATCCTGTCGACGGTGACGAAACGGATCCAAGAAACTTTTCGGTTTCATTCCCAGCCGCGGTGGCGGCGAACTCCGATAGGGTGACGGTTTTGTCTCAGCGGAGGACGACTTTTTCTGGTTAAGTCTCATGCTGACCGATGGTGAATTGGTGTGCATCGGCTGCATCACGGTGTTGGAAAACTGAGGCAGCAGCGAACCGTTCTGAGCATCAAGGGTGCTGGACATGCACAGCGTCCCCAACGCTACCGCCGAAGCCGTCATCCAGGCTCGATTCGCAGCAACGCGACGAACCATTGATACTAACGGGTGCGCCGCTTTGGGCAATTTTGTATTGTAGGTTCCCATCGGGAAGTCACTCCGGTCAAAACATGACATCGTCCCGCGACGGCGACCTTGCCACTTGCAGGATTCCAAGGGCCACGTTCCAGCCATCGCGGCGAGCGAACTGGAACTAATCGGTAGGCTTTTCGCAGACCGATCCCTTGATGTGTTCAGATTTATCGGCACAATCGTCAAAGCTTATCCAGCTTGATATCGAGAACTTCCTCAGAAGTTTGCCAGGCACACCGCTAGCAAACATGCAGCAGCCCAAAGCACCTGTGCCGCGACCATCACATCGTAAGAATTAACCACCGAAGAGACGGAACACACGGAAATTTCACCGCCGTCCTTCTTCCGTCTATTCCGTTCCTTCAGTGGTTC
>CAYOZV010000340.1:0-2394 GCA_964408465.1 uncultured Pirellulaceae bacterium
TAATGTTCGATTCTGTTGTCAAGTCTTCAAGCGTGTCTGATTTGTCTTAAACCGTGTCTGATTTTGTACCTAGTTGATCGATTTTAAAATTCTCAAAAAGCCACTTCACACGTCAAAAGCCAGGCCGAAAACCAGTTTTCAAAAAACGAAATCCCGTCCCCGCCGCCTCCACTAAAACCGACTTGAAATTTTATTTCAGGTCGGTTTTTTATTGGCCTGCAAAAATGGCCAGTTGTAAAATCGCAAAAAGTGTCTGATTTTGTACCTAAAATGTCTGATTCTTGCCTCTACTAGTCTGATTTTGTATCCTTGGCGCCCCAAACAGGAGCCAAGAATGCCAAGACGCAAAACCACCAAAACCAAGAAGCTCGCCCAAGACTCAAAGGGGGAGGTACCTGAAGAACATCGGCCGGGTAAGAAACCCCAAGTCCGGCAAAATCTCCCAACGGAAGTTCTACCTGGGTCACGACGAGGAAGCTGCCCGTCACGCGGCGGCGCGACTCGAAGCGCTATGGAAGTGCGTTGAACGCCGATTTGAGTTTCCATTCTCGCCAACGGAGCACTAAGACAAAAGTGAATGCCTTGGCCGAAAATCAAATGACGATTTGTAGAACGCGACACGTCAAACAGTTCCGGGGCCTTGGACGGTTAGCCCAACAGCGATATTCTCACCGGCTCACCTACTCACCAACCAAATGGTCCGTCAAAGCTAAATTTCAGGGTTGGCTGTAGTGGGATTCGCCAGAATTCCTCGGGCCGGACTTGGGGAAAGGACTCGGGGAAAGGACTCGGGGAAAGGACTCGGGGAAAGGACTTCTGGCGAAGTCCACTACCCCAATTTTCAGTACTGCCAAACCACTTAGCACCCCGTACCCCAGAAGACTTCATCCGCGGAGATTACTGAACCAGCAGGCCGATAAACGGTGAGATGTCTCCGAAATTGAACAACCCGTCCTGGTTGACATCACCAATTGGCAGAAAAGTTCCCGCAGACAGCCCCTCAATGAATGGCTGGATGTCGAGGAAAGTCACCATACCATCACCATCAAAATCGCCCAGAACTACGACCACGGGATCGACGACCGTGTAGTCGGCCGGTGAATGTAATTCGCTGTCTAAGGAAGCCTCATTGAGAATGATCATTTCCGTATCTGAACTGATCGCCACCCAATCGCTTTGGTCGACCCAAACTTGGCCTTGAGCTTCGTCGCTGCGTTCGTCTGCGGTGGTGTTGTCGACACCATCAACACTAAATTGAATGTGATCGGCAATGCTGGCACCGGAGCCGAACGAAGAATTGAAGTAAATTTGAATGCCGTAAGCACCCTCTGCATCCAATGGTAAAGCAAAGCCACCACCAATCGTGCTGATGTTGACCGCTTGAGCGTCGGTAGAATCAGCATCGTTATTGAAATGGATGAACAAGGATTCTCCGCCAGCCAACGTGAAATTGTTTAACCCTGACGATGATGAATAGCGGCGGACTTGATCTTCGTCGTGTGAGCAAAATCTCCAACCGGCCAGCGACTGGCTATCGGTTCCGCTATTGAACAATTCCAATACGGATGTTGTGAGATCAACGGATCGAATCTGCACAAACCGCGCGGGATTCATTATTTGTGCCGTTGCTGATTGGGCCAAAAGAAAAAAGGCTGTAATTGCGATTGCTGCGAAACGGTTGCTCATTAAATATCTCCAGAGGTCGACAAGCGTCGAAGAAAATAGATCACCTATCTAATTTCGTGGCTTGGTTGAATTTGTTATTGTTACTTGACCGGCCCAAATTGCCGGCTCTTACGTAAAATCTTCGCCGTTCATTGTGAAGTTTGAAGTTAGTTGTTCGTTTCAGGTGATACCTCTGAATGTCGCGAGCAACGCAGGATCTTGCAATTAGTTTCTAGAAAACCAAAAAATTTAGTTTTCGCCTCTCCCCCTATGAGGCCAAATACGTCTTCGCCAGCTTAGCCGGCGCCTATTAATTGGCAGCGGAGCGGCCGAAGCTGCTGGTGGATGCGGCGAAACAGGAGCGCTTGCACGCCTTTGGCTAACAATTGGCCAAATGATTTCAGCCAAATGATTTCACCAAAGGATTTCCGTTTATCAAACGGGGCTCGGCGGAAGGCATACGCTTCCGGGCTGCCAAGAATTGCTTTCAGATGGGTGAAGCCCCTCGGCGCGTAAAAAAACCAAGCCCCCACGAGGAGGGCTTGGTTTTCTATTTTAAATCTAGGCTTTGTCCCTAAAGTCAAAACCTTCCCAGCCGTTCGGCCGATAGCGGGCTGTTGATTTAGTGCTCAATCGCTCAATAGCGATCAGCCGATGGGCGTCGGCCCAATGGCACTCACTTTAACGACTTTTGCACCTCAACCTGACTTCGAAGCGGCTTGCTTCGGG
>CAYOZV010000341.1:0-2316 GCA_964408465.1 uncultured Pirellulaceae bacterium
TCGATAACGTTGGATGAAGGAAATTTTCGTTTAACGACAAGCCGGCAGGCGACCGCGTTTGGCCCCGCCTCAACACCGACGACTGAGGGCTAATCGTTAAACTGACGACACTAACGAACTTCTTCCTCCGTCCCCAGCAGCACGTTTAGCGTCCGATTGGCGACGCGCGTGATGTACTTGTTCGGTTGATTGGTCAAACATTTTTTCAATTCGCCAATCAGAGGGCGCGCTTGTTCTCCTGATTCGTCAAGGACGATCGCTGCCCGCAGCCGCGCCCATTGGTGTTCGCCGTTGAGTTGTTCTTTTAAAACGGCCAGCGCGGATTCCGTTTCGCCAAACTTTAACAGGGCTCGCGCCGACGCGATACGAACACAAGGTGCTTCGTCTTGAAGCCCCTTTAAGACCTTATTTTTCGCACCCGCGCCATCGGCGGCCAAGTTCCCAATCCCCATCGCCGCCCAGTACCGGACCACGGCATCCGGTGCCTCCATCGCAGCCATTAAACCGGAAAAATTCTCCTGACAATTGACCGCCATGTTGGCGGTGTCTCGAATTTGATCGATCAATTTCGTGTCAGCGTTAAGCAAAATATTGTAGCGCGATTTTGTCGTGCGCTCTCGCCGTACGATTTCGGATTCGGGAATCAGTCCAATGTCGCGCGTCTGGGCGACCCAATCTAGATGGGCCGATCGCATTTCACTCAATGTCGCCGACAAGGTTGAATCGTTGGCAAGGTTGTTGATCTCGTGAGGATCTGCTTCAACGTCGTAAAGCTCTTCGGCCGGTTTTTCATCTGCCATGAATTGTTGGGCAGCCGCAGTTAATCCACCCTCAGCGTGCACTCGCCGAAGTTCCCGCATCGTCGCACCCTTTTCGGGCGTATTCATGTACTGATAGTACGGTTTGAATGGCTCGTAATTTCGAATGTATTTATAACGGGCCGAACGTACCATACGAATAATGTCGTATCGCTCATCCATTCGGTCGCGGGCGCCATAGACGTATTCCCGTTGCTTACCGAGGGTTTTTCCAAGGAAGGCCCTGCCCTGAAAATGATCCTTGAGCTCTACCCCGGCGAGGTTGAGAACCGTGGGCGCAAAATCGACGCTGCTGACCAGTTCATCATTGATGGAATCCGGCATACCTTGACCGGCGACCCGATACTTCTCCGGAACCTCGATGACCAAAGGTATCCGCGTGCCCGAATCGTAGAGCCACCGTTTGGCGCGCGGAAGCCCGACGCCGTGGTCGGACCAAAAGAAAATTATCGTGTTATCGTAGACGCCTTCGTCCTTGAGTTGCTGAATCAGATTTCCGGCCCAAGCATCCATCGCCGTGATCAATTCGTAATTCCGTTTCCAGTCTTCACGCACCAGTGGCGTGTCTGGGTAGTACGGGGGAAGCTCGAGTTGATCTGGATCCTGCCTTTGGTCAGCGGTCAGGTTTTTAGTTACAGACTGATACTTGCTGTCGTTGTTGATCCCGCTTTCGTGACAGCCACCGTAATTAAAAACGGCAAAGAACGGCTGTGATTTGTCTTTTCGATTTTTCCAATGTGCCTCGCCACTGGATTCATCCCACGTCTCTTGGGGAGGCGTAAATTGATAATCGGTTTTCTTTTGGTTGGTGCAATAATAGCCGGCCTCGCGGAGGTAAGCCGGGAACGGTTTAATTTGGTCCGGCAAGACTGCTTTGCATCGCATGTGGTGCGTGCCGAGGGTTGACTGATAGACGCCGGTAATGATCCCCGATCGACAGGGAGCACAGACGCCGGCCGTTGTAAAACAGTTTTTGTATCGCACGCCCCTTTGTGCCAGCGCATCAATATTGGGAGTCTTGGCATGTGCATCGCCATAGCAGCCGAAATGGGGACTGATGTCTTCGGCAGAGAGCCACAAAATATTGGGCCTGTTTTCTTGAGCCTGAATTTTGCAAGCCGTGTTAACGCTCAATCCTAACACCAGCAAGGTAAGACAAAGCCTGATGGTGCATCGTGGCATGGTTGGCTTAACAGACTTTTTCATCGGGGCTCTCCTGTTGGTTGATGCATTGGTTATAAATTATTGACTCGCGCTTTGCAAAACCGGAGGGCTCGCGCCCGTACCGCTAACAGACGTAGCGGCACGGGCGCAAGCCCTCCGGTTTCGATGCCCGGCCACTCAAGCAACACCCCCATTTCCAACCTCAATCGAAATCCATCTTAGATCCACTAGACTCCTAAAACACGATTCCCAAAACCGGAGGGCGTTCGCCCCTTACGCAAAAAAGCGTAGCGGCATGGGCGCCAGCCCTACGGGTTAGTTTCCCGGCCACAAA
>CAYOZV010000342.1:0-2227 GCA_964408465.1 uncultured Pirellulaceae bacterium
TTTTCTGGTTCTATTCTCATCCGGCCGTTTACATCATGATTCTGCCGGCGATGGGCGTCATCAGCGAGTTGATTTCGGTCTACAGTCAGAAACGTATCTTCGGTTACAGCTTCATTGCTTTCTCCAGCGTCGCGATCGCGTTGCTTGGCTTCTTGGTCTGGGGACACCACATGTTCACCAGCGGCCAGTCGCCAATCGTGACCTTAATCTTCAGCGCCATCACCTTCACCGTGGCGATCCCATCCGCGGTGAAAGTGTTCAACTGGCTGGCAACATTGTTTAAGGGTTCGATCCTGCTGAACACGCCAATGTTGTTCGCATTGTCGTTCATCTTCCTGTTTGGCATCGGTGGTCTGACCGGATTGTTCCTTGGTGCTCTTTCAGTCGACATCCACTTGCACGACACCTACTTCGTTGTCGCTCACTTTCACTTCGTGATGGTCGGCGGCACGTTGACGGCATTGTTGGGTGGTTTGTATCACTGGTGGCCGAAGATGTTTGGGCGAATGTACAACGATGCACTCGGACGAATCGCCTGTGCGTTGGTGTTCATCGGATTTAACGTGACATTCTTCCCTCAGTTTGTGATGGGTGCTCGCGGTATGCCGCGACGTTATGCCTCTTATGACCCTGAGTTCCAAATTTTCCATCAGATTTCTACCGCCGGAGCTTTTGTACTGGGCATCGGAATCGTGATGGCTTACGGAGTGCTCGTTTATGCAGCCTTCAGAGGTCCAAAATGCAGCTCCAACCCGTTCCGTGCGGCATCATTGGAGTGGCAGACCAGTTCGCCACCAGACTTTCATAACTTCATTCACCAACCTACGTTGAACGATCCTTACGATTTCGATTCGCAGGTTTACGATGAAGAATTGGATTCGTTTATTCCTCGTGAATTTGCCGACCCCGACAAAACACCGGCGCGACCCGAACCTGTTCCTCATTAACATGTGCAACTCCACGGCAGTGATTTTTCTCGAAAAATCCCGCCGATGATGTCGCGCGTTTAATACGAACGCAGTTGTGGAATCACGTAAAGAAGTTCCACTACCAAAACACGCAAGCGGATTTGATAAAGTCCGCTTTGCAAAGTAAAAGATCAAAGGTGAATTCAAAATTCACACCTGATCCATTTATCAAAAACCAAAATCAACCCAATCAACGTCTGAATTTAACCAACCCGCCGTTTTACGACGCGGGCCCGATGACCGGAGCCATCCATGGCAGTTGCCGAAACCGCAGATCAACACGATCACGATCATGATCACCACGATCATGGACCCTTTATCGCTCATCACTTCGATGGACCAGAACAGCAATTCGATTCCGGGAAACTGGGCATTTGGATTTTCTTGGTGACCGAAGTTTTGTTCTTCAGTGGGCTGTTCGTCGCTTACACCTTGTATCGTCTGCACCACCCCGAAATTTTTGAACTCGCACACCATCACTTGGACAAAGTACTTGGTTGTCTTAACACCATCGTTCTTCTGTTCAGCAGTCTGACGATGGCCTTGGCCGTTCGCAGCGCTCAGACGGGCAAGAATAAGAATTGCGAGCTGTACCTTTTGATCACCATGGTTTGTGCGACGATCTTTTTGGGCGTGAAAGCCGTCGAGTACAGCCACAAATGGGATCTTGGGATTTTCCCAAAGAGCTTCTTCAATTACTCCGAAGGGCACCATGCAACTGGTTTCCTTGGTTTGTCGCCTTACCTGATCAAACTATCGGTTATTCCAGCGCTGCTGTTGGCCGGTTTTGCGGGTTGGTCCGTTATCGGAAAACTCACCGACAAATCTAGCCAGTCCAGATTTTTCATGGGCATGGCAATCGTGGTTGCCGGCTACTTCGCGGGAGTCTTTGGTGGCGTTGTTTATCAAAACGCGATCTCCTCGGGTCATAGCTCGCATGCCAGCGTCAACCACGAACCAATGATGCTGCAAGCGGCGATGTTTGATGATGCCGACCATGGGGAAGACCATGAACATGGTGACGGCGAAGAGCATTCCGTTGGAGACCACGCGGAGGGTGAGCATGCCCAAGGCGACCACGCAGCAGGCGGAATGTACGGCGAAGCCGAATACTCCATGCCCAAAAGTGTGGGGGCGTTCTTTAGCATCTACTACTGCATGACCGGCCTACATGCGATCCACATTATTGGCGGGATCATTGCACTGGCTTGGATTTACTATCGTTCTCAACAGGGACACTGGCGAGAAGATTATTTTGG
>CAYOZV010000343.1:0-2199 GCA_964408465.1 uncultured Pirellulaceae bacterium
CGACGCCATGCGCGACATCATGGCCACCGACGTCAACGCCGCCTGCGATCAGATGATCGCCGCGCTCTCTATAAGCAAAGCGGCGTAACCCGCGGCAGTACCAAGTACCAAGTACCAAGTACCAAGTACTCAGTACTCGGTACTCGGTACTCGGTACTTCTCCGGTTCCGAATGTATCCCTCCTGCGGCTTATTGCGCCAATTATAACGGTCAGCGATTAAGCCGCTTCTTCTTCCGATAATCAATACGTGTAGTTCTACCGCAAGGAATGCGGCAGGCAAATCTTTGATCGCATGGAAGCAGACACCTCAAACCACGAATTTCGACGGGGCCAAGCTTACTCAAGTTGGCCGATCGCAATTCTACAGGGACGCGTTCATGGCAAACGATCGAATCATCCGCAACGACATGGTAGCCGTCGGTCTGTTGGGACTGATCGTCTTTCTGGTTGCCGCCGTTGCGACCTACGACCCCGCCGATCCTGCACACGAAGTGCCACAGTTATTGATCAAGATCTACCAACCGGATCAACTGGTCTATCCCACCAACCCATCGTTTCACAATGCCTGCGGACGGCTGGGGGCTTGGACCGCGGACATGCTGCTGCACGTGTTGGGCGTGGGAGTCTATTTCCTGATCGCGGGATTAATCGCAATGGAAATCGCCCTCTTTCGACGCGAGCCAACAGAAACGCCGTGGTTGAAATCAATCGGCTGGGGATTAGCTCTCTTAGGGATCACGACACTCGGAAGCATGCTACTTCCCGACTGGACCGTCGCGCCGTTGATCGGCGCCGGCGGCTATCTCGGTGCGCTCAGTCGAGGTTTATTGATGGGCAACATTGGTTCGATGGGCTGCTTGGTGGGCGGTATCGCTTTGACCGTCGTTGGCATGATGATGTGGACGGAGTACTTAATTTTCACCGCCGGCCGAGTCGCGTTTTCGCCTGCGATGCTGGCCGCATCGGCCGTTCTTCCCTTCGGACTGGTCCACGGATTCATGCAGTGGTTTAACGGCGAAGAGGATGAGTACGAGGACGAAGAATACGAGGAGGATGAAGACGAAGACCGGGCGTCCCAAGGCGACGAACTTGACGACGAAACGATCAGCGAAGAAGAACGTCGCACCATCCGCTTCCGCCGCCGTGAAAACGACGCCGAAGTGTTTGATGAAATAGAAATCGGCGGTGATGGACACAGCACCGCCGCCGTCGCAACTCTGGACGACGCTGAAGAAGACGACCAGCAATGGGAAGAGGAGTTGGAAGACGTCGTCGCCACCATCGCCGCCGAAAAAGAATCCGAAGACGAACTGGAAGATGACCAAGAGGAAGATGAGCAGGAGTACGAAGAAGACGAAGTCGAAGAAGAGGACCAGCCCGCCGCTCCGGCTTCTTTGAACATCAAAAACAACACATCCAAGACGCCGATCCCCGCGATCGCTCCGGCCGGTGAAGACGAAATCCTCCGCACCGACCAACCGGCCACGCAGAAATCAAAACCACACTTCAAAACGCCTGGCAAAAAGGAAGCTCCCTCCGAAAGAGACCTGATGATCAGCCAATTGGACGCAGCGTCCCTGGTCGATAACGCGGCCGACTACGAACTGCCACCATTGGAGATGCTCGAAGCGGCCGATTCGCTGCCGTTTGAGCAACAGAAACGCGAAGCACTGATCAAGGCGGAGATCTTAGAGAAAACTTGTAAGCAGTTTGGCTTCGTCGTCAAGGTAGTAGAAATCGAAACCGGTCCGGTCATCTCCCAATACGAAATCGACCTGGAGCCTGGCTTGCGTCTGCAAAAGATCGTCGCCTTGGCCGACGACTTGGCCATCGCGATGCGCGTGCCCAGCGTTCGAATCGTCGCGCCGATTCCCGGCAAAAATAGCGTCGGCGTTGAAGTCCCCAATGAGACTCGCCAGATGGTCCGCTTGCGTGGCGTCATGGAGCAGTGCGAAAAACAAATCAAGAAAATGAAGATTCCCTTGTTTCTGGGATCCGATGCCGTCGGTGCTCCGATGGTCGCCGACCTCGCCTCGCTGCCGCACCTCTTGATCGCGGGTCGAACCGGTACCGGTAAATCAGTCTGTCTCAACGCCATCATCAGTTCGATTCTCATGACGCGCCGTCCGGACGAGGTGCGGATGCTGATGATTGACCCCAAGATGGTTGAACTGAGCGGTTACGGTCGACTGCCGCAC
>CAYOZV010000344.1:0-2148 GCA_964408465.1 uncultured Pirellulaceae bacterium
TCATGAAGCTTCAGGCAGGGAGGTTTAACAACCTCCACTACCGGCCGTAGCGTTTGGGCGAAGGTCTGCGAGACCCCTACGACATGGAAATGACGATGCCGTTTTAGGATGTTTGCGTTTTAGCAATCGAGCAGCTGAGCGTCCGCTCAACCGTAGTGGATCTTGTTAAAGATCCTTGGTTGCGGAGAGTTTTCATGAAGCTTCAGGCAGGGAGGTTTAACAACCTCCACTACCGGCCGTAGCGTTTTTTTATCGGCCCAATCTATACTGAAGGCATCCCTTGGATTCGACGCCAGGCGCTTATCTGGCCGAGGTGGATGTTTTCGTGGTTGCACAATAGGTAGGGCAACAGGACTCCCACCGTTGGCATGATCGGTTGCCAACGCGGCAGTTGTATTGCGGTTTCTAAAACACTGGCGTCGGCTGATTCTAGTTGGCTGATTACTTTGTCGTGAAACGCCACGTAGTCGCCGATCAGTTTTTCCTTGGACGCGTAGACCGAAGGGTCGGCCAGCGGTTTAGACTGCATGCCGAATTCATGATCTTTGGGATCATCAAACGACTTGCCCTCCAACGCCAGCGATACGATGGGCATGTAGACGTTGAGGTGTGAGAGAACCCAAGCCGGATGATTTGCGGGCGCCGCACCCTCGGGAGCCGGTTGGAGTGTCATTTGTTCTTCGGTCAGATCGGAGACCAATTTCTGGCCGTAGTCGAGGTTCTTTTTGGCGGAGAAAATGAAACCAGCAAGTGCAGTGCTCATAGGAGACTTTCGTAAGGGGGATCGTTTGGTAGACGTATAGAAGAGATGATCATAACGCTGAAACAATAATCGAAAAAGCCGATCCTGCCCGTAGGGTTTGGCTCTTAGCCGACCCGAAATGTTGTGGCGTCATTGCGTGTGGCGTGTAGCGGGTGGCTTGGGTGGGCTGAGAGCCCACCCTACGTGGCGCGCGGTGCTAGTGAATTGCCCAGAGCAGGTAGGAAACTGGGGCCGCGAAGATTAAGGAGTCGAGCACGTCTAAAATACCGCCAAGGCCCGGAAGCATACTTCCCGAGTCCTTGCAATCGGCGTCGCGTTTGAGCAGTGACTCCGCCAAATCTCCCAGCACACCGGCGCAGGTGACGAAGACTCCGTAAAGAATCACCCACCACCACGGGCGGTCAACGGTCATGCCAAACACGAGCGGGCTGACGGCGTAGATGACGATTGCTGCGGCAATGCATCCGCCCAGCGGCGCGGCCAATGTGCCCTGTAGTGTTTTGCCGGGGCTGATCTTGGGAGCCAGTTTCACAGTGCCAAAACTCTTGCCAGCGAAGTAGGCAAATGCATCGGACATCTTCACCGTTGCGATCAAACAGATAATAGAAATTAGCCCGAGAGAGTTGTCTTGTTCCAGCAAACGTAGCGGCACCACGAACCCGAACAGCATCGCGAGATAGCCGGTCATAAACGCCGTTCGCCCCATCCGTCCGGCGACTTCCCCCGGTTGTTCTGAGTGGCCTTGGAAGGTCTTCCATTCGGTGGCCAATGACAATAGCATCGCGGTGAAAATTCCCGCCAACGCCCATCCAAATTTGCCAATGGGACAGTCCGCGGGGTAGTCTCGCCATAGCACCGGTGCAGAAGCGATCAACGCCAAAACGATCGCAGCGGTCGTCATGGTGAATGTTGACTGGCGGTTTTGGCCCTGCCACATGCGGCTGAATTCGATGCCGCAAAGGGCGGCAACAACGGCGCTCAAAATGGCCAGAACGATGCCCGGACGCCCCCAAACTTCTGGTGTTCCCAGCCAAAAGTCAACTCGTATCAGCGTAATCATACCGGCGATCAAAACGGCTGCTGAGGCAAGGCGG
This sequence comes from uncultured Pirellulaceae bacterium, assembly GCA_964408465.1. Classification (GTDB taxonomy): domain Bacteria; phylum Planctomycetota; class Planctomycetia; order Pirellulales; family Pirellulaceae; genus Mariniblastus. The sequence goes on from CAYOZV010000344.1 coordinate 1,858, forward strand.
CGACTGAGCAAGCTTGACTCCTGTAATGGGTGAGGCGTGGGACTGGGGAGGTTCTGATTTTAGTTGCTTCGCGATAAAAATATCAGGCGAAATTGAACTCAGGCGACTCCAAAGCGGTTAAAACATTCGCGGCACGGGCGGTGATGGGGGCTGTAGACACCCAATAATCGGGTGTGAGGTGCCGGGCAACGCCTAACGGTAGCCACTTTAGATGGGTGACGCGTCCAACACCAACCGTAGATTTGGCTCTTAGCCGAATCGCCCTCGAGTTTCGGTCGGGCTGAGAGCCCA
>CAYOZV010000345.1:0-2104 GCA_964408465.1 uncultured Pirellulaceae bacterium
AGATGAGGAGCGAATTGTCGATGTGCGGCAGGGAAGCGTGATTTTGCTTCCGCCTAGCCAGCCACATGGGATTGTGTCAGATGATTCAAGTGTACCGATTCAGCGTTGTTGACTTTGACTCCCGGACTTGCTCCAGAAGAAGAGCCTGAAAGCCCTTGCTTTGGTCTTAGGCGTTGCCGACATTCAATGTTGCAGTCACACATTTAGCTCGCAAACACCTCGGTTTCGTCCGAGAACGATTTAAACTCGACTGGGTTCCCACTGTAGTCGAGCACAAATAAAGTGCGTTGTTCACCTTTTTCGCCAGCGTATCTGGTTTGAGGTTTAACGATGAACTCAACGTTCGCGTCAGAAAGTCGTTTTTCAACGTCCGTGAATTGTTCGGCAGTGATCAAACAGCCAAAATGAGGAATCGGCACTGCGACGCCATCCACCAGTCCGCAGTAATCCAATTCAGGGCGGTTTGAACTGACGTGCGCAGAAAGCTGATTGTTAAAAAAGTTAAAGTCGATCCACGTCTCGGTCGACCGCCCTTCGGTGCAACCCAAGATTTCAACATAGAATTTTCGCGTTGATTCGATGTCGTTAACTTTGAACGCGAGATGAAATGAACTCATTTTTGAGACCTTAAGTTGGTTGGCGACGAATTTTCGATTGAACGAGAGACCGATTTAATTATCGCTCCGCTCGATCAACTTGCGGTTCTTCAAATCGTATTTCTGAGATGCTGACAACACGACAGGATCAGCAGGGCTTGCTTCCGATCCCGGCTTCGAAGCGTAGTCGTAAAAAGAAACCGAATGTCGTCCAAGAACTTCTGCTGTCGTGCCCGTGACGACAATCGCCGTTGCCTCATCAATTCCAATCCCCAGCATCTGCGGATGGATCTTGAGCAGATCAGGCAACACTTTGTGACGTTGGCGTTGGCGAAAATGGGCGTCGATAATAACGCCCCGTATAAAACCCAGTCCCGTATCGTTTCCTTTGTACCATAGTGTTTGATTGGTTCGCGGGTCGCCGCGCACAAGGAAATCTCCCTGAATCTGAGCACCCGCAGAGGTTCCCGCGATGACTCCACCCTTGGCCAAAATGTTCCGCATCAACTGATGAGACTTGGTGTTTTGATAAGCGTCCATGAATCGAAACGTTCTGCCACCGCCAAGATAGACGGCATCGGCATATTCGAGTGCCGCGACTATATCCGTTCCATCACCGGGCGCAGTTTTACCGTTTAGATAAGAGTGAAAAACTTGCACGTTTTGGCAACCGAGTTCTTGAAGCTTATTCGCTCCATACGAATCGTCGGATTGAGATAGGCAGACATAATTTGCGTCCTTGCCGCCCGCAGAATCGATCAAACGAGTCCACATGTCCGGTGTGCTGCCACCGCCACCAATAATGATTAACGTCCCGTTGGCGACCGCTGGCGTCGGCGCGACTTTGGGTGGAAACCGAGGCTGGGTTCGTGCCTGTGCCGACCGGCTCCAAGCCATCAAATCGGTGGTGTAGGGCAAGTCATCTATAGGCGGACCAAAACTTTGAACTCGTTCGGGCCAATCTCCTCGAGCCGCGACCCTGATGTTGATTTCCGTCGGACCGATCACGCCGACACGACGTCCATCATGCACCACCACGAATGCACCGGGCGGAATTTCCCAGCCAACTCGGGCTGGTTTCATTTTCAAAGCAGACCGCAATGTTTCGCTGGAATTTTCGGAAGTGGCGTCAACGATCGAGTTTGGCAACAAATCCAACCCCTTGGAAATTTTCCCCGGTGTTACGAAGTTGGTTGCCAAGCATTGAGCCCCTTTGCCTTGGCCTCCCACGACACCGTTACGCTCGAGTACGGCAACAAGTGACTGCTTGAGTTTCTCGTCCATGAACGACTGTGCAAAGGCATCGGAAAAGTCGTCGGATAACCAAACTGCCGTCGCCGTGCTAATCGCCGTCAAGGCTCGACTCGAATTCTCTTCCTCGCTCATGGGAATGACGGTGATGTTATCTAACCATCCGCCCAGCTGTTTTTTTAACGGATTATCTCGATCTGACGAAACAATAACCAGCTTGCCATCACTTTCTCCCGCAAGCCAAGCGAACGTTTGCA
>CAYOZV010000346.1:0-820 GCA_964408465.1 uncultured Pirellulaceae bacterium
GGGCGACGATGATGCTCAGCAGTTTCTTCAAGCGAATTTTCCGAGGCTCAGTAGTCGCGCGCTCTCCAAGGCCGTTGGGGCTGCTGGGGGTGTGCCGATGTTTTTGGCGGCGCTGGCTGCGCAACTTTCTGCGATGCCTGAGGACCAGATAGAATCTGGGTCGTTGGACTGGATGAGGAACTTAGATCCCCGATCCCAACGTTTGTTGCGTTTTATTTGCGCGGCAGGTTATCCGCTGCCTCAGTCGATCGCACTTGGGGCTGCTGAGATAGAAATGGATTTTGAGGCTGAAGTTAGCGAACTTTCGTCGAGGCGGTTGATAACGATCAGTCAATCAGATGGCGAATTGATGTTGACGCCTTTTCACGACATGATCCGAGAGACGGTGTATTCCAAATTCGACGCCGCGGGAAAGAAGGCGGTTCACGCCTCGCTGGCTGCTATCAGCGAAAGCAAACCGGGGGTGGCTCCGGATCGGCTTGCGTTTCACTTTGGTGAGGCGGGGGATCGAGGGCTATGCTGCCGCTATTCAATCCTTGCTGGCGATACGGCGGCGCAGTCTCGAGCTTTCGGCGAAGCTGTCCGTGCGTACAAGGTCGCGCTCGATCAATTTCCCGGCAACAATCAGCAGCAACAAGATGTGAAGCGCAAATTGGCGTCGGCGCTCGCGGGGCTGGGGCATGCAAGTGATGCTGGCGACATGTATTTGGAGATAGCATCAAAGTTGGATGACGGGGCGGCTCAATATTTACAAAAAGCAGCCTGCCAATACTGCTACGCGGGCCGCGTGAAGGATGCATTGAACGTCTTCAACCGGCTG
>CAYOZV010000346.1:830-1152 GCA_964408465.1 uncultured Pirellulaceae bacterium
TGGGGATATTCCACCTTCCCATCAGAGTCCGCGGTGATTCGGCAGTTTGTTTTGATTCGTTTAAAACTAAAAATGTCAAAGTTCGCGGGTGTTTTTAAACGTTGGCTACGTTTTGCACACACACGATCCAGGTCCGCGTTAAGATTGGATCCCACTGCCACAGCGGTGCTGAAAAAAGTAGATGACGACGCATCTGCCGGTGATTCTTTGGTTCAAAACAAATCCATTTTGTGTGATCTGCTTTGGGATACGGGGGTCTCGTTATCGACCTTTGACAGTATGCAAGCAGCACTGTTTGTGAACTTTAGTCATCATATTGCGA
>CAYOZV010000346.1:1162-2091 GCA_964408465.1 uncultured Pirellulaceae bacterium
AGTTCGAACCTTGCGATCTAGGATTCTATGTGCGACTCACGAAACGGCGTTGGGGTCTTGCAAAGAAAGATATTTAAGAGAGCTTTTGGATTCGATGGATACCGTCACGACACGCAACGACGCCTACCTTGCAGGAACGTTGTTGAAGGCGAAAGCGTTTCTTGGTGTGTGCAATGGCCATTGGGAAGAGGGCGAATACTATTTCACGGCGGCGGAAGAACATTTTAGGCAAAAGTGTGCCGATTCCCATGAAGAGATTGGCGCGATTCAATTGTGGGGGCTGTTGGGGTTGCAGTACTCCGGCCAAGTCAAAGCGACGGTTGCGCGGTATCAAGCGCTGCTTGCCAGTCCCGCCAATCGCGAGCATTTTCTCAATATTTCTAATCTGATGATTTTCTTTGGGGTTTTTGTCTTGCTTGTAAAGGACAAGCCGGCGGATGCTCTTTCATCGCTGGATGACGCGATGAAAATGTGGCCTGAGGACAGATTTTGTATGCAGCATATCAGATCCGTTTACGCGCGCGGCGAGGCCCACCTCTACACAGGTAACTATCCGGCGGCAGCCGAAAACGCCGAAAAGCTATGGAAGATGTTTGCTCGGTCAAACTACCGTGGTATGGAATTTTTGCGAATACTTATTAGCGAATTTTGTGGGCGCTGTGCCGTTCACCGAATCGAATCGGAGAATGGTGCGGCAGCAGAGGCTGTAGTGCGAAAGATGATGAAGAGACTTGAGCGTGAGAAAGTCCGTTGGGCTCGACCGATGGCTAAGCAAGTGCTTGCGAACGTGGAACTGAAAAAACAAAATATCAATGCTGCGAAAGTTGCTTTGCTGGACGCTCGAGACGGGTTCGAGCAATGTTCAATGCGTCTATTCCAACACACAGCCGAAGCAAAACTGTGTGAAATTACCGGACAATTAGAGACCG
>CAYOZV010000347.1:0-2086 GCA_964408465.1 uncultured Pirellulaceae bacterium
GGCGACGCCGGAAGAATCGTCGCTCCCGCGCGGGCGGTCGATTGCAGGTTCTCGATCTGAATTAGCGACAGTGGCGTTTCGCGCGGCACCAGAATCAAAGGACGCTTTTCCTTAAGGTGCACATCGGCGGCGCGCATGATCAGATTTCTGCTGGCCGCCGTCGCGATGCCACTGAGGGTGCTTCCCGAACAGGGACAGATCACCATGCCGCGCGTCTTAAAGGCGCCGCTGGCAATCGGTGTCATGAAGTCGCTGTGATGGTAGTACTTCAGTCGATCGGAATCCGTTTGACCTGGAATCAGATCGCCAACACGAAAGTTGTCTAAATCGACGTCGACGCCGACCTCGTGTTTAAGCACCAACGCGCCTGATGCACTGATGGTCAGATGAACGTCGACATCCGTTTTCAATAAAACTTGCAGCAAACGCTGACCATAAATGACTCCACTGGCACCGGTGATGGCCAGCACCAGCGGATGGTTGGAGGATTGGCTCATTTTACACCCACGTACAAAGTCGCGATGCCGAAGGTCAGCGGATAGAAATCGACGTGACTCATGCCCGCGTCCTTCATCTTCTCCGCCAACGCCTCGTAACAGGGGAACTCGCCGACGCTATCGGGCAGGTAGTCATAGGCGCTGGAGTTATTGCGGGCTAACGCTTGTCCAATCTTGGGAAGCACGTTTTTAAAGTACCAGCCGTACATGCCTTTAATCGGTTGAGTGCGGGGTACCGAAAATTCCAGAATTGCGATCTGCCCGCCAGGTTTGCAAACGCGTGTCATTTCTCGCAATCCTAAATCGGTGTCGGCGACGTTTCTTAAACCGAACGCGGCGCTGACGATTTGAAAATGGTCAGCGGGAAAGGGAAGGTTCTGCGCATCGGCTTCGACGAAAGTGACGTTTTGGTCTGGTCGATCCTTTTTTTCTTCGCCGACTGCCAGCATTTGGAAACAAAAATCCGAACCGATGACAGGCACTTCGCCGGTGGTGTTCTTCTCGAATGAGAACGCCAGATCTCCGGTGCCGGTGCAGACGTCAAGGATTGGATCGTCGCGGTTGGGTTTGAGCTTTCGCACCGTTTTCCAACGCCAATACTTGTCCACGTTCATCGACAGCAGGTGGTTCATGCGATCATAATTGGGCGCAATTTCACCGAACATCTTACGGACGCGCTGGTTTGATTTGTCGACTGCCATGAACGTTTTGATTTTTCTTGGGATAGGATGCGGCCAATTTCAAGCGGCGCGGTTACGCACACCTTTGCAGGACCGGTGATCTACCGATACATTAACGGTTGTTCGTGACGGAGGCTGTTCGCCAGTAGCAAACGCAGAATCTGGAAGCCCCGCCACGGCCGACATACATTCTATTCGCCGATTCAATCAGAGGAACCACCATAACCGTGTCCAACGCTGTTGCCCCCCGTTTTGATGTCGCTCTGCTGCCTGCTGCCGCGGATTGTCTGGAGGATACGACGGTCATCGTGGTCGACGTCCTGCGGGCCACGACCACGATCATATCGGCGCTTTCTAACGGCGCTAAAGAAGTTTTTCCCCAGCCGTCGATTGAGGCCGCACGTGCTGCTCACGAGGATATCGGCTGTAGTTCGGTCATGGGAGGTGAGCGACAGGGCAAAATTGTTGACGGTTTTCACCACGGCAATTCGCCGCTTGAGTACACCGCCGACGCGATCAAGGATAAATGTTTGATCCTGGCAACGACTAACGGAACGGTCGCGATGGAAGCGTGCCGGGCGGCGACGCGCGTTTTGATCGGAGCGATGGTCAACGTCGATGCGGTGGCCGAAGCGGTTTTCGGTTGTGAACGCGTTTGTGTAATGTGCTCGGGCACCGACAGAATTATCACCAGCGAAGACGTTTGTTTCGCCGGATTGCTGTTGAAACGGGTGGTTGAAAAAAGAGCCAAACAGAATTTGCCCCCCGCGTTTCTCACCGACGCTGCCAACATTGCGTTGGATCATTGGTCGGCGATAGAAACCAAGGTCGCAGCAGGGAAATCGTTGGCTGACTTCTTCCGCGCAGCACGCGGAGGAGTCAACCTGGTCCGAATCGGTCACGATGCTG
>CAYOZV010000348.1:0-2074 GCA_964408465.1 uncultured Pirellulaceae bacterium
AAGGGCGATTCGGCTAAGCGCCAAATCTACGGTTCGTGTTCGACGCGTCACCCATTTAAAGTGAGTGCCATTGGTGAGAGCCATTGGGCTGACGCCCGTCGGCTGAAGAGATTGCAGGCCTCGCATCGCACGGCGACTATTGTTGGCACGCACTGCGTCTACGTGGAAAACGTGTTCAGATACCTTTGGCAGTGATCCTTTTTCAGATAACGCCAGCTCCAAAAGTAAAACACAGCCAGGCTCAACGACATCACGACGCCCAGCGCGACCCCGAAGTACATCGACGTCATCATGATCGTTTCCATCGTGCCCGCCTCGAGGCCTCCCGATTTTCCGCCGGTGGGTATGCTGTCAATCATCGTCTCTTTCATCACCCCGAAAATCTGCATTTGAAAAATGCTGGTCAGGACCGTTCGGACAATGATAAAAGCGGTGGCTGCGATCAGAGCACGGCTTAAGATTTTCTGTCCCCATGTTTTCTTCATCAGAATTCCTATGCCGCCGACCAGCAAAAATGGAGCAAGCAAAAGATTGAAGATCGTAATGAACATGTTGGGGATGAAAAAAGAAGCCTGTGCCTCGGCCATTTTTGTCTGCATCTCCATTTGGCTGGGGTCGGCCATGTCGATTTGGAATTCCGAAAGTTGTTGTTGAAACAACAGTCCCGCGATTCCAATCAGCGATCCGAATAAACCCAACGCACCTAAAATAACGCAGAGAATACAAACCGCCTTTAACGCCGAAGGAGCTTTGTCAAAAGCGTAACCGCTTTCTCCGGCTGCCATATCTGGGACGGGCGGTTGGTATGGGTTTTCGGACATGGGTTCATCCCTTTGATTTAATACTGTCTAACACTCATATAAAAGTAGACTCTGTCGGGCGAATTATGGAAGTGCCTTCACCAGAACTCCCAGTTTTGCTGATGTTTACGGTTGTTTGGTCAAGCCGCCAATGGCAGTGTTCCCATGGCAGCGTTTTTTGAATCAGCCCGATTGCCGGTCGAGGCGCGCCAGCACTGGGGTTTTGCTGCGTTTGCTGAAGGCACGCGCCCCTTGTGCTGTGTTGCAGAGACGCCACACGGTGATGGTAAGGCGAGGTGTCGTTCTAAAAGTCGATTTTCAGAGGCGTTGTGTGCGGATTCCGTTCTGGCTGATTGGGGCGAAAATGCTTTGTCTTTCTCTTTGAGATGCGTACAATCTTGCCACGGCAGAATACTCAATTGATGCCGCGGCTCAATCTCTGCGGGCTGCTCGTTTCGAACGTCACTCTTTCATTTGTGAATTGCGATGAAAATTAATCCACCCACCGACATCGTCATCGTTGATGAAACGGAAACCTGTCCGTACTTGCCCGACCGCGAGGCGCGGATGCCGTTGCGGATGCCACTGCGGAAAATTGGGCTGCGGGAAACGGACGTTCGATTGGCTCAGGGGCATCGCCGGACTGGCGAATTTGTCTACCAAACTAACTGCCCCAACTGCCAGCAATGCCAAGCGATCCGGATCGCGGTCCAAGACTATGAATTCAGCTCCAACCAGCGGCGCGTGCTGAATAAAGGAAACCGTTTATACAAGCAACGGATGAACGATCTGCTGGGCGATAAACAGAGGGTGGCTTTGTTTAACCTGCATCGCAAAGAGCGCGGGCTGTCCGCCAGCGACGCCGAGATTGACATTGAAGAGTATGTTTGGGGATTCGTGAAAAGCTGTTTTCGCTCTTTCGAGATCACTTACTGGGCCGGCGAAGAACTGAAGTGTGTGGCGATCTGCGATTTAGGCGAATCTTCTATGTCGGCCGTCTACACGTTTTACGATCCGTTTCTCAATAGCAGTTCGATCGGGACCTATTCAATTCTGAAGCAGATTGAATTTTGCAAGCAGCAAAAGATCAAGCATTTGTATCTTGGATACTTCGTGCAAGACTGTTCCCACATGGTCTACAAATCGCGTTTCACTCCGCACCAACGCCTGATCGACGGCCAATGGGTGCTCTTTGACCGGCCGGAGAAGTAGTCAACGGCGGTCACCCGTGGTCCGTTTAACGATTAGCCCCAATACCGTTCAATGGACTGATT
>CAYOZV010000349.1:0-2044 GCA_964408465.1 uncultured Pirellulaceae bacterium
CCGTCGCTTCGTCGAAAGCGATGTGGCACGTCGGACGACCCCGACGTAATTCGTCGTCGTCCATCGCCGGCAAGTCGTCGTGGATCAACGAGTAATTATGAATCATCTCCACCGCACAAGCGGCAGCAAGAGCGTCCTCAATCGAACCATCGCACATTTCGGCAGCCACTAAAACCAGCAGCGGCCTGAATCGCTTCCCCGGTGCCAACAGGCAGTAACGAATTGCCTCGGCTAATTTCTCTGGACAATCATCGTCAAACTGGGTGTGGGATTGCAGAGCGTCATCGATGCGACCACGATAAGCTTCGATGGCAGGCGGAAAAAGAGTCGATGTCGTCATTGGGCGGCTGGTCTGTAAGTTGTCTTGGGTGGCCCTGGCCTATCCCTATTTGTGTCAACCGTATTCAAGATTTATCGGCAACTAGATTTCGGAGGGGCGGTTTCCGCGTGTTACTGCCTACCTTCGTAAATTCCGGCGGCGGGAACGGTCCCCCGATGCGAAGTCGCCATATTAAAACAAGCCCTCTGAATCGTCCATGTCATCATCATCGATCTGATCGTTTTGACTGGCTTTGGTGGGAGATTTCTTGCTGGATGTTCTTCGGCGGGTCCCTGTGGCCATCTTTTCGGATGCGGTATTGTCGAAAGATTCGACAATCGCATTGCCTTCTGCGTCAATCTTTACCAATTTCTCGATCTTCTGTTTGGCGGCCGCAATCGCGCGGTGGCAGTGCTTTAAATGGCCAACGCCACTTTCGTATTGCTCCAGCGATTGGTCCAGCGTGAGATCTTCCGATTCCAGCGCTTCGAGACACTGTTTTAGCTGCTGCAGCGCGTCTTCGAAGGTGGGAAGATTTTTCTTCGCGTTTGATTTTTTCTTGGCCATGAGCTGATTATAAGTACATCGTAGAAATTTCAAAAGGCACCCGCGATCACGGATTAGGTCAGCGCGGGTGACTATCGGCGGCAGGAGGATGGTCGCCGGTGGGTTTGTAGAACGAAATTTTTAAAACCAAAGATCGCCCCTCAAGGTGGGTCACTTCCCCGTTTCTTCCCACCATCCTTCCGGCGGAACGAAGTCTGGCTCCAGAAACGCAGCCTGTTGCCGCTCTAAATTCGGAAGTAGCGTCTCGCGAGTTCGAGTTTTGTCCTCCGCCCATTGTTCGGCGCTGAAACTTGGATTGGTCGAAGGCAGCGCGGCATCCATTTCAATCAACCACCGATCCAGCTCGGCCTTCATCGTCGCGACTCTCTCAGGGTGCTTAGAAGCAACATCGGTTCGCTCTCCGATATCATCGGCCACGTTGTAGAGTTCGACCTTATCTTCTTCGAGGTATGAGATTAGTTTCCACTCGTCCTTGCGAATAATTGACGATGGATCTCCGCCTTGGTTGCCGTAATGCGGATAGTGCCAAAACAGCGAACGTTTTTTCAATGATTCAAGATCCGCCTGAGTCTGCTCCGTCGGGTGTTTGGTCAAAACGGGAAGTAAACTTCTTCCGTCGACATGTTGGTCCGTTTGCTGCGGCAACTCACAAAGGTCCAGCAATGTTGGGTAGAAGTCGGTTCCCGTGGCCAGCACATCTGTCGTGCCCGAAGCGACGCCGCGGTAACGAATATAAAATGGTTCGCGAATGCCGCCTTCCCATTGACGTCCCTTGCCGCCGCGCAGTGGAAGGTTTGAGGTCGCTTTGCCGTCGCCGGCTGAAACGCCACCGTTGTCAGAGGTGAAAACGATGATGGTACCTTCCAGCAAACCCAACTGCTCCAATCTCTGCAACACGATCCCCACTCCATTGTCCATTGATTCCACCATGCCAGCATACAGTGGATTGTCTTGGACCTGCCGGACCGGTGACGTGCGGTCGATTAAGAATCGGTTTTCAGGCAGTTCTTTTTTAACCGCCTTTGCGCGGTACTTTTCCCACAGTTTTTCAGTCGATTGAATGGGGGCGTGAACGCAATAGAAACTGAGAAAGGCAAAGAACGGTTGGTCGCGGTTGGATTCAATCCAGTCCGCCGTTTCGTGGCCAAGCCGCAGCGG
>CAYOZV010000350.1:0-2038 GCA_964408465.1 uncultured Pirellulaceae bacterium
GTTAAAGATCCCGCGCTGCCCTTCACCGTCGCCCCAACAGAAAACGAAGGTGCAGCGAGGAGGATTAACAACACTCCACGACGATTTAACAATTGCCCCAAATTCCAAGAAGAAAGCACACCACCGATTCCCGTAGTGGATCTTGTTAAAGATCCCGCGCTGCCCTTCACCGTCGCCCCAACAGAAAACGAAGGTGCAGAGAGGAGGTTTAACAACACTCCACTACGGTTTAGTAATTACCGTCGGAATAAATTGCGCCTTGCCCATTGGCTTCGTAGATCGGTGGTAAGTCATAGGACGGCTGAGAGTGGGTCATCGGGACCTCGTCATAGGTCACTCCCACCCAACCATCAGCCAAGTCAAGATCCGCAATCACCAACGCATATCCATTCATCCGCGACGCCAATTGTCGCGGGATCGTTTCAAACTGATAGCTATCAGGCAGCACGACGTTGAAGATCGCTCGCACGGCAATCTGGTCGCCAATGCGAAACTTCTTACCTTTGACGCCGATCATGCCTTCTTGTATCAGCTGGATTTGCGAACCGATGACCTTGGCAGCGTAGGTCGATGAAATCGTGATGTTTCGCCACGTCTTACCTTTGCCAACCCTCAGCGATTTTAGATTCAACTCGATCCGCACCTTGCCTTCCACGAAGTCAACGCGTATCGCATCGTAATTGGCAAACACAAATTGCGCTTCGTGTTTGGTTTGGCCGTTGGTATTTTTGGGGTTAAATCCAATGACCTCCGAAAGATGCTCCAGCAAACTCTCCGGTGTAAAGGTCTCAGATTCGATCTCGATCCGTTCAATCGCATTGTTTAATAACGACTGATGAAGTTGCAAACTGAGATAGTCGTAGTTGCTATCGACCGGCCGCGGGGAGTCCGACGCCATCTGATCAATCCCGGCCAGACGATAACGCATCACAACACGTTGCCGGTTGGTGGCCAACTGAAGTGCTTCGGGATTGAGGTCCATCGAAATCAAAGGATCTAACAAATTGGCTTTGAGGTAGGCCTGCATCTGAGCGACTTGCTGTTCCACGCCTTGCTGAAGCTGGTGGCTGGCCGATTGCCTGATCTTTTGCTCAAGCAACTCAGTCGCTTCGGGCGTTTGCTGAGCCAACTTCTTTTCCGCCACGCGTCGGGCGATCCAGTTGACCACCGGAAACGGATCGAGCTTCGACCGCATGCCGATCAATCGCTGTCTGGCTTGAGCCGAAGCAACGGGTTTGTCGGAGGAGAACCGTCCCATCCTGTCCAGTGTCAGTTTTTTGAAGGCTTGGAATTTTGCCATGCCTTCGTTGCGGACTTCGAACCCGCTGCGTTTGGCAATCGTGTCTGAGTCAACTTCGCCCAGCGTTTGCAGTTTCAAGGCAATGCGCGAAGGATCGTCAACCAGCTTCACACTCAACCGATTACGAATCTGCGAGTACCCACTCACGTCGGCACCCAAAACCTGTTCGCGGACCGGTTCGTTGACCGCCGGCGAATCAGGAATCAAACGGTTGAGCATATCCTGCGAAACGGCCAAACGCAGGTTGGCGTTGCGATAGTGGGCCTGCAACTGCATCGCGGCGGCTTGGCGATCAGCGTCGGGCGACCACATCAAATTTTGAAATTGATCGTTGATGTAATTCGTCGCCACACCTGACGGATTTTGCTCGTTCCATTCGATCGCTTTGAGCAATTTATATTGGTTCACTTCCCCCGCTGCCGACTGCTTGAGCGTTGTCACCACCGCAGCCGGAATCATTTCATTGACGTACCGGCGCTGAGCGTCAGACAACGAGGGCGACGCCATCCGAGCCAACGTAAAACGAGCCGCCTCCTTTCGAGCCGCCGCATCAGGGTTGAGCGACGCAAATTCATCTTGGAGTTGGGGAACGCGGAGATAATCCTGCCAGTCGCGACTGAGGTAATCCAACGATAGTTTTTCACTGGAGGCCAACCGAGCAACGCTGGGTCGACTGTCGGCGGCAGGAAGTTTTTGGATCGTCCGCCAAATGACGGTGCGCTTTGCCAAATCATAACG
>CAYOZV010000351.1:0-2036 GCA_964408465.1 uncultured Pirellulaceae bacterium
GAGTTGCCGATTGAGGGATACAAGAAAATGATCGCACAAGCGATTAAGGATTTTCCCAACTTCCAAGCGATGGCGACGACGTTGCGAACGGTGAAAACGGCGACCATCAATGACTGGGGCGCGTTGTGTTGGAAAGACGGGCAGCTGCACCAGGCCATCCATCGCGAGAACCTTGAGATCTTTGATCGCGTTGGTGGCGGCGATAGTTTCGCATCGGGGTTGATCTACGGTTTCCTAACAACTGGCGATGCCGAAAAGGCCGTTAACTACGGCGCGGCTCATGGAGCGCTCGCCATGACGACCGCAGGTGACACAACGATGGCTTCCCTTGATGAAGTTGAATCTGTAATCGCCGGTGGTAGTGCTCGGGTGAAGCGGTAGGCATAGACCATCGTTCGTCTCAGACGGTCCGCCGGCGGTCAGGTAAGAGAATTGCGAATTTGAAATTTTGCTGCCCAAATCTTTTGCCGGCTGATCGAGCTGTGTGCGAGTGCCTGTGTTTGATTGGCAGGCGACGCGGATGCCTTGGATCGGTATCAGGATTAGGGCTCAGCGTGTTCTTGCACCGACGGCGCTGAAGAGTCCATGGTGATTTTTCGGCTAAAACGCAGGCAAGAACAACTCGTGTTGACATTGAGAAGCAATCCTCAAAAGATTGAATTAGATCGTGTTGCTGAATCCACTGGGGTTTGCCGTGATCTGTTTCGCTTTTGGGGAATTTTTATGCTTCGCTTTCTACGGTATCTTTCAAGCCCTGTCTTGGGTCGCATCATCGTCGTTTTTGTGGCGATGGTAGTGCTGTTTTCTTTTGCGGTGCAGCCCAACGATAAAGTGGTCTACGTGGCTGCTGCTCCGGCGCTGCAGGGGGACCTCGCCGATCGCGCCAGCGACGATCTCGAAGGTTTTTCGCAATACCTGACAAATCCGCTCAGCTCCAACGACATGGCGGTGGCCCAAGGGTTGGGCGGTTCGGTGTCGATCGCCGAATGGTTGGGGCCGCTGGCGCCGATCGCGATATCGCCTTTTTTCGGCATCACGCTGCTGGCGGGAATTTCGCAGTTCGGTTCGGAGTCATTGCCGTTCAACCAGTTCATCAGCAACAATCCGATCCTCAGCAACCCTGCCACGTTTTGGATCTTCCTGGGGCTGACTCTCCTGACGTCTTTGCCTCGATTCACAAAAGTCAGCAAACCGGCCGCTCAAGCGATTGATCAACTGGAAACGTACGCGGCGATTATCACGATCGTATTGTTGCGTGTGCTGGCGTCCACTGGCGAGGCCGCCGGAGCAGAAGAAATGGGGCCCATTGTGATGCAAGCCGGCATATTTTCATTTTCGGCGGATGTGCTGATGAGCATCGCGGCGATCGTAAACATCATCGTCATTAACACGATCAAGTTCCTTTTTGAAGTTTCGGTGTGGCTGATTCCCTTTCCGATGGTTGATGCTGCGTTAGAGGTGGCCAATAAATCGGCGTGTGCGGCGCTGATGGGAGTTTACGCTTATAATCCAACGCTGGCGACGATCATCAATTTGTTGATTTTTGTTGCCTGCCTGTTCGCCTTTAATTGGGCCAAACGCCGTACTGGTTATTTAAGGACGTTGCTGTTGGATCCGATCTGGACGATGATCAGCCCGGGGTACGCCGTGCCTAAAAATAGCTTGACAGTTTTCCCTCAGCAGGCGTTTGGTCCGTTCAAATCGAAAACGAGACTAATCATGCAGGCGACCGATGAAGGTTGGACGCTGACGCGGCATCGGTTTCTTCGAACACCAAAGACGGTGTCGCTAACTCCAGCGGCAGGCTCGCTGGCAGTTGCCAGAGGTCTGATCGCAAATCGAATTCAAACCGGCGACGGTAACTGTCTGCTGTTCTCTCGCCGACATTCCAGCCATCTGCCCCAATTGGCAGACCAGTTGAATTTGGAAATGGGGGAGGAGATGACGACGGTGGAACCCGCGATCGTGTAGTGGAGCCTTGTTAAAGCTCCTTGTTTGCGTGGCGTGCGCCCGTCGGTTTTGGGGAGAAGCTGGCG
>CAYOZV010000352.1:0-1938 GCA_964408465.1 uncultured Pirellulaceae bacterium
ATTCGATGCGGAAATCTTTGATGCCCGTCTGCCACCATTGCTCAATCCACTGCGCGTCGAACTGAACTTCGGCCCCAAAAACCGTGTTGCGGCAACCTCCCGGCGTAGTGGATTTTGTTAAAAATCCCAGCCAATCATTAGATCGACGCAACAACGAAGAGGCTCAACCAATCACGAGGGGCCGCTGTTTCGTTGTTGCGGCGTTTGGTTATCGCGGCGTTTCTTTAACGAAAATCAATACGCAATACTCACCTTAGCAGCGTCTGCGTCTGAAGCGTCGTTTACTTTAATTCCACCAGATCCTTGAAATCATGCGGCACGAACAAACTGCCTTGGGTGGTTTGGGTTTGATCAGTGTTGAGCATCGTTTCTAAATCCCCTGCGGTGATGGTGCCGGCGAAGTAGGACTTCAACGCCGTCATTACCTCGGTGATTTGGTCGCCCGTCTGGTGGACGAATTCGATGCGGAAATCTTTGATGCCCGTCTGCCACCATTGCTCAATCCACTGCGCATCGAACTGAACTTCAGCCCCAAAAACCGTGTTGCGGCAACCGACATCAGCCATCACGGGGTGCTTGCGGCCTTGGTTGTCCTCGATCGAAATTTGGTGCTTTTCACACGGATGCCCGCAGTTAGAACTGTCGGTCCCCTCGGATAAAAACCGGCAGAACACGCAGTGCTCCATGTGGAAAACGGGCAGGTGACTAAAGGCAATCACCTCCAGTTTCTCAGCGGGAATCTGCTCCGTTAATTCCGCAATCTGTTGGCCGTTAAGGTCGTAGGTCGGGGTGATTCGTTTCAGCCCCATCGCCAAGTAGGTTTCACATGAGAGGAAATTAGCCGCGTTCAAGCTGAAATCGCCAATCAGTTTTCCAATCGAGCGCGGATGTTCCACCAAATCTTTCAGCAACCCGCCCGATCGAACCAGAATATCGCATTCCAACGATAACAGAAACTTAATCACGTTCTGTTCGCTGGGTTTGAGCACGCGCGGGCTGGCAGCGCGACAGTGAATACCGGCGGCGGTTACCTTTTCGGTTGAATCGCGTAGCCCATACAATTCCAAATAATCCAATGTGATCGACGCCGGTTCGGCCGCGATCGCCGCATCCAGTTGGTCGGCCGAACGAACCAGAATGTGTAAGTTGACCTTGCCGGTCGATGCGTCCGCTGGCGTGGGGATCCGAACGCGCTGTTCCAATAACGCATCGAATTTTGGCGTCGATTCGATCGGATTACACCGACCGCTTTGTTCGAACAGGTCATCGACCAGTTCACG
Organism: uncultured Pirellulaceae bacterium; assembly: GCA_964408465.1. Classification (GTDB taxonomy): domain Bacteria; phylum Planctomycetota; class Planctomycetia; order Pirellulales; family Pirellulaceae; genus Mariniblastus. The sequence continues at coordinate 1,281 of CAYOZV010000352.1, forward strand.
GCGAATTTGATTAAGTTGGCTCGTCGGGAGGAAGACCGGGCTGTCGTTTTCGAAACCAATATCTTTCAAATGGTATGGCGTCCCGCCCAGTCGCCCAAGTTTTTCAGTTAGCGCGTCAGCGTCAAGCGCCCGTTTCTCCGCGGCAGCCAATGGCGCTTCCCCAGCAAAAGACGACGTCAGTCCGTTTTCCAAAGTGGCCGTCACCGCAATCGGTTCTCCAACTTTGGCAACGACTTGGAAACTGATCGCTTTGGTGTGTGCCGGAGTACTGGGCTGAGTCAGCGGTTTGAGCTTTTTAACCAATTGGGCGTCACGTGTTCGCCAGACTAAATCGCCAGCGCGGATACGACTGAAATTGATCTCGCCTTTGCCGAATTCCAACTTCACGTGCGTATCGTCGATACGCGTGACTTCGTAGATGTGGCCGCCTTCTTCGGGTTGGTCGGGGCTGCGCCAACCAGCGGCATCAAACACTACGCCATCGCCACGTTTCATGTCCTGAATCACTTCGACGTGTACCGACTTTTTTGTTACCGCTGCGACGGTGCCCACGCGCACGCCCCGATTGCGCGGCGACCGTCCGTCGACGACTTTTTGGTGGTCGATACCGTGGATGAAGTGGGGGCCAAGCCCTCGAGAATAAACCTGGGTGATGTCG
>CAYOZV010000353.1:0-1927 GCA_964408465.1 uncultured Pirellulaceae bacterium
ATGGATTGACTTATACTGGTCCGGTTTCGATTAATTCGACCACGAACCTACGCGCGGCAACCATCCCGACCGGAGGTATCGCGGAACCGGCGCGGACGTGGTCCTATCTGTACATTGATGACATCCTCGCCCAATCGACCAACGGCCAAGCGCCTCCCGGATGGCCGACGGATTGGGGCGTAGGTTCCCAAGATGGCCAAACCGTATCAAAAGTTGTTGACTATGGCGTTGATCCGCAAATCATCGCTTCCGAGGGTACGCAAGACGTCAAAGACGCGCTGCTGTCGATTCCAACGTGGTCGGTCACCACGGACCTTGATAACCTCTTCGACGAAACGACCGGCATTTACAGCCACGCGCAAAATCGAGGGATCGCATGGGAGCGCCCCGCCTCGGTAGAACTGATCAACCCCGACGGTAGCGAGGGTTTTCAGGTCAACGCCGGACTGCGAATCAAAGGCGCCTACAGTCGTCGTCCTGAGAATCCCAAAAATTCGTTTAAGCTTTACTTTCGTGATGAGTACGGTGATTCGGAACTGAACTATCCCATCCACGGCAGCGAAGGCACCGACTACTTTAAAAAGATCGACCTGCGAACGGCTCAGAACTGGTCATGGAGCTTCAATGGCGTTTCGCGCGCCAACTACATCGAAGACGAACTGGCGCGAATCACGCAGCGCGATCTAGGCCAGCCCTACACACGCAGTACTTGGTTCCACATGTATCTCAATGGCCAATATTGGGGCATCTATCAAACACAGGAACGGCACGATTCGAATTTTGCGGCATCCTATTTCGGCGGTGATCCCGATGACTACGACGTGATCAAGGCCGAAAGCGGACAGGCCCAAGCGACCGACGGGAACTTGGCGGCGTGGCACGATTTGTTCACTCAGGCTTCAGCGCTAATGCCTGACAACTCGAGGCCAGCGTTCGCCGAGTACGCAAACTACATGAGAGCCCAAGGGCTGAACGTCGATGGGACACGCAACCCTAATTTCCCCGTTTTGTTAGACGTCGACAATTTGATCGATTACATGTCGATCGTTATTCAAGGCGGCAACCGCGACGCCCCCATTGGCGATTACTCCAACAACCGATTTTTAAACAACGTTTTCTGGTTACGTAATCGTAGCGGCGACGAAGGATTCAAATTCTTCGCCCACGATTCCGAGCACACGATGCTGGACGTGAACATCAATCGAAACGGCCCCTTTAATGATTCAAACTTTGAACAAGCGGCATTCTTTAATCCGCAAACGCTGCACCAGAAATTGATGGCCAGCCCCGAGTACCGCCTGCGGTTCGCTGACCGCGTCGAGGCCGCGTACACCAACGGCGGCCCGCTGTCGGTGGAAGGACAGATCGCCAACATTGACGCATTGGCTGAGGAAATCGACCAAGCGATCATTGGCGAATCTTTACGTTGGGGTGATGCCAAACAAAACACCCCACGCACCCGGCAGACCTGGCTCAATGCGATCAACAACCTGAAAAATAATTATCTGCCGGCGCGGATTCCTATCGTATTAGAGCAGTTCCGTAACACGATCATTCGGTACAAAGATGGCAATGGTAACTACACCATTACCGCCTCGGCGCCGCTGTTGCCGTCTGTCGATGCGCCCTCGTTTTTCATCGAAAACCAAGGCCAACACGGCGGCCAGATTAACGTTGGCGATACTTTAACCATCGGCGCCGAAGACACCGTCCTCTACACCACAGACGGAAGTGACCCGCGCTTACCCGGTGGCGGTATCAGTTCGGCGGTGCTCGGTTACAACCCCGCTACTTCTACCACCACCGCGATCGCCGAAGGTTCCGCCTGGCGTTACAACGACACCGGAAGCAACTTGGGCACGGCTTGGCGACAGCCCAGTTACAACGACAGTGCTTGGGCGACCGGTACGGGCGAAATTGTTTACGG
>CAYOZV010000354.1:0-1909 GCA_964408465.1 uncultured Pirellulaceae bacterium
TCAGGGAGAAGTCGGTTCTCTTTCATCGTGGCAGATTCGAGCGTTCGTAATTCACTGGCCCTCAGTTCCTCACCAAACCGCTCCGCATCGGCTTGGCGGTTCAGCGGCGGCTTCCAAGACTTGATCAGAAATACAGAGGGGCGAATTTGTTCGGTCAGTTTTTGACGGCTGAGCGCTTCTTCGTTTCGCGGCGGCAGTTGTTGATAGTCCGGGTCCACTGATTTAATAAATTGAACCAAAGGAGACGCGGAAACTGCAACGCCTTGTTTTTCATATGGTCTTCCTTTGCGGTCAGCGAAGGTTGAAATGTCGTTTCGGTCTTTTTCAAATGCGACGCCACACACGTTTCCAAACATGTCCACACAAGGCCCGCCACTGTTGCCTTTAAGTAGATTGGCCGTCAATGAGAACCACGATTTTGACCTATCAAAACCCTCAATCTGACCTCCCGAGGCCAATAAATGCTCGCCCGTTGAGAAAACATCAGGAAACCCAAGCACTGTAATATCGGTGCCCACGGACGCATCGCCGTCATCGTCGATGATTCGCAATGGCTCCCCGACGACGTTTTGGTCCAGCCGAATGATTGCTATATCTTCCTCGCGAACGGGCGACCATTTTTCGACCGCGCCGCCCACCAGCTTTGGCTGCCCGTCTTGTTGGTACTGGGTAATGGTGTAGGACAAATCGTTATTGGCCGATTGGACGACGTTTCGATTGGTCACCACCAGTTCTGGTGTTACCAAGAACCCAGTGCCTTGGACGTGGGGCCGATAACCGCGTTTGATCAATTCATCTGCGGTTTGAAAAACGGCACCACTAACATGGGTACGCTTCTCATTGGGCATCTTTGTCACGGCCTTATCCATCAGCATCCGCTCCACTGCGCTTTGCGACAACGGTTGGCTCCATTCCAACATGTACAATAACGCCGATGGAACTTGATACTCGGGATTCGCCGGCGGCGAGGTTGCCAACACCTGCACCAATTTTTTCCGATTGCTGCTAGAGAGACCAATCCTCAACGCTTTTTGACTTACCGCCTCAAGCAGCAATGTCGCATTGTGGTAGGTACAGAAATTGATCTTCTTTTTTGTCAGTTCAACATTGCTTTCGAAAAACTTCACCGCTTGATCGCCCTTGCCCAGCTTCAAAGAGACAACCGCTAAATTATTATTCACCGCCAACTCGGTCAGTTTGTGATAGTCATCACCAAGGACCGCCTGTCGAGAATCAATGGAACGAGACGCCAGCCGCAGGTATTTCCCCGCCGAACGATAGTCTGCTCGGTCCACGGCGTACGCGATCCCCAACATCGCCGCCGCGTAGGGGGCATCTGAATAATTTTTGTGAATTCCATCAAGGATCTCCATGACAGCCGCGGGACTCTCACGAAATCGCTCAAGATGAGCCATCGCCAATCGGAATTGAGCTTGATCATGTTCGACGATTTTGAGGCCAAGCACGTACTTGCGATCGTTTTCGCAAAGTTTATCCAGCGGCACCTCGATCTTACCTTTGCCATCCACCTCCAAAGTAATCTTCGACTCGTTGGATTCCACCAGTCTTCCGGTCACTTCGAATTTCGCGCTCGCGTCCTTCCATGTTCTGAGCGGTGATTGCCCCGAAGCTGGGAGGCATTGCGCAAACACGCCAGCCATCGCGCAGCAAAATAGTTTCACAACAAAAATGGCAAATCGTTGGTAATGGGTTTCAGACATATCGTTCTAGAAGACATAGGAGGCATTGCGGAAGCGGTTCCATTGTACAAAAAACGATGGCTGAATTGGAGTGTCATTTCCGGATCGAATTCGCGGCAAGGTGGAGGTCTTAAATCGTTCGACCGTCGACCGTCGGTTGTCGGTAAAACATTCGGCGTTCAGTCTGATCCTGTCCACGTTAATACGAT
>CAYOZV010000355.1:0-1860 GCA_964408465.1 uncultured Pirellulaceae bacterium
GGTCAGAATTTGGTCAGTTTTGATTTGGTTAACAATTCTCTTTAAGATAGAGGTCTCTATTGAGATGGCCATGGTTAGTAAACCGTTCACTGACCCTGTTGATGGTCGTCACCATTGAAACGATGAAAAAACGTGCCCATGAATCAATCAAACATCGCAGCTGGCCGTTTGGCGCTGGGCAGGCGATCTTTCCTGAGCCAGTCGTTCGCGGGCATCGGCGGGCTGGCGTTGGCCAATTTGGTGAACGCCAATACGGCTCAAGCAACTCCGGGTGACGATGGGGTGGCTCCTTGGCCGGCACTTTCTGGTGTTCCCCATTTCGCACCCAAAGCAAAACGTATCGTTCACTTGTGTATGGCGGGTGGTCCGTCGCATCTAGAGTCCCTCGACCCCAAACCGGAGCTTGACCGGATTCACGGTAATCCCTTTCCGACGTCCTTCACCGAGGGCCAGCAATTGGCTCAGCTGCAGAATAACGAACTCAAGGCGCGGAAGTCGTTCACCAAATTCAAAAAGTGGGGTGAATCCGGATTGGAGATGTCCGAACTGTTTCCGCATACCGGAGCGTTGGCGGATGACCTCTGTGTCATTCGCAGCATGAAGACGGAGCAGATCAATCACGATACGGCTCACGCGTTTATGAACACGGGTTCGATTATTAAAGGCCGCCCCAGCATGGGGTCGTGGCTGTTGTATGGGCTTGGTGCGGAGACGGAGAACCTGCCGGGTTACGTCGTCATGATGTCCGTCGGCGCGGGGGCTCAACCCGTTTCCGCGCGACAGTGGAGCGCCGGCGTTCTGCCGAGTAAGTATCAAGGCATCGCGTTTCAATCCAGCGGATCGCCGGTACACTACATTGGTAATCCCGACGGCGTCTGCCAATCGACTCAGCGCCAGGTCGTCGATGAGGTCCAGCGACTGAACGGCATTCTGGCGAAGGACCGTTACGATCCAGAGATCGCAACGAGAATCTCACAGTATGAGATGGCATTCCAAATGCAAACGGCCGTCCCCGAGCTGGCCGATATGAGTCAAGAGTCAAAAGCGACGCTCCAAGCGTACGGGATCAAAAATCCTAACCACGGTTCCTACGCCACCAATTGTTTGATGGCGCGGCGGTTGCTTGAACGTGGCGTGCGTGTTGTTCAGCTCTACCATCGTGCGTGGGATCACCACCGGAATCTCGAGAAAGATTTTACGGCGTCAGCCAAGGCCACCGATCAAGCGACCGCGGCGCTGTTGAAGGATCTGAAGCAACGCGGACTGTTAGAAGACACGTTGGTCGTTTGGGGCGGCGAGTTCGGTCGTACGCCGATGGCTCAGGGGACCGGCCGCGATCATCATATCAACGCGTTCAGCATCTGGATGGCGGGTGCGGGAATTAAGGGCGGTATGTCTTACGGATCGACGGACGAACTGGGCTATAACTCGGTGGAGGATGTCGTCAACGTGCGTGACCTGCACGCGACGTTGTTGCATTTGTTTGGCGTCGATCACCAACGGTTGAGAGTTCAGTTCCAAGGTTTAGATCTCGGGCTGACGGGAGTGGAAGAGGCCAGAGTGGTGAAAGAGATCATGGGTTGAGAGACGCCTCCAAAGCAGCCGGTTTACCGTTCAATGAAAGCGATTTGAGTATTTTAACTGAGCCGCAAGGCGCTAGCCGCGGGTGCCGCACGAAGGAAGAAAACATTGGGAAGAGGTGAGGCAACCAAACCAGCGGCTAGCGCCCAATGGTACTCACTTTAACGACTTTTGCACCTCAACCTGACTTCGAAGCGGCTTGCTTCGGGGGGGTTGGGCTCTTCGCCCGATCGAAACTGAAGGGCGATTCGGCTAAGAGCCAAATCTACGGTTCGTGTT
>CAYOZV010000356.1:0-1748 GCA_964408465.1 uncultured Pirellulaceae bacterium
TTGGCGGCGGACCAAAGCTACTACGACGCGGTATCGTTGCACAGGTACATTCGTCCTGGAGATTCCAACGCCGGTAGGCAGGAGGTTCTCGACGCGCGATCCTATATGATACGGACGGCCGAAGACATTCGTGCCCAATTCCCAAACAAGCCAATCTGGTTGTCCGAATGGAGTGTTGACGCTGGGGATAATGCCATCAGCGTGCTCGGTCAGGCGGACACTTACTTAGGCATCTTTGATCGCCCGGACTTGTTTGAATCGGCGGAGTACTTCCAGATTCACAATCACGATCCTCTGGTAATCTACGACAGATCCGCCAACCCCAAACACGTGAAGACGTCCTTGGGAGCGAGCTATGACATTTTGCGGCGCGTGTTTTTAAACAGTGGGTTGTTGTCGGGATCAATGACCTCCAGTCAGATTGTTACTGGCTTGGACGCCGCGACGGCGCAAGCGGTGATCAAGGACGGCCAGTTGCTGGTTTACGCCATTAACAAATCGCCGGTCAGCGTGCAGATGGATTTGGACGTGGACGGTGCTGTTTATACAGGAACCTACCAGCACGAAGCGCTGCAATTCGATGGCGTGAACGATTTCCCTTCCTTTGATCTCAGCGACAGCGCCATGACGTTGGTGACTTCGACACCCGGAGTGATCACCCTACCTCCGCTCTCGATCAGTGTGCTAAGTGGATTCGACCTTGTATCCCCCGAGGCAGGTTCGGTGGTTGCTGGCTGGGACAATTTCGATGGAGCTGGTTCGCCGCCGCCAACCACGCTGGCGGCGGGGGTTACCGCGACGGCTGTTGTCACGGGCCCGGGTTGGTTCAGCAACGAGGGGGCCGGTCGTGGGGCGAGTAAGGATGCGACATGGGGAACGTTTGCAGGCCCTGCCGCAGCAGACGTCCTCAGCACAGGGGCCGGCGTGAACTTGACGCTGGTCAACGGTGCCGCGAGCGGAGATCTGACATTCACCGTTACCAATGGTGGCGCGGTCGATTTGGATTTGAATTCGTTTCACATGGACGCGCTCGCCTTCCGTCCCAACGCAGCCCGAATGTATGCGTTGAACGTGTTGAGCGGCGACATGACCCTTGGCAATGTTTTCACATCCGATGCACCGGCAAATGACAACAGTACCAATGCGATCACCCATCTCGCGGGAGGTCTTTTAACTGATGACTCAGATCCGTTAACGCACGATCAGCATGACGACATTAATATCAACATGTCAGGCCTGGCTGATCATACGCTTGCCGTTGGTGAATCGGCAGTCATCCAAATCGCGTTCACCGGTGGAACAGGTTCCGGTAATGGCCACCACCTGTTTATTGATAACGTCGCATTCCGAGGCAATTTAGAACAAGCTGCTGTGATACTTGGCGATGTAAATTTGGACGGTGTCGTTAATTTTCTTGACATCGCACCCTTCATTGGTGTCTTGTCTGGTGGAACGTTTCAAACCGAAGCGGATGTAAACTTAGACGGCACGGTCAATTTCCTAGATATTAGCCCCTTCATTTCTATCCTCGCCAATTAGTTGGGTAGCTTTAGTTTTGCTTTGATCGTGTGGTTCGCGGCAGAGATTCGTTTGTCTTGTCGTGCGATAAACAGAAAAAAAATCCCAAAGCAGGACGGGGAGTCCCGCACCGGGATGATGAAAACTAGTTTAACGACAAGCCGGCAGGCGACCGCGTTTGGCCCCGCCTAAACACCGACGCCTGCCGGCTAATCGTTAAACTGATTGCC
>CAYOZV010000357.1:0-1729 GCA_964408465.1 uncultured Pirellulaceae bacterium
CCTTCGCCTCAAATGGTATCCGCGCCGGGATTGCAGGTGGCAAACTGGTCATCGGTGGCTCGACAACCGAAATCAAAGGCTTGGCCAATCCGCAAGACGTGACACTAACGTTGGCCGGCACGCCCCATGGCAAACGCTGCAATCTAACTCTGACCGCCACCTCTTCTGACGGCATTGAACTCAACCGCGTAACCCATGATGTTCCTGCTGCGGCGTTGCTCGGCAACGTGGCACTGGTGAACAATTTTGCCAACGCAAAATCAGGTGGCAAAAAAAAGGGAGCAGGCCAAGGCGGTCGCTACCGCTTCAACGATTGGTCGGTCAGCGGAGAAGCCTTCTCCGTTAATCCGGACCATCGTTTCGGCCCGCTGCTCTGGAGCATGTACTTATTGTCTGACTCCCGCGGTGACGATGATTTTGTGATGAAACTGATGGCTCTGACCGCGCCGATGGGCAACCAAGACAGTCACGATGTCGAACTCTTGATCGAAAAAAATGGACAGTGGAAATCTCTAGGTAAAGCGGCACTTGATCCCGACGCTTGGGTCGCGAACTTCCGCATCCCCAACTGGGACGAAAAAACGGCCACCCCCTACAAGGTCGTCTATCAACAAAAACACCCCAGCGGCCAGCAAACCGAATCGATATGGGAGGGCACCATCCAAGCCAACCCCTCCGGCCGGCCGCTGCGTCTGGCGGCGATGACGTGCCAAAAGGATTACGGATTCCCCTATGCCCCGGTCGCTGAAAACATCATCAATCTCAAACCGGACATGCTGTATTTTTCCGGCGATCAAATTTACGAGGAGCACGGAGGATACGGCCTAATTCGGGAACCCGCCGATCGCGCGATCCTTAACTATCTCCGCAAATACTACATGCACGGTTGGGCGTTTCGCCACGCGATGAAGAACGCGCCGACGATTTGTTTACCCGATGATCACGATGTTTTTCATGGCAACATCTGGGGCGAATCGGGCGCCGCAATGGCCCCAACCGCCAAAGGCACATCTTCCTTTGGAGGTTATCGAGAACCGGCAACGATGGTCAACGCAGTTCATAAAACAACCGTCAGTCATCATCCCGACTACTATGACCAGACGCCTGTGAAGCAGGGCATCAGTGTTTACTACGGTGACATGGTCTACGGCGATGTTAGTTTTGCCATCATCTCCGACCGGCAATTTAAAAGTGGCCCCGAACATGTCTCCACCGGTGAAGGCCGCGCCGACCACGTCGAAGATATTGATTTCGATACCTCGACACTGGACAAACCTGGATTAGTGCTGTTGGGGGATCGGCAAGAAACATTCCTCAAAGAGTGGGCCAGTGATTGGCGCGGCCACAAACTTAAAGTCCTGCTCAGCCAGACCGTATTTGCCAGCGTGGCCACCCATCACGGCTCGCGCGACGGTTATCTCAAGGGCGATCTCGATTCGGGAGCTTGGCCGCAAACGCCTCGCAACAACGCGATCAATATCTTACGCCCCGCGATGCCGCTGCACATCAATGGCGACCAACACCTCACGACACTGACGCAATATGGGGTGGAAAAACAGCGCGATAGTTTCTGGTCGTTTTGCACACCCGCCATCTCAGCCGGTTACCCACGTTGGTGGCTGCCCGATGAAGTCGGCATGCCGCACAACAACCGCCCCGAACACGGGTTGGCCAACACCGGTGAATTCACCGACGGTTTCGGGAATTTTGCTTACGTTTACGCCGTCGG
>CAYOZV010000358.1:0-1696 GCA_964408465.1 uncultured Pirellulaceae bacterium
TATCTGGCTTGCGTTGCGGAACCGGCGCTGGAGTTCATTCGCGCGATGGAGCAACCGTTGAGGAAAAAGGTCAGCAAACACTTCACGGCGATCCCCAAACGTTCGGGCGGTTCGTTATTGAGGATCTATCGAGATACGCGTTTTTCGAAAAACAAAACCCCATACAAAACGAATCTTGGCATTCACTTTCGCCACGAGGTTGGCAAGGACGTTCATGCCCCTGGTTTCTATTTTCATTTCGACCTCGATCAAGTGTTCATTGGTGCCGGCGTTTGGGCGCCCAGTGGGGAACCGTTGAACATGATCAGGTCCACCATCGACGATCACGCCGCGCGCTGGAAACGAATCGTCGGAAAGAAGGTCTTTCGCGAAACTTTCGAGCTGTATGGGAGCACGCTGATCCGTCCCCCGCGGGGCTATGAAAAGGATCATCCGTTGATCGTGGATTTAAAACGCAAAGACCATATCGCGATGACAACACTGAACCAAAAGGAGCTGTTCAAACCGTCCATCGTCGATGAAACTATTAATCGAATGAAGTTGGCGATGCCTTACGTGCGGTTTCTGTGCGACGCGTTGCGTCTACCGTCCTGACTTCGTCGCCTTTGGTTTCGGGGCGCTGATTTCATTGAGGCCTGAATCCCACACACAATATCCGCCGACAGCCTAGAAGTGGTTTCCAACTTGATTCAGATTGTAGGGCCGGTTCCCACCGGCCAATGTTTCACGGGACTGGTCCCTGCTTTGGGTTTTGAAACTGCTTCTAAGTCCTTCGGCATCTAAAATCATTTTCATCGCAGTTCAAAATGCTAAACCATTGGATCAAACGTATTCTCTTTTTCTTTGCACTTATCTACGTCATCGCCTTGGGTTTGCTTTTACTGTTTGAGAACAGGTTGGTTTATCCTGGTTCACCACCGTCGCGTGGGGACTACAACCCTCAATTTGAATTCGAGGACGTACGGTTTGCCGCGGCCGACGGCGTGAAGCTTCATGGCTGGATGATTCCTTACCCTGAGAGCGACCGCTACGTTTTGTACTGCCACGGCAATGCTGAAAATGTCGCTCGCACAGGCAACGGCGTCGCAAAATTAATGGGCGCCGCGATGAAGGCAAACGTATTTGTCTACGACTATCGGGGCTACGGAAAAAGCGCTGGCAAACCATCGGAGCCGGGCATTAAATTGGACACCGACGCGGCGATGGATTGGCTGTGTCAGCGGTTTGAGATCGCGCCGACGGACGTCATTGTGGAGGGGTTCTCCGTTGGCGGGGGACCTGCGGTTTACATTGGGCTCAACCGTGGTTGCAAAGGTTTACTTTTACAGAGAACCTTCAGCTCCTTGCCCGACGTTGCCGCGGCGAAACATCCTTGGGCACCAGTGCGTTGGTTGATGCGGAACAAGTTCGACTCGGCAGAGCTAATCAGCGACTACCGTGGGCCGCTGCTGCAGTCTCACGGTGCGATTGACCGGGTCGTCCCCTTTGAATTTGGCAAGAAGTTGCATGACGCCTGCCCCTCGGCGGACAAACAATTTTTCACGCGGCCGGACATGGATCATTATTCGCCCATCGATCCAGGATTTTTAGCGATGGCCGCCGAGTTTGCCGACAGGTTGTACGCAAACTGAACGGAGCTTGGGACACAAGTTTCCCTCGCATCTGGTGAGAAATCCTTATCCACTGGATACGCTGA
>CAYOZV010000359.1:0-1540 GCA_964408465.1 uncultured Pirellulaceae bacterium
CTTTCGCGGAGAAACTATGGGGGGTTTGTGTTCGAAAACAGGTTCGGCACACTTATGGGAAAAACATTTCTAAGTACTCAACCCACAAGGACCGAACCCATGTCTCAAGTTACCATGATTGGCTGCGATTTGCACGACCGTACCATGCTTTTGAAAGTAGCCGTCGGCCGTTCAAAACCTACTCAGTTGGATTTTTTCAACGATAGCAAGGGTCGTTGCAAAATGATTACTGCGTTGAAGAAGATTGCGACGCAAGAAGGTGACGGCCGGATCATTTTTGTTTACGAAGCTTCGGGGCTCGGTCACGGTCTCAGTGATCAGCTTCATGCCGCCGACATTGAGTGCCACGTACTCAGTCCCAATCAACTTCCCAAGACTCCCAAAAGTGCAAAACTCAAGACCGACGCCAAAGACGCGCAGATGCTCCTTGAACAAGTACGTGGCTTCATTCTGGCTGGCAATTCGATGCCTGTCGTCTGGACACCGCCCAAGCAACTGCGGGCCGACCGCGAACTGATTCGAGGACGCGTCGACGTCGCCGACGAAATCACGCGAGTCAAATTAAAACTGAAATCGTTCATGAAGGTCAATCAACTCTCGTGTGAGAGTCCGACATCCACGCTCTGGACCAAAGCCCACTTGCGAAAAATCCGCAGCTCGATGTTGGACCAAATGGATTTTTGCCTGGCCACTAAACTGCGACTGCTACTAGAACGCTTGGAATACTACCAGCACGAAATGCAAGAACTGGACAAGGCGGTCAAGGAACTTTCCAAGACCGAGCGTTACCATTGCCCCTGCACCGAACTGCGTCGTCTTGCGGGAGTTGGTTTATTGGTGGCGATGACGTTTCTGACTGAAATGGGAGATGTGAATCGTTTCAACAACCGCCGAGAGATCGCGGCCTACCTTGGGCTCTGCCCTGCAAGTTACGAGAGTGGAGCGGCAGACAATCGCAAAGGACGAATTACCCGCCAAGGCCCAGCGCGGCTGCGAAAGATGTTGTGTCAGGCGGCTTGGGTTTCAATCCAGCACTGTAAAGTTAGCGCAGAGGCCTACCACCGAATTCGGCAAGACCAAAAGAAGAGGACGAAAAAGGCGTTGGTGGCGCTGATGCGAAAGCTGGCGATCAAGATGTGGCACAAGGCAATGGAGGCCGGCGTCTCGCCAGAATTGAAAGGACGCGGCGGTCCCCATGCGGTCCTAGCATAAACCTACATTCATCGCGCTAAAACCCAACAACTTCACCCTCAGACGCTACGCCAATTATCCACCTTTTATATCACTGGATTTTCCAAAAGGAGTTAGCCAAGGTAAATTGATGCTCAACGAAGATCCCCTAAGCATTAGCGTTTAAGCCTCCGAAAATCGAGATCGACCGTTCGCTGGGTAACCCCCGTCGCGGAGAATGATCCGGTTTTCACACATTCCATCGCATCTCGCGAACTTATTTACTGAACTGCAAACGCACGTTCGAATAGCAGCAGGCGATGCAAATGGAACTTCTCAAAAGTAATCAAACTTGTCCTTGACACAAAAA
>CAYOZV010000360.1:0-1534 GCA_964408465.1 uncultured Pirellulaceae bacterium
TAGCGAAGAAACAAAAGCGATGTATGATCGGTGGTCACAAGTCTATGATCAGGATTTAAGCAATGGCAAGTACCAGCAGCCTGTTAGATGCGCAAAAGCCTTACAAGAACAAGAATCAGATAAAAACTTAAAATTACTAGACGTTGGTTGCGGCACAGGACTCTCCGGCCTGGCTTTGAAGGATATAGGATTTCAAAACATCGACGGTTGTGACTTGTATCAAGGCATGTTGAACAAAGCTGCCGAGTTGGCAATCTACAACAAACTGTTTTCCTGCGATCTAAACAAACCGCCGATTGATTCCAAAGATGGAGAATACGATGCGGTTACCGCGGTAGGCGTATTTTCGTTTGGCCATATCACAGCCGATGCAGTAGAGGAATTACTGCGTTTAACGAGGAACAGTGGCACCATCATCATAGGCTTAAACGACCATTACTATGATGAGGGATCTCTAACTAACAAATTAGAGGCTCTTCAAAGAGAAGAAAAACTGGAAATCATCAAGCAAGAGCATGGTGAGCATATTCCAGAAAACGATTTAAAAGGCTGGGTAATTACGCTCAGAAAATTATAGCGAATACAAAAAAGCCCCGAACAATGTTCGGGGCTTCTTCATAGATTAAAATATTTTAGTTGAATTTAAATTTGATGCCTGTCGTGAAAGCAAATATTGTGTCTGGATCAAAGTCGGATGATACGTTACCAGCCAAATCGATGCTGTTAGGCAACTGACGTGATGTTCCACCTTCAGCAATACCGATAGCAGCACCGATATTCCACTCAACATTATCTTGAATGTCGTAGGCAAAACCACCAGACAATGTCCAAGTGTCAGTTTGGGTGCCTGAAACAGTAGAGGTTCCATTGTCCCATGTTAAGCCGATTCGAGCTGCTAGCTTTTCATTAATACGCTTACCAATTCCGATTGAAGCTGTGTAACCGTCTTCGTAACCAGGCTCTAGGGCAAGGAATGGATTACTACCATCTTGTACAGGAATAACATCTAGCCTGCTCCAGTTTTGCCAACGCAATGAAGCAAATAGAAGTGTCGTTTCATTAATGCCAGATTGAAACTTAACATCAATTGCTTCTGGGATTTGAGTACTTAATGCAATACCAGGGAAGACTGTGACACCTGGAATAGCAAGACCGCCAGCAAATTGACTATTATCTTGTGTACCAGTGAAGTTTAAATCGTAACGTGAGTTATAAACAATTGAGGCGCGAAGAGCGATGTCAGGTATTTCATAAGCAATACCTGCACGCCAACCATAAGTGCTATCTTCTACATCGAATGATGCAGTGTTGCCAGGTTGTGGGGGCGTCGCTGGTGGTGCGCCAAACAGGAGGCTTTCTCTGATTTGAAGTGCATCAGCTTCCATGTAAGAGCCGCCTACTATAACTCTTGCGAATGCATCGCCAACAGAAGTAGTGCCAGCACCAAATCTATATGCACAGGTTAAACCATAATCTCTGGTATTAAATTCAACGGATGTTGATGAAGCAGATAGAAGGTTACCAAAGCCATTTT